>CAZWIP010000373.1:0-2633 GCA_964634125.1 uncultured Dehalococcoidia bacterium
GTCGGGTAAGAGATACCGCATTCTCCCCGGCTTTCTCGATCTCTTCTATTTTCTTACGTAAGGATTCATCCTTGCCGGCATCCATCAATACAAGCTGGGCATTACCGATGATGACGGTCAGCAGGTTGTTAAAGTCATGGGCAACGCCGCCGGCCAGAGTGCCGATGGCCTCCATCTTCTGGGCCTGACGGAGTTGAGTTTCGAGCTTGTTTTGTTCAGTAATGTCCTCATAAATGACAAATTCATTCTCCGTCTCCATTGTAACTGCAGTGATGTGGATAACTTTTTTTGAGCCATCTTTGCATGTCACAGTAAGCGTCCGGGACCGGGCTTCGCCATGTTTTGATTCTTTCAGGTCGCTGGTCCAGGTGGAAATCACTTGATCCCTATATTTTCGATCAGGAAAAGCCTTTGTAAACCATTCTTGCCTTGTAGGAATATCCTCCAGGGTATACTCGAAAATCTCAACGAATTTGGGGTTGATGTATTTGTAATAGCCATCCTTATCAAATAAAGACACTCCAAGCGGAGATTCTTCAACCAGAATTCGAAATTTTTCTGTTTCCCTTTGGAGAGCTTCATCGGCCCGCTTGCGGCCTATTGCCTCTACAAAAGCAACGGATAGCGATTCAATGTCTTCCTGATCAGTCAAGGTATAGCCTGATTCTTTGTTAGCCAGACCGATCATGCCGATAGTACTATCCACATGTTTCAATGGAACTCCCAGGAAAGAGGTCACTGGCGGATGGCCATAGGGAACGCCGACTCGGTCAGGATGGGAGGTGGGATCGTTGACTATCCGGGATTTTTCCTCTCTGAGGACCGATCTATCGATCCCGCGTATTTCCATGTCCTTAATTAACACTGAAGCTTCTGAATCCGGGATTTTACAGGCATCCCATACTGCGTCGCTCATCGCAATGGTATCAAAACGACCAGATGCATTCAGCTCGCCGATAAAACCGAGCTTGCTATCAGTTAACTCTTCGGCCACAGCCAGGCATGTGCGGGCAATATCTTCATCCCTGTCACAGATCAATGCCTCCCGAAGCACCATGTTGACCCCGTCCAACACCTTGCTTCGCCATAGGATTTGTTCCTCTGCCCTCTTGTGCTCGGTGATGTCTTCGTGTACCGATACCCAAACTTTACCGTAATTTGGATGATCAAGGATAGAAACATTCGCACGACACCAAAATGGGGTCCCGTCTTTTTTGATATTGTGAACCTCACCACTCCAAGTCCCCTTTTCTTTGAGAACTTGAATGATTTCATTAGCAATTGCTTCTGGATCTTTTTCTGTCGGCGCACTAAGAATACTCACGTGCTTATCGACAAGTTCTCCAGTACCGTAACCGAACATGTCTTCAAACCTTTTATTAGTATAAACAATCATGCCATCACTTGTTCTAATCAAATATACACCTTCGGCCATGTTCTCAATGATTTTACTATGGAGGAGGAACTCCTCCTCCGCCTGCTTGCGCTCTACTATTTCCTGCGGCAACTGCATATTCGTCTTTTTTAGGTCAGCGATGCGCTCTTCTACCATCTCTTCAAGGTGTTCATGGTATCGCCTCAGTTCCTCCTCCGCTCGTTTGCTCTCTATCGCGTATCGAATCGTTCTGGCCAGAAGATCAGCAGTCAGATGATCCTTGACCAGACAGTCTGCAGCTCCGCCCTTCAAGGCCTTCACGGCCACTTCTTCATCCCCTGTCCCCGTAAAAAAGATAATCGGTAGCGAAATCTGCTTTTCCCCTTCTACCAACTCCGCCATGACCTCAAACCCGTCCATGTCCGGCAATCTGTAGCCAAGCAACACGCAGTCAATCTTTTCGGATCGGCACAACTCGAGACCTTCCTCTCCGGTATCAGCCTGAAAAAACGTGTGTTTACACTGAGGATCCTTTTTCAGTGACCGCCGGACAGTTTCCCGGTCTTCCGGACTGTCACCCACGATCAGGATCTTTATCGAGTGCTTATCCATATTCATCCTCCTTACTTTGGAAACACGACGATCTCAAACCAGTAATCCTTGAGGCGCTGGATGGCCTCCATGAATCCGGAAAAGCTCGCCGGTTTGATGATGTAGCTGCTGGCGCCGTTTTTGTAACATTGCTCAATGTCGCGTTTATCACTCGATGTGGTCAACTTCACTGGGATGAAGACGACGGTCAAAACAGAATGTTAAGCTCTTTTTCATGTCTGTTGTTTTTACTAATCGGCTGATATCCGAGGCTCTTTTATCAAGATCAACTTTCCGGCTATCTTCTCCCTTTCCGCAGGAAAGCACAGCGACAAAAAACAGAAATATCGCTAAAACAACAGCCCAATTCTTAAAGACTTTCATATCCTTCTCCCACTGACTTGGGTTGTATTGAAACTAAGAGACGTCATATCTGCTGATATAAAATATTTTTCTATTGATTTTATGTGGTTATGATATAATTGGCCAAATTTCAAGGAAAATATAACAAATTTACTTTTACAACCTCTGCTATTGTTTGCTATGAATATAATTTATGATAACAATTTGTTTTTACCACGAAGTCCCCGAAGAATATGAGTAATATAAACCAAACGGAGGAAATCATGGCTATCAGTCAGGAACTTCTTGATATTCTGGCCTGCCC
>CAZWIP010000374.1:0-2633 GCA_964634125.1 uncultured Dehalococcoidia bacterium
ATTCTGAATCTTGCTTCATGCGGGCTGTCAATCTCAAAAAAACCGGGACGCGACACTATGAGGCAGTTATGGTAACGCACCAGGATTTGAAATCCGTAAAATACATAGACAGCATCGTCAATTTCGCTGAAAGCATTTTGAATCTGGATTTTGAGAAAACAGGCAAGAACCGATACAGCACTTATTGCCCATTCCATCACGACAACAAGGATTCGTTTCGGATCTATGTGAATGGTAAAGATGAGGTGCGGTTCCGTTGTTTTGGAGCCTGCAGTGGCGATTGGGACATCTATGACATTATCATGATCAGGAATAAGTGCAGGTTCAGAGATGCTCAAAAGACATTTGCAGAGTATATGGGCGTTAAGGATTTTGTTTTCCATGACAAGAACAGATACTCGGCAGAGGAAGATGATGAACCGGATGAGCCGGTCACAATTGATCAGCCGGAATCCATCGACCCTACTGTCCAGACCGCATTAGGTGAAGCTAGTGACTATTACAACCGATTATTGATAGATAATCCTACTGAATTTAAGAATACCTTTGATTATCTCCGAAAGAGAGGCCTAAATAGCGCCCAGATCGAACGATTTAATATTGGCTATGCCCCAGCATTGGCAGATGAGAGATATGCCGGTAGGGCGCTTCTGGGGAGGTTCCTGAAAAGGTTCCTTACCGATCACACCCGGTTTAACAGCTTTTGTAGAGCAGGTCTGTTCCGACTGTTGAATGATGATTCAGCCAAAGGGTCCATGTTTTACAAAAGATATATCGATTTCACCAGCACGGATATGTTTACCGGAAACTATGCCGACTATTTCGCTGGAAGAATTGTGTTTCCAATCCATGACATCAATGGGAAGGTTCATGGCTTTATCGGCCGGCGCCCGGATAATCGCGGTATCCACTGGATAAAGCAGTTCTCGAAGGATACGGACATCAATACCAGGGGCTGGCTTTACGGAATCGACAAGGCCTCCCGGCACATCAAACATTATCAAACAATAATTCTGGTAGAGGGCATATTCGATTATTTCGCATTCTACCGGCTGTTGCAGGATAATGACAAACCGATTGTTGTCTCGACGCTGGGCACGAATCTTGGTCAGGAGAATCAAATAGTCCTGAAACAGCTCGGCGTGAAAAACTTCATTGTGGCATTCGACTGGGACGAGGCCGGTCAGAAAGCGATCAAACAGATAGCGGGTGAAATCGGAGGCGATGTCCATTATCTCGGTGGGATGAAGTCGGGAGAAGATCCGGCGGACAAGCTTAAAGATGTTTCTAATTCCATCAGCGGATTCTCCTTAAATCAGCTGGTATCATATGCAAAAGAGATCCAAAAGAGAACCGATAAACCGGTGCACGTATCGCACCTCTCAACCGGCAGTCCAGACAAAAGAGAGGTATTGTTCAAGCCGGACATGACGCTTGAAGAATATGCCGTTCCAAGCCTGCTCGGCTCAAAGAATCATCAACAAAAATATTTCTATGATGCGGATGAGTTCCTGCCTCTGCTCACATACGACCACGGCAACAAGGCCGGTCTGGACGATAAAATACAATCATTAACAAAGATGCTTTCCACCAGATCGACTGAATCCGAATCAAAACGATGCTTCACGGTCTATACAGATTTCATTGACAAAGAGATGTTCAAGGAACTGGGACCGGCTCTCATTCTCTGGCTGAGAATTCTGATTGAACAGCAGTTTCGAAAAAGGCGAATCAAGGAAACTGATTCAACTATAGCTGGCTGGCTAAAGACTTCCAGAGCTACAATAATCAAGTACAAGAATATCTTGAAAGAACTAGAATATCTCAATGTAGACAATACAGCTAAAGTGCAGAAGCTATCAGCTAGATTCTTCATAAACTAGATCCATATCAACTCAATAGCATACAATACACACTAGACCACATACGCCATACACAGCACCTAGTGGCGATTACTTATAGGGGAAATATTAGGAGATGATTTCCTGTAGACACAACAGACACAAAGCTTTATATCAAATTGTCGCTTTTTGACCTGTAAACTGCGAAATATAATCTGACGGAATTTATCGTCCGGACCGTATGACAGCGTCATTGTTGAAACAGGTTATGAATCTGTTTTACGAGAGACGATGGAACGAGAATATAAAGCCGTTATGAACTACAAGCCAGTGTTCTAAACTTGTCCGGTCTGGTGATTCTGATCGCTACAATAACAATTGACTACAATACAATAATTCTATCATACTAAATTCTATTTCAACAAACGACACAATATCAATATAAAAGACCATTTACCATTACTCATACGATTCGTTCTCATCACCTGATGGATGTGGTTTGATACGAATTTTACAGATTGCTATGTGATGCTGATAATGGGCAGAATTTCGAGATGGAGCAATAGCGATGACAGACAATAAAGACAGTGACCTCGCGGAAAAACTGCGGGAAAAGGTGATGGAGCGGATGCCTCCTGATGGCACTCGCAAGGATGCTCAAAGAATCGTGGAGGATATAATCTTGGGTGATGATGACGACCTTGATGAAGGTCAGGATAAGGAATAGAGAATCGATACATCCAAGGCTACCGATACAGATTCCAGGCGACAACACACTCCAGGAGAAACCAT
>CAZWIP010000375.1:0-2621 GCA_964634125.1 uncultured Dehalococcoidia bacterium
AAACCCCAAACACAACATGTAGTAGGTAGTCCAACGAAAGGGATAGCCCTATAAGAAAATTCCAAGAACCGTTTCCAGCATGAACCCGTCTATGGCAAGTCACATGTATCGGAGGGTGAATGCGTCTCTCTTTTAATCAAAAACAAGTCCTTTTGGAGCATTACTCAAACGTAAAAAGTGCTCCGAAACCACTTGATTTTAACCAGTATTTGTTGATGTTCTACAATCTTGTCAGTAGTTAACTGATCAGGGAAAATGTCAGTCATGGAAGGATTGACATTGACACAGAAAGAACAAGGAAGATTACAGACATTGAATATGGTATTGGAGGGGTGGATGGGGGTGAGGGAAGCGGCTTATATCCTGGGATTAAGTGAACGTCATGCCTGGCGAATCCTTGCAGCATATCGGAGGCATGGAGCCAAAGCGCTGAGTCACGGAAATCGGGGGAGTCGACCGGTTAATACCACCTCTCCGATGGTACAGGAGAAGGTCGTCGACCTGGCGCGCGAGCGTTACACGGGAGTCAACCACACGCACTTGACCGAGCTTCTGGCAGAGCGAGAGGGTGTGGTGCTATCCCGCTCCACTGTGCGGCGCTTACTGGTGGAAGCCGGACTCCCCAGTCCCCGACACCGTCGATCGCCGCGCCATCGCTGCCGACGGGTGCGCATGCCTCAGGAAGGGATGCTCCTGCAAGTGGACGGCAGTCACCATCGCTGGCTGGAAGAGCGAGGACCATGGTGCACTTTGCTTTTAGCGGTGGATGATGCTACCGGCACCGCTCCCTATGCCCTGTTCTCGGATCAGGAGGACACAGAGAACTATTTCCGCTTGATGACAGGTGTTATCAAACAACATGGCATTCCGTTGGCATTATACAGCGATCGTCACATCGTGTTCCGTAACCCGCGTCCCACAAGGGATAACCTGGAATCGTCTACCAACGATAACAGAAAGCCGACCCAGTTTGGCCGGGCCATGCGTGAGCTGGGGATTACGCACGTGTTTGCCCACAGCCCGGAGGCCAAAGGACGGGTGGAACGAGCCAACGGCACCTTTCAGGACCGATTGGTGGCTGAACTGCGCCTGGCCGGTGCCAGTACGCTGGTTGAAGCCAACCGCATCCTCGAATCATTCCTGCCCCGTTTCAACGAGCGCTTCGGTGTACCGGCAGCTCAACCGGAGCTTGCCTATCGTCCGGTAGACCCTGGGCTGGACATCGATGGAGTGCTCTGCACTAAGGAGAAGCGACGTGTGGCCAGGGATAATACGGTGCGGTACCACGGGCGAACCCTTCAACTCTTCCCCGGGACGGAGCGAACCAGCTACGCTGGAACCCGGGTCGAGGTGCAGGAACGTCTGGATGGTCGCCTGCTGGTATCGTGTCGGGGAAAGATCCTAACTCCGGAGGAAGCACCTCCTCTCGCTGCCGAACTCCGTGCTTCCGTCGATGCCTATCATGCCCATGGAGGTTGGGCCAAACTGGCAGAGGAGGCACTGTATGACCCAATTGCAGAGAAGCGTGCCCATCGGGATCTGGTATTGGCAGGAATGGAGCGGGCACGGCTTGAAGGGAAGCGCATTGGGAGACCGAAAGTGATTGAGCGGGAGGGATTTTGGCAACGCTTCCAGGAGGTGGTGAGCCGCATCGGGGAAGGGGGCATCTCCCGACGACAGGCAGCCAGAGAACTGAACATCGGCTACGCCACCCTCAAGCGTCTGCTGGATGCGAATTGGGGATCGCTAGACAAAGAAATTAATAATGATGATCCTCAGCATTCCCTGCCCGCACAACCTGCACCAAAGGAGGGATTCGTAATGGTATATCCATAACTCTACTGACAAAATCGCTGAACACTAAACCCTGACATTTTCCCTGGACAACGACATTCTTCTCTCTAATCTCGATATCTTCAAAATAAGCCAGTTCCATCATAATCTCCGGAGTTGTATAAGTTGTTGCTCGGCTTCTTTCAATAATAAGGAGCATTTAAGGTGATCAAATTGGGCGTTTCGCTACCAAACCAATTGCCACATAATTTAACACGATCTGTCCATGCTGGTTCTTGACTTCCATTGAAGTGCGAACAATACCGCAGTCCGGTCTGCTTTGTGATTCTCGTTTTTCAAGATGTTCCATTGTCATAGTAAGTTGGTCACCGGAATGAACGGCTACTGGAAATTTGGTTCGCTCATGCTCCAGATTAGCAAGAATTGCTACTCTGGGGGGACTCATACGAGCGAGCAATAAAGTAGTTATACCCAGCGTATACCCTGATGGCGCCGTTAGTTCTCCACTGGGATAAGCTTGAGCAACCTCCTCATCCAAATGATAAGGCTGGGGATCCCATTTCTTGGCAAACTCGATCATTTCTTTCCTGCTTGTCGTATATGTGCCAACCCCTGTTTTTTTATGAAGTACGAGGTCCTCGTAATATTCTATTTCCAATTTGTAAACCTCCTTGTTTCTATAGCACTCAAAATTAGAGGTTCCTGATAGTTGAGGATTCCCCGAATTATTTTACCACCTGAAAAGTCAAGGGTGCTGGTGTCAATGGGTTCACAGCCATTTCATGTAGATGATCGGGTGTTTAAGACATATCCCTTTGCAGGACTGA
>CAZWIP010000376.1:0-2594 GCA_964634125.1 uncultured Dehalococcoidia bacterium
ATACTATCTGCATTGGTGTTTTGGTAGCCCATTCATACGAGATCGCTGCCACACAGTTTTTCCATTTCATGTCCTGCATGCGTGGCATGACTGATGTGGGCCTTTCCCCCAACGGAAACGTGGAGAATATGGAGGAATTGGCCAAGGTGGTTAGAAAGAATGGTGACGTATGGGTCGATAGCGAAGTGACGAAAATACTAACCAAGAAAGGTAAGCCTGTTGATAAGCGGTATAAAAGGTATTCCTGATGGCGAAGAAGTTGAAATTCCAGCGCAGGTCGTGATCAGTAACCTCGGTCCAAAAATGACGACGGTTCTGGCTGGCGAAGAAAACTTCAGCGAACCGCATCTTGAAGACATTCGTGTCAAGCACCGTCCGATCCCCGTTACTCTTATTCATTTGGCAAGTGATAAGCCATTGTGTTTGCCCAATGGGGAACCTGGCGGCAGTTATTTTATCGGATGCCGAAGACTCACTGGTGGCGCTCCCCTAACCAACACTGCCCCCGAACTGGCGCCAAAGGGAATGCACCTGCTTTATATCGCTGCATCTCCACCATCCACGCTGGCACCGGTAGATATCGAGGAGGAGAAGCGCTTGTGCATGCAGGATATCAAGGAGTGTTTCCCTGATTTCGAGAGGCATGGCAAGGTCGTCAAGATGGACGTACGCAACGTCGATTCAGATATGCCGGAAGGCTGGACCTGGCAAGGGCCGGCATACTTCATGTCTCGTGAGAACAACATCAAGAATTTATACGATGTTGGCGATGGAGTCCATTCAACAGGATATATCGGTACCACCGGCTGCGCCGAAGGCGCCAAGCGAGTTGTGGAACTCATAAAAAAGCGGAACAAACCTGGTAAATAGCAGTACCCTCACCAAGTCCTATCGCGAAATAGAGATATCTCTCGAGTAAGGAGGTTGAAAAGTGACGGAAAAAGTTGGATTTATTGGCCTCGGGGAAATGGGAAAACCAATGGCCAAGCGAATCCTCTCGCATGGACACGAGCTAACGGTCTTTGATGTGGTGCCGGCTGCTGTTGATGAATTAGTTCAATCAGGTGCGAAAGCAGTGGGTACTCCCAAAGAAGTGGCTGCGGCGTCAAACACAGTTATTACCATGGTTCGGGATACGGCTCAATCGGAAAGCGTGATTCTGGGCCCAAACGGTGTTATGGAAGGTGCCAATCCTGGCTCCACAATCATCGTCATGAGTAGCGTTCTCCCATCATTTGTAAAGAAACTGGCGAAGTTGGGCAAGGAAAAGGGCGTAGATGTTCTTGATGCTGCCGTGACAGGCGCTAAGATGGGAGCGGAATCGGGGACGTTGACAATCATGGCTGGGGGAAGCCCGGATCTCTTAGAAAGGCATCGGTCTGTTCTGGAGACAATGGGAAAGATTGTACACTGCGGTGAAGTAGGCAATGGACAAGTTGTAAAGATTACCAACAACATGGCGCTATATAACAACCTGTTGGCATGCCGTGAAGCCATTGAATTCGGTAAAAAGAATGGGGTAAGTGAGGATCTTCTCATAGAAGTTATGAAACAAGGGACGGGAAACAGTTGGGTGGTACAGAACTGGCAATTCACCAATCCTGATGGTAAAATCGGCCCCGCGCATTGGGGGATTCCCAGAAAAGACTTGCAGATGGCTAAGGATGTTGCTGGTGAATCCGGTCATGCAATTCCTATCATTGAGGCAATTTCGCAAATTGTGACTGACTTGGAGAATCAGAGTTGAGAGGTATGATATGAGCAAAGGCGCGCTTGAGGGTGTTAAGGTCATAGAATTGGGTCACATGGTGGCACTGCCCAGTGCTTGTGCTGTACTTGCCGATTCAGGTGCAGAAGTCATCAAAATCGAGAATCCCAAGGGTGGTGATCCACTTCGTGGAGCGATGCAGATCGAGGATTTGCGGGCAGATATCCCGGTCTGGTTTGAAAACGCAAATCGAAATAAGCGAAGCATCACCCTGGATGTAACCCAGGAACGAAGCCACGCCATTATCTGCAAGTTGCTGGAGCAAGCAGACGTTTTCGCTACCAATTATGAGGTAAGCCTCCTGGAGAGAATTAATTGTGACTACGAGACACTCAGTAAGATCAATCCGAAGATAATCTATGCCCTGCTGACCGGATATGGAACCAAGGGACCCGACAAAGGGAAACCCGGATTCGACTATGCCGCTTTCTGGGCCCGTAGCGGAATTATGGATAGAATAGCGGAACCCAATTCAGATCCACGCCCACAAAGAGCTGGTTTGGGAGATAATCTGGTCTCTTTGGCCGTTTCCGGTGCTATCGGGACGGCCCTTTTTACACGTGAAAGAACGGGGGTGGGTCAGAAGATTGACCTTAGCCTTTATCAGGTAGGAGTCTGGGGGCTGGGTTTTGACATCGAAGCTGCGCTGCATTTCGGGAAGGAAATGTCTCGAACAGATAGAAAATCCGTGACTAATCCGATCTGGAATGTCTATCAGACCAAAGATGAAAAATGGATGCAGTTTGTAATGGCACAGACTGATATGTACTGGCCAGCATTTTGCAGAGCAATTGAACGAACCGAACTCATCGAACAATACGATTCC
>CAZWIP010000377.1:0-2582 GCA_964634125.1 uncultured Dehalococcoidia bacterium
CCATACAGCCACTATATCACAAAGTGACTATTAGTGTTAACAGGCCCTAATTGTAATGCGTCAGTATGGCCCTGTCTAGATTCTTTCAATCTTGCAAAGAATGGCCTTATCTTCCGGATAGCCCATAATCGGATCGAGATGTTCGCCATTGACCAACTCACAGGCGTTGGCTTCGGACCAGCCATGTGGGATGCTGATCACACCGAGCTTCATGCCATCATTGTATTTGACCTTCATCTTGATGCTGCCGACCGGCGTTGAAATCTTCACCGGTTCGTTATCGCGTACGCCAAATTTATCTGCCGTAGAGGGATTGATATCAGCCGCTGCCTCAGGGATTATGGCCCGCAGGCTCGATATCTGCCGCAACTGGGTGTGAATAAATGGCTCGACCCTTGAACCGGTCATCAGGATCAGCGGATACTCTTTGGCCAGGTCGGGTGTAGAGACCGGGCTTTCTGTGGGCTCGATAAAGGTGGGCAGGGGATCATGCCCCAGTTCGGCCAGGGTATCGGAATAGATCTCGATCTTGCCGGAAGGCGTGCGGAATTTCTGCGGAGTGGTGGTGATCACCTTGCTCCGATACATGAAACCATTGGGCTGACTGTTGAAATGGTCAAAGGTGAAGCCGGAGGGCTGGAAGAGCATGTCCAGCATCTCCTCATCGGTTGTCCACGGGAAGTGCTCGCCCATGCCCATCTTCCGGCCCAGTTCGGACCAGATGATCCAGTCGGTCTTGCACTCGCCCAGCGGTTCGACGACTTTGCGGCGCAGCATGACGAATGGAAGCCCGTAGTTACCCTGGACGGTGTAACTGCCCATGGCAGTGGTCTCCAGGAACGTGCAGGCCGGAAGCACCATATCGGCCAGCTCGGCGGTTTCATTCATGTAGAGATCGATGACTACGAGCAGATCGAGCTTCTTGAGGGCTTCCTTGAACTTGTTGGGATCCGGCAGTGTAACCACCGGATTTCCGGCGGAACTGATGAGCGCCTTGATAGGATACGGCTTTTCGGTTAGAACCTGCTTGGACATCACCATTGACTGGCCGTAGGGAACCTGTCTACCCCAGAGTTCATAGAACAGCGGGAATTCTTCGGCGCCCATCGGTTTCTTGGCGTCATTGACAGGAAGCCGCAAGTCGGTGGTGAAGAACGGCAGGAACGGAATCCAGCCGCCGGGAACGTCGATATTGCCGGTAAGTGCCATCAGGATGCCTATCATACGGTGGTTTTGAACGTTGGTAATCTGCCGGTCGAGTGTGGCTGTGCCCTGGTAAATGGCCATCCCTTTGGTGGAAGCCATCTTGCGGGCGACGCGCTTAATCTCGATGGCAGGGATATCGCATATCTCGGCGACCTTCTCTGGTGGGTACTGCTTGACATGCTCCTTGAACTTATCGAATCCGTGGCCCCATTCCTCAATGAATTCTTTGGCGTAGATGTTCTCGGTGATCATGACGTGGGCCATAGCCAGCATCAGGGCCAGGTCCGTGCCCGGCCTTGGCTGCAGATACATGCCGAGGTCAGCCAGCGGGATTTTCTTGGGATCGATGACAATCAGTTCCAGCTTGCCGGCTTCGACCAGATCGCGCATTTTCTGCCCCAAGGGCTTCATCGATTCCTCAGGATTGTGCCCCCAGACAACTGCCAGTTTGGTATATTCCAACTCATCCGGGACGGTGTAGCGTCCGAAGGTCATCTGGCGGGAAAGGATACGAGAGCGGAAGCATCCGCCTTCAACAGAGATGAAATTCGGCGTGCCGTAGGCGGCCTTGAAACGCTGCAGGAAAGCCGAGGCCTCGAAATGCTCCACCGCTACCGAGCCACAATAGAGGGCCAGGGCTTCCGGTCCGAATTCCTCTTTGATCTGCAGCAACTTGGAAGCGATGGTGTCATAAGCCTCATCCCAGGTGATCCTCTCCCAGGTGCCATCCGGGAGCTTCTTCTGTGGGTAGAAAATTCGATCCGGAGAATACTGATACTCAATCAGCTTTTCCCCTTTGGAACATAGCAATCCATGGCTGGCGGGATGTTCTTTCATCCCCTCGATTTTGACCAGTTTGCCGTCTTCGACGTAGCAGTCCAGTCCACAGCAGTTCACACATAGCGCGCAATCGGTTTTGATTAATTCCATTTTATTCCTCCCTTTTCATAATCAACCCTCTCACTCTAACTCTCTCCCCAAGGGGGAGAAAGGATATAACACCCCCTCTCCCTCAAGGGAGAGGGATGGGGTGAGGGTGAATATTCACTAAGTAACCTGATCGAGCAACTCGACCAGATCAACAATCTCGATATCTGCCTTCTTTTTCCGCTTCATGAACGGTGAAGCCAGCTTCTGTCCGGCGCCCATGAACTTCAGGGCCACCGGGGCTTTCTCCGCCACTTTGCCAAAGACCTTAGCCATGTTGGCATAGCCGTGGATAGCCATGTCGAAATTCATGTTGCAGGTCGGGCAACCACCGACGACTAGTGCTTGGGCACCGGCATCCATGGCTTCTTCGATGCGCTGCATACCGGTTTCCGCCGACCATTCCGGATCAGCCAATACCTGTCCGCCGCCGGCACCACAGCACCAGG
>CAZWIP010000378.1:0-2574 GCA_964634125.1 uncultured Dehalococcoidia bacterium
ACAGAGCATGCCAGATGATATCGAAGAAAATCAAAATCCTCTAGTAAAATTACACTCGAATTTGAAAGAGGGTCTTTATTGAATAGTCTGCTGTCTAGTTTTTTGATATATGTGTAGGCTTTTCTGAACAGGTAGGATTAAATTGACTGCATGCTTGTTTGATGAATGGGGTACGTTTTAGGGTTAACTAGGGGAACTTAAATAAGCGAAAATTAGACGTTATTCGAAATCCTCATTAATCTATTATTTCTCCAAATATCGCCAACGCTTCCTCCGCTTGGGTCTTGCTTAATATCAATGGTGGGGTTAACGCCAGTATGTTACTATATCGCCCAACCTTTCGTATGATCAAACCGTTCTCAAGGGCTTTCCTCTCAATAACGGTTGCATAGGAACTATCCGGCCTCCCATTATATTTATCCTCAACCAAATCTAATCCTATTAGCAACCCCATACCTCTGACATCCCCTATATGTTTTTTTCCCTCTCCAAGCTCTTTTAACGATTCCATTATATAATTCCCAACTTCCATAGCATTCACATCCAGCTGATTCTTCTCTAGGTAATTTAATGTGGCGAGTCCAGTTGAACATGCAACCAAGTTACCTGAGAAAGTCCCTGTGAACTTGACACCTCCAAGGGTTTCATCAGTGATCTCTCGTTTAGTCACCACTGCAGCTAATGGAAAACCGCCACCGAGGGCTTTACCGAGGCATAGTATATCAGGGGTGATATTCCAGTGTTCCATTGTAAGGAATTTTCCGCTTTTTCCAATACCTGTATACACCTCGTCCATTATCAGTAAGATGCCATTATCCCTGCACAGTTTCGTGATTCCTTTCATGTACTTTTTGGGGGGTACATACATACCACCATTCACAAGTATCGGCTCAAATAACAGGGCAGCGATCTGGTCAGGAAGGACGACAGTCTCTAGTGTTTTATATAAATAATCTAGACAGAAAAGATCACAGTCGGAGGAATGTTGTTTAAAAGGGCAGCGGTAACATTTCGGGTAAGGTACATGAATAATATCTGATATTTTAGCTGGCCATGTACTCTTGATCCTTGGATCACCACTTACCTGATATGGGGTTCCTATGTAACCGTGGTGGGAATCGTGGTAGCTGATAATTATTGGCTTCCCAGTATACGCTCTAGCAAACGATATGGCTAGCTCAACAGCTTCAGTTCCACTTGAAGCAAAGTTTACTCTTCCTTTCTGTAGCTCTTTAGGGAGTTTATCAATAAGTTTTTCTGTAAACTCGATTAGTATAGGTGAACCATCCGCCCTAGCAACGTTTTTTTTCAACTGTTTTTCAGCGGCTTCAAGTATCTCTCTGTTAGAATATCCCGCTATATTCGAGGAATGTTTTAGAGCGAGAAACCTATTTCCATCAACATCATGAAAAATGCATCCCTCCGCTCTATCTATTGATATGTGAGAGGGTCTACCGAAGACTTTGTGATATCTTTTAATCCACGATAGGGCCTTAGGCCCAGGAATTGGTGTTTTTATCTCTGGAAGATGCTTTTTTTCAGTCATTTAAAGACCACATTAATTCATATTTAAGCTTCATTTAACTTGATAATAATCTTCGTATGTGTTAAACTCTTGGTCCATTCTTGGGCCAGGGTTTCACTCAGTGTCCTGGATAGGTCGCAGCCTTGCCGCTTCCACGACGACAGCACAGACATACCGTCTCATATATCACGGTGCCCTTCCCATTCCTGAAGCAGCCCCTGATATCCCCCTCTGAACCGCATGCTCCCTCAACGCCCTGTTATTTGTGGGCTTCACCCCCGGCACAGCGAGGAAGGTGAACCAGTGATCCCTCTCATTCCTCATCTTGGCAGCGAACCTCCTCATCTCAACGGACTCGTAACTCCTCCCAGCAAGCCTCTCCATCGAAGTCTTCGCCTCCCCCGCCAGACGCATCTCTATCTCCTCGATGCTCCCCAGGACTTTGTCCAGCAGCGGCTCCACCATCAGGGGCTCGTTCACGTTGGCGGGAGCCTCCATGTGGCCCAGGGGGAATCCCTCGATGTCGGTGAGGAAGACGGTCCGATAGCCGAGGTAGAAGCCCTTCCGGCCTCTGCCCAGCCTTGCATCCGGGTCTCCATGTCCTCGTTTGTTGTCGTCGAGGCTTCTGCTGCTCCAAGCTCTGAGGTCTGTGCCGACGATGCATGCGGCCTGGACGAGACCCGTGGCGGATAGGGGCTGGGAATCCCTATGGCTGAGAGCTTCTCTGCGGAGCCAGGCCTCGATGATCTTGAAACCTTCGGCGCTTATCCTCTTCTTCATCTGGGAGAAGTGGGCTTCTGTGGGGGCCTTGTCCCTGTAGCCACAGGCGTGTCTGAGGATGGGGTTGCGTTTAAGGCGTTTCACTAGGTCCTTGACGTAGGGTATCTGATGGAGTTGTCGGAGCACCAGGGCCTTGAAGTCCCAGTCGGGTTGGTATTCGACGGGTCTTCCGGGTCCTTGTCTGTGCAGCCCTTTCCATAGAGTGGGATGGATGGGAGTTAAATCGAGGTTCTCGAACAATAACTTGGGAGAACCTACTCCCTTCATCC
>CAZWIP010000379.1:0-2572 GCA_964634125.1 uncultured Dehalococcoidia bacterium
TCAAAGCTTGAGACAAACGCCGCGAACATCCGTAGCTGGTCGACGGGCTTCGTGTCGAAGCGGTCGTGGGCATAGGTTGCAGGTGCTGGTTTCTCTTGCCGCTGCCAGAAGACAACGGCAATCAGAGCGGCCAGAAGAATGATTATCAGCCAGTAGCGCATGGTGATCTCTCCTCGATCCGGCGCAAAGCTCCTGTATACACGTCCTCCCCGGCTGCTTCGGCCGCGATGAATGCCATTTCGACCAGGGCGCGGTCCTTACACATAAGCTTGAAGAGATGGATCGCCTGGTCGCCCGTGATGGGAAAGGAGATGGCCAGCGCATTGATGTGGCGCAGGTCTGCGGAGGAAAAGGTGGCCGGTTGATTCACTGGAGTTGCTCCTGGTGTCACTCTGAGCGAGCGAGGTCCACAATGGAGGCCACGGTTTCTTCCAACTCTCTCAGCATGAACCCGGTCATACCCCCGATTTTGAAGGCCTCTGTCAGCGCCTGATAATACCAGAGTTGCTCCTCTTTTCCCGCATTGAATCGCTCCCAGACCTCTTCACCCACTGAACGGTAGTCGGCCAGCAGCTGCCGCGCGTTGTGCAGTTTGTCGGCCAGAGATACCAGGTTGCCGCCGGCGCGCAGGTGCTGCAAATATTGCTCCTTGCGCTGTTTCCAGGGGGGCTTCTCTCCACCCGAATAGTCGGGAGGGGTGTCGGTACAGCTTACGACCAGATCCAGCACGCGATCCCCGAAGCGTTTGCGGATCTCTTCCGGGGTCACGCGCTGCGGTTGATCCTCCAGGCTGTCGTGCAGGAGGGCGGCGATGGCCTCATCTTCGTCCCCTCCGGCTTCGAGTACGAGCCCGGCGACGGCCATGAGGTGAGCGACGTATGGAGTGCCTTTGCCCTTTGCTTTTTGGTCGCTATGGATTTCGAGGCAGTATGCGAAGCCTTGGGCCAATTTGGAAGTCAGTCCTGACATGTGTGCCCTCTGAGGATGATGTGAAGTATCTACTGCCGGAGATCAGTAGGGAAGTTTGTCCATCGGGTGTTCTTCCGGCTCGATGAAGTGCAGATATTCCATCGTCGTCTTGATGTCGGAATGCCCCATTCTTCTCTGAAGAGTTCTCAAATCCACACCACTTCTCAGCCCCATGGTCGCGTAGGTGTGACGCAGAGAGTAAACCGTGATAGCCGAGTCTAATTCTTCAGCCTGGATCATTTTAGAAAAGGTTCTTTGAGGCACGTTCTCTGACAGAGGCCGATGGCGGTAGTGGGACCGCCTCTGATCACCACCCGGCATGACAAAAGGTCCCAGAATCTCCTCCTGTGCCTGGCGCTGGCGTTCTTCCGCCAGATAGTCGATGCAGGCCTCCTTTATATCCAGCCTTCGCATCTCGTAATCTTTGGGCACCCATGTGCGTCCGGTTTCTTCACAGGTCGTTTCCTTGATGCTAATGATCCGATTGGCCCAGTCGATAGAGTCCCATTTCAACCAGCACATTTCCTGATTCCTCAGGCCGGCATAGAGTCCCAGGCGGACGACGGTGGGCAGACTGCCGCTCATGTATTTGCGGTAGTTAAGGGAAACTTCCAGGAGATGACTGGCTTCTTCTCCACTTAGAATGCGCCGTTCTGTGGCGGTTTTGGGCTGCTTGATGGTGACGTTCCGGGCTGGATTATTCCGGATCATGTCGAGGATAACAGCCTGATCGAGAAGCAGGCGCATTTTCATCAGATAATTGGAGACAGTCCATTCGGTATAGCCTGATTTTCTCAAAATCTCCAGGTGTTTCCTCACCCGAGCCGCAGTGAGATCAGGCAGGTTGGGCACTTCAGCTTCTAGCCAGGAGACAACCTGTCGGGCCATACTCATGTTGTTCCTGTGAGTTTTGAGATTTGCCCGATCTTCCCCGCCTTTACCTGAATTGAGCGAATATTCCTCATAGGCCACCAGTACCGCCTGATAGTAAGTTTGTTGGGATCCTGAGGATATGCGGCGGTTATGCTCTATAACTTCTTCGTATCCCGGAAATATCAGGGAAGCCTGTTCCTCCGGGATCCATCCGCGCTCCACCCAGGCTTCTACTTCCTGCCGGGTTGCATATTGCTGACGGCTCGCCTGTTCCAGATGTCCCAGTTGAATGGCCAGGAGGCGTGCTTCTCCCTGGGTTTTGGGGTATCTGGACTTCCTGATTTTTTTTCCTTTCAGGTAAATGAAATACTGAACACGCCAGCAATCCCTTGCAGGATATTTACTGATGGAGGCCATCGAAAAACTCCCGGATGACGAGATATTTGTAACTCACGCTGTAACTCACAGAAAGGCGTATTTACCTGTATTTACCCGGAATAATGGGGGGTAATGAGGTGCTATCTGCACATGGAAATTTACCTCTGGAAATAGAACAAAGTCAATTGAAATTTCGGCGAAAGGGATGGGATAGATGGCTGTAAATAATTGAAAAATATGAAATTATTTACAGATAAAAGAAAAGCCCTCGGAAGGCTTCAGCGCCTTTCCGAGGGCTTTATAAATGGTGGGCGATACTAGACTCGAACTAGTGACCTCCTGCATGTCAAGC
>CAZWIP010000380.1:0-2568 GCA_964634125.1 uncultured Dehalococcoidia bacterium
CACCGCGAATCCTGGGAATCCTTTCCTGTTCCATGGCGTAGAACAGTTCCAGCATATATGAATAGAGTGTCACTCCCAGATGCATGCGTTGTCTTTCTTTGAGAAAATCCCTCAGGTAGTTGCTACACTTTTTCTCCTGACCTTTAAGGTAATAAGCATAAGCCAGCAGCAACCACCCGGTTATCAGCACCCACTCGTTGTTGGCCTCTTTTGCTTCCTTAACGGACTTCTTTAAATAGGGAATGGCTTCATCGACCTGGTTGATATCCAGCATGATGTTTCCCATATTAGCAGAAGTAAAGGCTGCGATATTCAGGTTGCCTTTTTCCAGGGCGGTTGCGCGGATTGCGTCCATAGTCCCTAAACTCTGTGTGACTTGACCAATCTGCGAGTAGCAATAGCCAACCGTCATCGCGGCCAGCAAAGGAAACCTGCCATGGGGAAATTTTTCCACATCGGGAACCGATGTTTCGTAAATATGAACCGCTTCTTTGAAGCGACCCTGCCAATACAAAAAAAACGTGCTGAACGTCATCGCCGAATTACGAAGTTTTGGATCATCCAGTCGATTAGCAATAGACCATCCTTTATTAAAATGATTCATGGCGCTGGTATATTTAGCCATTAACCATTCATTCTTCGCGATATGCATCTCCAACAAAGCTTCAAAAGACTTATAATTCCATCGTCTTGCACGGACGGCCGCTTCTTTCAACGTGTCCAAAACCTTCGAGGTATCACGTCGGCCGGTGGAGATTTTTGAATATTTAATGGCAGTTTCGGCAAACAAACGATCGATTTCTTCACCAGAAAACCGCTCCAGATCCTGCAAAGCCTTGGCATAACATTCAAATGCTTGCTGTGTTTTATATTTTTTTTGGTTACAGTCTCCCGCTCTTGTCAGGTACTGACAGTGCTCCGGCTCGTTGTCGAGATGGAGCAGATGACGCGACACTTGCAGAGTCTTATTTTCGTCCTCCGGCAGATCCTTCAGCAACAGGTCAGCAATTTGACAATGATATCGTTTAAGCTCTTCCGGTTTCAACTTTTCCTGAGGATTGGGCCGTTCACCGGGGTTTGAATGCTGGTAATAACCAGCCCCTTTTTGGACCAGTTTGCCGTTATTAACAGCTTCTTCAAGCATATTAATTAATCGGGATACTTTGCACCCCGTCAGTTCGACCAACCAGTCGATGGAACACTCGCCTTCAAATAAAGCAATCAAAGAAAGCAGGTCTTCGCTTTTATCAAATTTTGCGATCCCGGTAACAGCATTATTGGTTTCGGTTGGCATAGCTGTTTTGTGTTTGACCTGTTAGGGAAATTCGGAAATCGTTCGAACCCGAGGATTATAAAGATATCGTGTCGTCGTAGCGATTAACAGCAGTAATTTATCGTCTATTCCAATAAATATCAAGTATCGTAGCACGAACTACGATGACACCTTACTGATATCCAAGAAAAGGAGTAAGAGGGCAGGGTAAACGGCGTGGACCGGTTCGCCGATGGTTTTGTTGAAGATTGGAAGGTGTACCGTATTTGTAAACTTTTCTCAACCTGATGGATCGGCTACATGGACCAGGCAGCGACCGAAATTCTCTCCGCGGAACAGTCCACAAAATGCCTCGGGAGCGTTTTCCAATCCTTCCACAATATGCTCCTTAATGTCCAGTTGGTCCGACTTGATCCAGTCTGCGATGTTTTGCACAGCTTCAGCGAAATATTCCGAATGGTCAAGAACCACAAATCCGCGCATATCGAGACGCTTGCTGATAAATGAAGAGACATCCCGCAATCCCATACGCTGACTCGGCACCAGATTATATTCGGCCACCAGTCCACAGATGAGAATGCGGCCGAACCGTTTCATATTATTCAAGGCGGCATTTAAAATCTGACCACCGACGTTATCAAAATATGCATCGACACCGTCAGGACACGCTTCGGAAATTGCCGTAACTATATCACCGACCGACTTATAATCGATCATGGCGTCGTATTTAAACACTTCTTTGGCATAGTTGCATTTCTCCTCACCGCCGGCGATACCAACGATGCGCGCACCGTCTATCTTGGCAATTTGACCGGCTGCAGAACCAACAGCTCCGGCAGCTGCAGAAATTAGCACGGTTTCTCCCGATTTAGCCTTCAGCAATTTCCGCATTCCCACATATGCCGTAAGACCTGGAATACCAAATATTCCAATGGCAGCGGATATCGGTTTTAAGGAGGGATCGAGTTTCCGTACCATCTTACCTTTGCTGACCGCATAATCCTGCCAACCGAGGTATCCCGAAACAATATCGCCCGGCTGGAAATCGGGATGTACTGATACAACCACCTCGCTGATTGATTGCGCGTCCATCACCTCTCCAACCGGTTTAGCCGGGACATAGGAATCACGTCCGCTTAACCTGTCCCTGGAACCCGGGTCTACGCTTACATATAAATTTCGTAGTAACAGCTCTCCATCTCCTGGCTCAGGCATCGGGGCTTTAATCAGTTGAAAATCCTCCAGCTTTGGTTGACCGTCCATTAGACGGGAAAACACTATCTTTCGGTTCATTT
>CAZWIP010000381.1:0-2562 GCA_964634125.1 uncultured Dehalococcoidia bacterium
TATAGAAATCCACCAGATGTTAACAGATGAACAACAACACAATCACCCAACCAGCAAGCAGGTCGGGTCCCTGATTGGTTGACTCAGTGGTCTCTGGTTAACAATACGTAATTATTATCAAGTAAGTGTGCGATACACACTATATGCCAAACGGCATGGACTTAGTCGCATAGTGAAACGAGCTCTGCCAAGTCTTCAGCTGCCCCCCAATTGTCACCCGTCCCCAATTTGATATTCATTGCCCGTATACCCTTTGAGCGACGAATCGAATCAAGCAGCACCCTGATTTCGTAGATGGATCGCTCGACATGCTGATCGTTTGGGATCTCTAATAGCAGTGAATCATGAACAAATACCTTTGAGCGAAACCCCTCCTGCGCCAGTGAGCAGGTGAATGCCCGGAACAGGATAGCCCCATAACGTTGAATCAGGATTGCCGGGCCAACTGTAGCGCCAATGGCCTTGGGAATCGGAATATCGACTTTATCGATCAAGTTTGACTCAGCCAGTATCTTGCCCTTTGCCCCTTGGTCTCTTACAGCTGCCAGCCATTCGAATGCATTGGGGTAGATACTATTCAGGTTTGCCTTTATCAGCGCTAAATCCTTCATCTGCAATGAGCCCCTGGATCTATTGACTATCGTCTCATCACCCGCACCATAGAGATAGGGACTCACGAACTTCTTAATCTGATTTCGCTTCTTTGGATCTCCCCAAACACCCTCTGCTATGATTGAGTAGGGGTCTTGGCCGGTCTTGAGATGATCTATGCCGTTGAAATCTCCAGCCATGTTAAAGAGCATGCTTAGATCATTGGCCACAACATCGAAGTAAACAAACAATTGACCTGGATCGGCGACCACAGCTTTATGGAAGATCGATCTCATTCCTTGAATGTTGAAATATCGAGTTGATGTCCTTTCTGTCCTTGTATGTAGATAATACTTCCCGTGTAACCTCCCACCGGTATAGCTGATATGCGACAGTATCTTCTCTCGCTGTTCCGTCGCATCATCAAGGTCATGCCTATTCTTATACAGATTGTCGAGATCAATATCTGTCAGGATTGTCTCGTTGACCCGCACACCCTCCATTGTCATTCCCGTTAGTATCCGCTTGAACGAGTCTCTGCGATCGATGTTGAACAGTGGTAGTCTAAGCTCACGATTATACCGAATGAACGTCTTCTCCACCTTCTTAATGCTCTCCTCAGCATGGTTATAGATGGTGCGGATCGTCTGTGACCGGCTATCAGGACGCTTCTGTTTTATGAGCCCAGACAGTTCCTCAACCGAGAAGAGTGCAGCAATTATCACCGGACTGATGCGGGGGACCATGGGCACTGTGAGTAGCGTGCCATTGTCGAATAGAAATGGTACCCGAGAATTGAAGATACCTTCAGCGTCCACTGGACTGTTGAAGAAATACCCGTTCAGCTTTGCATCCAAGAATTCAGGCACAGAGAATGAGAGCTTCGTATCACTTCTGAGCTTTAAAGGCTGCACATCAGCATCTGACTCAGCCAATGTATGAACGGGTGAGGTATCAGGTACAAAGATCTCGCTTTTTACCACATACTGAGCACCAGGTTTCCGGCGCGTTACCGAACGGGTGATTCCATTCGCATCCCAGATTGAGATAGCTTTCCTATCAACCACAGCCATCGAATCATAAACCCTTTGAGCTGTGTAGGTCTCTATGAGTTTGCCTTTGACGGATTCAATTTCAGCATCAGCGCTTAGCTCACCCCAGAGATAAGTACCCAGGAAGGTATAAACAGTGTACCGATCCCAACCTTGTAGAAAGGCGTTGGCAATCAGGTTTCTCACCTTCTGCTTCTTCACCGTCACCCAAACCTTGATAGGATTGAATGGTGCACTGTTCACGTGCTCTTCGATATAGCATGCGAATTCTATGGTTCGTCTGTGTTTCTGCGGGAAATGATTGATCAGATAATACTTAATCGAAACCCAATCTTCCTCTTTCGGTAGATTGAGAAATGTCTCATCGGAATCAAATTCATCATCTGCGAGTTCGGATCTAACAAGGCGGTACACCTCACGGATTGATTCGACCTGAGCTTTTACTATATCGCTTTGTTCTATTTGATCAGTGGAGATCCAGTCGGGGCCAACTGGCTTTACATCATCCAGTAGATCTGGGGTATCATATAATGCACGTGCGGGAATGTTGATGTGCATATGGACTCAGACGGATGAGCAGAATCTGTGTACCCGGGTACACAACTCTGGATCAGTCCTCTTGCTTTTGTGCTGGCAATAGAGCCCTTAGCTGCTCCATAAGTGCATCCAGAGCCTCATCTTGGGGTGGAATGATACTTGGATATAGGTCACGCTTCACAAGCCCGAGATAACGATCCCATTCCTCTGCTACTAGTGCTTCCTCATATTCGGAAACAGTCTGCTTCTTCGATGGAGACTTTGAACGCTTCTTCTTATTGAATGTATGTCGCACTTCTCGTTCGAACTCTGACCGTGGAGTTTCATCGAAGGCATGCTCTACCAATTCAGAGTATTTATCTGGATTATCGACCACGATTTC
>CAZWIP010000382.1:0-2558 GCA_964634125.1 uncultured Dehalococcoidia bacterium
TATCATTTCTATGGAACGTAAAAACTGAAAAATCAGGGATCCGTGAAGCCGCTCGTATAGAAGCTCGGACAGCCTTTAAAAAAGATGTTATCTACCGGCGTTGGAATGCCGAGCATGGGGGAATCTACGCTCCCGTGACGGAGCGAACCCAACCCAACCCCTACCTTAACGTTGCTGAACGCGATATTAAGACGCCATCGGGTAAGAAGCTAACGATGATCAATCCAGCTTATATGACACGCCAGGCGCATGAATTGACAATGAAAGCATATGGGATGAAAAGTCATATAACAAGTCTTAATCCTATTCGCCCCGAAAATGCGGCTGATCCCTGGGAGGCTCGAGCTCTGAAAGTTTTTGAGAAAGGTTTGAAAGAGTTTAGCTCTGTTGAGAAAATGGAAGACGAGAAATATATGCGTCTCATGCATCCATTAATTACGGAAAAAGGCTGTCTGAAATGCCATGCTAAACAAGGATATAAGCTGGGGGATATCCGAGGAGGGATTAGTGTCTCAATACCCATGGCTCCCTTTATGGCAATTTCGGAACACAAGTTTTTTACATTATCAGTGGGTCATGGTTTGCTTTTAGTGTTCGGGTTTATTCTTATCGGACTCGGCATGAGGCATTTTAAGCAACAGATTCATAGACGTATGGGACTGGAGGAGGCACTGCAGGAGAGTGAGCTCTTTTTGAGCAACGTTTTCGATTCCATTCAGGATGGTATTAGCGTTCTTGATACTGAACTGAATATTGTTAGTGTTAACCAGACGATGCGGAAACGGCATGCTCATATGCTCCCACTAGAGGGAAAGAAATGTTATGAAGCATACCATTGGCGAAATGAAAAGTGCGAGATCTGCCCAACCATTCGTGCATTGGAAACAGGAAAACTAGAGATGGATGAGATTCCATTTGCACAGGAAAGTGTCGCAACAGGCACAATAGAACTATTTGCCTTTCCGATTTTGGATGAATCGGGAAAGCCAAAAGGGATTGTTGAGTACGTTCGAGATATTACAGACCGTACAAAAGCTGAGAAGGCGCTTCAAGAGAGTGAGGAGCGTTATCGTATCCTGTTTGAATTATCACCAGATGCGATTGTGATCTGGCAGGATGAGAAAGTAGTTTTTGCCAATTCCGCAGCTATGAGTCTGCTTGGTTCGACGACTCTCGACCAACTTGTTGGTATATCAATTTGGGAGATACACCACCCCGATTATCACACCCAGCTCAAAGAAAGGTATCAATACGCTCGTGAAACGGGACATACTTTACATCCCATTGAGTATCAATTTGTGCGGTTGGACAGGCAGACTATCTATGTAGAAGCCACCGGTACCCTAATACAATATCGGAATCAGCCAGCCAATGTGGGTGTATACCGGGACATAACAGAACGTAGGCTGATGGAGGCCGAAAAGGCAAAACTTGAAACACGGCTTCAACAAGCTCAAAAGATGGAGTCAATTGGCACCTTGGCTGGGGGCATTGCCCACGACTTCAACAATATCCTATCCCCAATTATTGGAAACACTGAACTGGCGATGATGGATATCGATGACGATAACCGCACTCAGTTGAATCTGAAAGAAATATTGAAAGCAGGGCATCGTGCCAAAGACTTGGTTCAACAAATACTCACCTTTGGCCGTCAGAGACAGCAAGAACAAATACCGGTTCAGATGAGTATCATCATTAAAGAAATCTCCAAGCTGCTCAGATCGACCATGCCCACGACTATTGATATTCGCAATAACCTTAAAGCTGAAATCGATACGGTATTTGCCGACCCAACCCAGGTTCATCAGGTGATAATGAATCTCTGTACAAATGCATCTCATGCCATGCTTGAGAAAGGGGGGGTGCTCGAGATTGAACTTGACGATCTATATCTTGAATCTGGCACTGTGCCAGAATTTACGGATTTGAATCCCGGATCTTATTTAAGGTTGACAGTAAGAGATACGGGATATGGTATAAAACCTGAAGTCAAAGGCAGAATCTTCGAACCCTATTTCACGACAAAAGAAACTGGAAGCGGAACAGGTTTAGGATTGGCAGTTGTCCATGGTATTGTGAATAGTCTTGGGGGTTATATCCGCGTTGAGAGTACGCCTGGCGAAGGCAGTTCCTTTCAAGTGTTTCTTCCACAATATGAGAGAGATGTTTTAGAAGAAGAGGAAGATCGGGGCTTGCTGACGTCAGGGACAGAGCGAATATTATTGGTTGATGATGAAAAATCGGCAATCGATTTTGTCAAAATGATGTTGCAACGACTCGGTTATAAGGTGACAAGTAGAACAAGCAGCATCGAGGCTCTGGAAGCTTTTCGTAATCAACCGGATAAGTTTGATTTGGTGATAACGGATATGACCATGCCGAACATGACGGGCAAAGATCTCGCCAAGGAAATGATGACGATCCGGCCGGATATGCCCATAATCCTATGTACCGGCTTTAGCGAACAGATTGATGAAAAGACAGCCAAAGAGATGGGTATAAGCGCTTTTATAATGAAGCCGATTGCTATGCGTGACATTGCCAGTACAATTCGA
>CAZWIP010000383.1:0-2550 GCA_964634125.1 uncultured Dehalococcoidia bacterium
GGTATGAGCTTGGTAGTGTTGAGCGGATCGGCATGGGTGATGTATTCCAAGTCCAGATATTGCAGGTGAATCGGATCCCAGTGGCCCACCCGATCTCCTTTGACGTAGGTTTGGTCGACCGCCACCAGCGGGACCATCACGTATTCGTCGTAGACGAAATCGATGATGGCCTGCTCGGCCGGAAGCCTGTCTTCAAAGCTTTTGGCGCCATAGACGGCGTTGATCATCTCTTGGAATCCGGGATGCGCGTACATTGGGTACCGGTCCACGTCCGCATTCCCAAACACCAGGTGTCCCCTCGCGCCACCGGCCACGTCAATCGGGTTCTGGTGGTTGATGGCCACGGTCTTGATCTTTCGCGCCAGGATGTCCCCATAGACGGCCATGATATTCGGCTGCTCGATCTCGAGATCGATGCCCAGCTTCTCCCAATACCCAGCCACCGCCAGGGACGCTTCATACATGGACGGCTGTCCCCCCGGCATGGTGGTGATCCACATCTCCCCGCTGAATCCGTCCGCAAACCCGGCATCGGCCATGAGCTGTCGGGCCCGATCCAGATCGTAGGGATAGGGCTCATTGGAAGCTGACCGGCTATACACTTGGAGGCCGGAGGTAGGCTCCGCCATGCCGTGATAGAGGGCGTCGATGATCTCCTGCCGGTTGATGGCCATGTTCATCGCCATCCGCACCTCTTTCTGCATGAACGGGGAATCGGGATCGTATCCCTCATGCTCAGGCAGCCACTGGCCCAGCAGCCAGAATAACTGGTTGAACCCGTTCTTGATGGATACAATATCGAACCCATCGTCCTCAAGGCTCACTGCCTGGTCGATGCCCACCTGGACGATGTCGGCCTCGCCCGTCTGCATCATCGCCACCCGGGTCATCTCCTCCGGTACTTCCTTGAACACCACCTCTTTAAACTCGGGGACCGCTCGCCAGTGTTCGTCAACTGCCTCCAGCCTCACGCTCTCTCCCATCGTGAAACTGACGAATTTGTAGGGCCCGGACCCTATCAGATGGGCTTTGGCTTCCTCAAAACCGACCGCCTCGTGGTATGCCTTGCACAGAATCGGCGTGCTGGAGGACCCATTGGTGGGCGTGAGGAAATCGAGAATCATCTCGCCCAGGTTATTGTCGCTGTAGATGGTCACCGTGTAGGGCCCCGAGGTTTCCACCCGATCAACGGTGCCGACGGAGTAGGCCTGATATTCGGCATATCCGCTCAGATCGGGATTCTTGATGGTCTCGATGGAGAACTTGACGTCCTCGGCAGTGAGCTCGCCCCACCCGTCATGAAACTGCACCCCCTGGCGGAGCTGGAAGGTGACGCTGGAGCCGTCCGGCGCGATCTCCCAGGATTCGGCCAGCCAGGGCGCATAGGAGCCATCACTCTTGGCGCAGACCAGGTGATCGAAGATATTGGCGCTTAACGTCCTGTCCGAGGCCGCCGACTGGCCCAACGGCCCGATCATCTCCCGGACAGTCAATTGGGGCAGCGCTATGGTCAAAGTACCGTCAGGTTTGGCTGGCTCCGCGGGAACTGTCGGTTCGGCTGTGGGCTCTGTTGGTACAACTGTGGATTGAGTTGGTTCAACTGGTGGTTCAGTCGCAGGTTGAGTTGGCTCAACTGTCTCCGTTGGCGAGGGCGTGGCCTTCTCTGTCTCGTCATCGCCGTCGCAGGCGACCAGAAGCGGCAGCGCCACCAGTAGCACCGCTATCAGAACAAATCCGATTCTAAATAGTTTTCTCAACGTTTTGTTCCTCCTTATTATGTACTTGCATTTCGGGCCATCACATTTTCAGTTTATACTCATCTATCACCTCCGAGGCGATTCGGATTGGTGCTTGTCGTCGCATTTTTCTTTCATCCATGTCATCACTGCCTCTTTCTGTTCACATCGATAACGCCAGCCGGTATATGGCGAGACAATCCACGTAAGATCGCACCATGCCTACCCGTTGCATCTGCGGAAGGATGCTCACGTTTCGCCGTTCATCTGAAATGACATGCATCCGAGAACCATTATTCTGTCTGGTGCAATGTTCCTTTCTTCCAAGAGACCGCGAATATATCCGGACTCACCATATTTCTCGAATATCAAGTAATCAGCCATATGAGACGAGACATTATTTGTGGTACTTGCTGCCCGAGTGAAGGGGCTCAGATCAGGTTCGCTATCCACCTGACTTAATGCTACTGTCAGGATTCCCCGAGGTTCTGCCATCACCTGGTTGGCAGGAGTCTCCATGGTAACCGGTTCAGCAGTAGCAGGTTCGGTAGCAACCGTTTCAGTAACGGTCGGTTCTGATGTTGGTTCAGAAGTTTTTTCATCATCACCACATCCGACTGTAACGGGCAGTTTGAGTAGGACCATTATTTAGGAAAGTAAAACAGGCTGCTTTTAATAACTTCATCTTATCATGCTCCATAGCGTGATAAGTGGGATATCACATGTTATCATTACAGATGTCAGTTGTCAACTATTATTGCCTTATTAACCCGGCAATTAAATACTAGACAAAACATCGAAAATATATTACAAT
>CAZWIP010000384.1:0-2549 GCA_964634125.1 uncultured Dehalococcoidia bacterium
CTGTACGGTTTTAGTGGCCTTTCATGTGTCCCATTTTAGCTGACGGTCTACACTCGCAGCATAGCTACAATTTTTCCCCAGAAATCCCCCGCTCCGAAAGGACTTCTTTTTCAATCCTATATGCAAATACTAACAAAATAGAGTCAATCTACAAAGGGTAAAACACAGACTTTGTGTCAGCATTAGTCTCATCTATGTCTTCGGTGCTACGGTTGGCAAGAACCGATCCAACCAATCTTATTCTCTGAGCACCTTTCCCAGATTCTGGATCAACTGTTCAGTCATATCGGCAGCATATACCAGATCAAATGCAATGGTGGCAGATGGAATCCGATTCGACTCACACTCTACCAGTTCTTGTACGTCTTCACTGGCTATGATAGCAGCGCGCAAAGTATCCTGAAACGTTTTTTTTAGCGACCGCAGCTGTTTATCTTTTGGTTGAGGTAAATCTTCCACAGCTTTCAGTATTGGGGGTAATACTGTCGCTCCTTCCAGAGTGGCTATATAATCTGACGGCATGTTGTCTGAATCGAGCCTAGTTACAACATTGATCTTTGCCTGATCGTAGAGGCGCATAAATTCGGTGAGCCACGTGACGTCTTCGGTTCTAAATCTATTCTTGATACTAGCTGTCATATTAGTTGTCACAGGCATGGATGAATCATAATTATCTCGTGTTGTTTCATGATCCATTTCCGGCAAGGGCACCGACGTTTCTGTGGCTAAAGAGCTTATAGGTGTGGATACCGGTTCCCATTTCTCTTCGGATACAGCATTCTCGGCACATGAAAGTATTCTCGACACATCATCAGTATTCAGTTTGAGATGTTTAAGAAATCGCTTTTCTTCTTTCTCCGCTTTGATCCAGGCCTTGTGGTATTCTTTCATGAGCTTCTCGATAGATGCTGTTTCTATACCTTGACCCTGCTCACCAGCGATGATGGCCTTGTTTTTAGCGGAAGTCCAAGCCGAATATGCCCTTAACGTCGCCCACCAAGCGTAGTGCATTGAGGATGCCGGTATTGGGATTTTGTCTATATCTTCGTGGCGCTCGAGTGATTCCTTTGCAGCGTGTGCCAGACGATCGGTGGCCCTTAACATCTCGGTGGTAACCTGTGGGCCATCTGGCATAGAGTTGCCGTATTTATCCAGCACCACGTTATAAGAATCGGCTTCTTTAGCTTGGAAAACTGCAATCTGGCAGGATTTTTCGAGATAATGTATGCATTCCCGAAGCTGGGTACTATCGATTTTAGCGCTGTTTAGAAACCGCACTTTCCATCTCCGTGTATAATTTCAATCTGATCCAGGTGAATGTATTATTTGAAAAGATAGGCTACCCAAAATGAATGGCTATACATCCTCTGAGGCTGAAAGTTGCCTCCAATAACTTACCCACTTCCTGCCCCTAGCAACCTCAGAATGGTTATTTTATAAATTGTATCCAATCTCCCCATCTTTTTCTTAACGCGATAATTGACTTACAATGGTACTCGGAAATAATTTGTTCGCTTCGTAATTGTCCGCGGCTGATACCTTTGAAAGATTTAACAGCCGATGATTCATTCTTTACTTTTCTGGCTATTACCTGACGTTCCACTCCATTGAATGGACTCGATTCCTTTTGGAATAGTGCCGATGACCTCGTCATGAGCCAGATCATTCATTTCTTCGTCTGAAAGCCCCAGTTCCTTGCCCAGGATTTCAGTATTGTGTTCTCCGAGGGTAGGCGGCCCGAATCGATGAGCCCCTTCATTTCCCGGCTTTTGTCGCATCGGAAAGCGGGGAAACCGCTTAGTACCTGCGATCGGGTTGGACATTTCCTGGAAGAAGCTGCGGGCCTGCAAATGTAGATCGTTATACATATCGGAGGCATTGAGGGTCGTAGCTGCTGGGATGTTTTGGGCTCGAATCTGTTCCACGGCTTCATTAATTCGTACTATTGCGATATGGTCATTAACCTCAAACAGCCGGTTCGGGTTAAGGTCCATTGATTCCATTACTCCATATCCTAGGTTTTCGATGAGAATATGCGCATCAGCCAGAATTTGCAGCAGGATATCCATATTCACAGAAGTAGTTAAGTCAAGCTGCAGGTTACGCTTGTTCGCGTTCAAATATTCAAACAGGCATCCCCTACTCCAGTCTTCCGGATCACCTGGAAAGGAACCAGTATTGCGCAGCGGATCACCATCAGTCCACGGTTCGATTTTAATAACGTCCGCACCCAAATCCGCCAGCAACTTACTACAATATGGAGCTGAGATATGCTGGCCAATTTCCACCACTCGAAGATGTGATAATGATTCACTCATATTAGTATTCCTTCTTTTCTAATGAATACGACAATTTGACCGTCACTGTAGGAAGCTCTGCTCGATATCACAAAACTCAAACACGATCAATGGTCAGTCTGACCCGGAGCCCAGACTTGTCATCAGGCCAGAGCTCCGGGTACGAATACTTTTTTATCTCGATATTCTATGGTTCGGGTATGAGCTTGGTAGTGTTGAGCGGATCGGCATGGGTGATGTATTCCAAGTCCA
>CAZWIP010000385.1:0-1945 GCA_964634125.1 uncultured Dehalococcoidia bacterium
CCAAGATTGCCTATGCTACCAACTGATACTATTTAATTGCCGGAGTAATAGTTTAACTTCCCAATTCTCCATATGAGATAACGAGTATGTGCTGTTATCATTGTTGAACTCAATAACAGCGCTGTTGTAATTATCGACTTCTGCATTATAGGCATCGATACTCTGCTCATAAAAATCACGTCGCTGTATGAAGTTATCGTAGTATCCGTAGCCGAACAAATCTCCGTTGTATCTTGTGTAGGCAAGGTCATTCCAAAATTCGTTTGGTTCACCGGTAGTATCAATGAATTCCACTCTAACGCCATCGAGCGCAATTGTGCCATACACCTTCCCAACCTCCAAATAGCCAACAGCATCGTGCTCCGTATTATCGATATAGACTAAACCTTTATCCTGGGTTTCAAAGGCATTCAGAGCGTGCCCTGTATTACCTTCTCCAAATCCAATAGCAATATATGCACATCTGAAACCACGCTTCCAGGCATTATCTCTGAGACCAATTGTGAATCCTTCGCAATCGAATTTATCAGTAATGTATTCCTTACCATCAATCTCGTCGACGTCAAGAAAAGTTTTTAACTCTTGCCATGTGGGATTACGAAGCTCGGAGCTCTGTGACCCTTCCAGTACGTTCTGGTAATCAGCTTTTACTCCATCAAAATCCTGTTTGACCTTATCCCAATCAGATGATAAAGACTCATAATCAGATCGCAGAGATTTTAGCTCCTGTTGCAGTTGGGTATTCTCTTGATTCAAAGACTCATTCTCTGAGACAGTATCTTCGCAATCAGAGCCCAATTCACATCCTAGCTGGAAAAATCCAGTCAGGCTAAGAAGCGCGAATATGACAACAGCAACAATTGCATATGCTCTCAACTTGTGCTCATCTCCCGAATTATCACGACGATATTCCTGCCTGTTGAAACAGTTGTTTCAGTTGGCTCTCAATAGTTTTGGTGTCAATTTCTAGATTCACACCAAGATAGCCTCTCCCGATTGTATCCACAAAATCTCTGGCATACATCAGGAGAGTCTTGATACTGCGATCAGACTCCTCAATGTTTAAACCTTCCTGGCCAGTGGCAGAGTCACTAGCGGAAACATCACGCATTTGTTTCAAATTATACAGCGCTCTGGAAAGATCATTTGCGTCGGGATCCTTCAAATCGGGTAAACGATCGGCAAATTCCTTACGTACCAATTGTGTAATCCAGGGGGTAGGTATCCCTTCGAACTCCTTCTCTTCATGCCCGAAACTAATGAGTTTCTTGAGAACAAAATCTCTATCGTGGATTTCAAGGTAGTCAGCATTGAAACGCATATTGTTTAGAGCTACCGGTATGCTGGTCGATTGAAAACCGTCCTCCTCCGGTTCGAAGATTCGCGTAACCAAAAGGATAGCATATTGTCCTAGCATTGATTGTAATCGATCAAACAGGTGACCAAACTCAGCGCCACTGTTTATAGCGGCATTGGCACTGATTTGTTCACGAAGCGCCATGACTTCTTCAGCACGGCGTATGCTCTCCGCTAATCCTACTACCACGATATCATTTAAATCTTTTTTATTATCACCACCCGGGCTTTTCATATTTCGCTTCCTTCCTATCAGACGTTTGCTTGTCATTCTACACTGAGCCACGCGTTTGTCAATAGCCGCACCCATTATTTGCTTCATTATGACAATACCTTTTCTAGCTTCTGCGGGGAACCCATGCTTTTGACATTACGTCATAATAATCAAAACCATTTCTACAAGTACACTACCATCATAATTGAAGGTAAATACGATTGAGGAACATAATATCGAGACGTATAATACATATTGAGGTAAATATTATGCAAAAACTTATCTTTCCGATAATAGCATTGTTATTGGTTCTGACAGCCTGTGACATGCCCCCATTCATTGTACCACCTGTAAAGTTAGATTTGGTGGCATTGA
>CAZWIP010000385.1:1955-2543 GCA_964634125.1 uncultured Dehalococcoidia bacterium
ACACCCGTGTCAGCTACGCCGGAATCAACTACTACGTCAGGCCCCATATCAGATCCCACATCTGCTCCATCGATTGCTTCAGCTATTGAAAAGGTTCTTCCGTGTGTAGTACGAGTAATCACCGAATACGGTATGGGATCCGGCGTTATCATCGATAAAGAGGGCTATATACTCACCAATAATCACGTAGTTGCAGGGGCTGAGAATATTACAGTATCCTTGCCCAATGATGAGAAGGAAATACCGGCTATAGTTGTTGGGCAGGAAGAAATCAAAGATGTGGCCATACTTATGATTGAAGCAGATGATCTACCTGAAGCAGATTTGGGTAAAGCGTTCGATTTGAAACTCGGTGAAGATGTTGTCGCGTTAGGTTTTCCCTTGGATTTAGAAGGAGGAGCAACTGTCTCAACAGGGATAGTTTCAGCATTTAGAGATGATGATGACGCCGGAATTTCACATGTCCAGACAGACACTGCTATAAATCCCGGCAACAGTGGTGGCCCATTAATTAATTTAGATGGCGAAGTAGTGTGACCTTCCCCCAATAAACTGGGCCAGCGAAAAAGTTAGAATTCTGGCAGAATC
>CAZWIP010000386.1:0-2538 GCA_964634125.1 uncultured Dehalococcoidia bacterium
AGCTTTCATCCCATCTCTAACATTGGGGGTGGTACAATAACCGGGGGCAGGTCAGACGAGGGGCAAGATTTCTGGGTGGAATGGTGGGTCACTATCACTGATCTGTTGAAACCTGAGGGCCATTTCTTCATTTTCTACGATCCTGCCCAAAACATTCGCAGAACTCAAATGGAGTTTCCTATTGATGGTCCGCCATTCACTTTGACAGCCAACTGTCGCAATACACAGTCAGTATTCAAGGCTCTAAAACCTTATACCGAAACGGAGATTCATTTGAAGGAGGGAGCACCGGCAGGGGAAAAGGTGAATGAGTATCACCTTGCATCTCCCCGAGAGCGACGCAAGCAACTAAGTCGGATACTTCATGACTTGATCATCGATAAAGGTTTTGATAGAGACCGGATCGTGATTCTCGGCGGTCATTCGATCAATCATACATGTATTGGTGACGACTCTCAAATTGGAAATTACAGAATTGCTGAAGGGCCAACAGATGAGCCCGGATGTATCCACTACCATACTTATATGAAATTCAAGGGCTGTGAAGCTGATGCTGTGATTTTGCTGGACGTAGATTCTAATGATGAGAGGTGGAATAGCAGTGCTCTTTATACGGCAATCAGTCGAGCCAAGCATCTTTTGTATATAATCTGGGTGAATAGTTGATAGTATCATGAGACAGAAAATTCCATTACTCTCTAAGTCCCGTTTCATTTCAGGATTGCAGTGTCACAAACGCCTGTACTTTGAATGTTATCATCGGGATCTGGCTGATGAAGTAAGTGAGTCCCAACAGGCTATCTTTGACACGGGAACCTCTGTGGGTGAGTTGGCGACCAATCTCTACTCTGGCGGTATATTAGTCACCGAAGATCACCTGCATCATGAGGAAGCCCTTGGGACCACCAGGAAATTACTGGACGATCCATCCGTACCGGCCGTTTTCGAAGCGGCATTTCTCTATGACGATATCCGCGTTCGTGCTGATCTGCTTCCTCGTGTGGGTGTTGGTGCTTTCGACCTCATCGAGGTTAAGTCTACTACCAGTACCAAAGAGGAGCATGTGTTTGATGTTGCTGTTCAATTATTTGTACTTGAGGGATCCGGTATCAAGATAAGACGGGCGTGCCTCTGCCATATTAACAATGAATATGTGTACCAGGGGGGAGAGTACGAGTTGGAGAAACTATTTGCCATTGATGATATTACTGAGGAGGCAAGGAAGCTTCAACCGGTCGTATTGCAGGAACTTCAAGACATGAGACGTCCGTTGTGGAAACTGGAGGCCCCTCAAGTTAAACCAGGCAAGCAGTGTACAGATCCATATATCTGTCCATTCTACGGCCACTGCCATGCTGATGAGTCGGAACATCATGTGAGTCAGCTCCCCAGAGCTAGCCAAAAGCTATTGCAGTCACTGGAGGAGACCGGGATTGAAGACATACGGGATATCCCTGCAGATTTCGTTGGACTTAACGCAACTCAACAGCGTGTTCGTGATTGCGTGGTAAATGATCATTTTTATCTTGACCCCGAACTACCAAAGACCTTGCAGCAGCTTAGGTATCCTGTACACTTCCTAGATTTTGAGACCTTTAATCCGGCGTTACCACTTTACATCGGTACCCGACCCTACCAATTGATCGTGTTTCAATGGTCAGTCCATATTTTGGAAAAAAACGGTGATCTCAGACATAGGGATTATCTGCATGATGGTACGGATGACCCTCGCAAACCATTTGCTCAGAGCCTTCTGGAGACACTTGGGACAAAGGGATCAATACTCGTATATAGTGCTTTTGAAACATCTCGAATTCGAGAACTTGCTGACTATCTGCCTGAGCTATCTAGTGAATTACTTGCACTGAATGATCGAATTGTCGATTTGTTGCAGCTTATTCGAAGATTCTATTATCATCCTGAATTTCATGGCTCTTTTTCAATCAAGGCGGTACTCCCAGCACTTGTGCCTGACTTAAGTTACAAAGACCTGGCAATTAGCGATGGGAGCTTAGCCTCAGTAGCTTTTGCAGCGATGATCAATCCGAAAGCACCAGCAGAACGCAGAGAGATCATTCGTAACCACCTCCTTGAATACTGCAAGCGGGATACAGAAGCAGAAGTACGACTCTTAAAGGTGTTCCTTGAGTATGTTTAGCATGACAAAGGAACGCTGTTGAGGTAACAAGAAGTGAAATTCTATGAATTCGTTGAAGGATTAATTCAACACAAAGTAATAATTGATCTTTACGATGATATTGTTACCTGCAGATTGCTTGAAATCGGTGATGATTATGCTGCTCTAAAAGAAGAGGATTCAGGAGATGAGTGGTTAGTACGACTCGATGATATAAAGAAAGTGGTTCACCTAGTGCATCAATGCCAGGAATGTATATTAGATGGTTATGGCAATCAGATGTCGGAAGATAATTGGATGGAAAACCGATGATCATACTGTTACATATTGTGCATATTGATTGGAGTAACTAGGGCGTGTTCACACTAAGCAGCGCATCGTTGATCAGAGCGAAATAGATG
>CAZWIP010000387.1:0-2537 GCA_964634125.1 uncultured Dehalococcoidia bacterium
AATAAATTGAAGGAATTGAGCGCACCCATTGAGTAGACCATTGCTAATAAAGATAATAAAAACAAATATGAGGGAGGGCTGATCGATACCCCATCCCCAGAGATTACCGCTGGCGATAGGACCATCAATAGCGAAGCCGATCAGATAGGGTATGGCCAGTGTCGTCAAAGTAAATACAAACATCGACACCACGGCCAGTGTGAAAGCGGCTTTATAATCTTTCAGATATTTCAGCAAACGTATGACCACCGAATGATCATAGACTTTGTCGGCGACAACATCATCACTAAGGTCATCTTTGCGATTATGCCCGACGGGCTTTTGCTCCTGTTCTACGCTGCTCACGGTCGTTTCTAGCACCTTTGATTCATCCCTTCGTCCAGAGTGTACTTCAACCGGTTGAGCCAAAGGTGGGATTGCCGAGGGTAAGTTCTGGTGCGCCTGTTTTTTGACGGATTCTTCCTGATCGCGAAGCTGTAATTCGTAAAGTTGGGGATAAATCCGGCCTTCTTTCAGCAACTGGGGATGAGTTCCACTTTCGACGATTTTTCCCTGATCCAGCACCAGTATCCGGTCCGCATCCTTGACGGTTTGCATTCGCTGGGCAATGACGAAGGTAGTTCTTCCTTGCATCAGTTTCCGGAGTGCCCGTTGAATGAGGAATTCGGTCTCGGTGTCAACGCTTGACGTTGAATCATCAAAAATAAGAATTCGTGGATTGACAAGCAGCATGCGGGCAATGGCAAATCTTTGTTCCTGCCCGCCGGAAAGGGTGACACCGCGCTCTCCAACCCAGGTATCATACCCGTCCGGAAGACTTTCAATGAACTCATGAAGATAGGCGACCTTGGCAGCAGCAACGATTTCTTCCATGGTGGCGTCAACCGCTCCATAGGCAATATTCTCCTTTATGGTCGCCGAAAAGAGAAACACCTCCTGCTGCACAATCCCTACATTGCGCCTCAAGGAGCCCAGGGTTAAGCGTCTGATATCGATCCCGTCAATGGTTATCGAACCCGAAGTGACGTCGTAGAATCTGGGAATTAGGTTTACCCGCGTACTCTTTCCGCAGCCGGTTGAGCCGAGGAGCGCCACCATCTCCCCGGGTTTACCCTCCAGGTTGATGTTCCGAAGTACGGGACCCGCCAATTCGTATTGATTTTCCCAATCGTAGGTGAATGAGACGTCTTGAAATCTGACCAAACCTTTAACGTTGGTTACTTCAATCGCATCAGATGATTCCTGGACGGTCGATTCTGCGTCAAGGACTTCAAATATGCGGGCACCGGCAACGATACCCCGGGAGACGGCGTTGACGATAAATCCCAGCAATCCGATGGGCCAGACCATCATTGACAGGTAGGAGCTGAACTGGGTCAATTCGCCTAAAGTCAATCTGCCCTCAATTACCTCTCTGCCCCCGAACCAGAGGATCAACCCGCTGGCCAGTATGAACATGAAACTCATCAACGGGGTATTAAACGCCTGGACCTTGGCCGCCTGGAGACCATCTGCATAAAGATTTCTGGCTTCTGCCTCAAACTTGTCCGATTCGTATTGCTCCCGACAGAAAGCTCTAACGACCTTCACCCCGGACAGGTTTTCCTGAAGGATCGTCGCCAGCCTGGCTACCCTTTCTTGGATACTTGCCCAGATGGGATTCAATTTTGCTCCAATGGTGATCGCTCGATGAGCCACCAGCGGCATGCAGGCAAGACTGATGAGGGCGAGTTGCCAATTCATGAGAAAGAGGATTGTCCAGATACCAATGTACCAGACCAGGATAAAAATCATCAGGGAGCTCATGGCCACAAAAAAACGGACCCCCTCGATATCCTGAGTGGCGCGGGACATCAGTTGGCCGGTCTGCGCCTTATCATGATAAGCGAAACTGAGCCGCTGAATGCGATCGTACATCAGATTTCTGAGATCGTAGGTCAAGCGTTGCGATACCAGTTCACTCAAGTAAGTTCGGCCGAACCCAAACCAACCCCGCATCAGACTCAATCCCAGGATAGCCAGGCCTAAAATAATGAGTAAGGTTGCGTCTCCCGATGCTTTGCCGGTATTGAAATCGAAAGCAATCCCGCTGTCAATGGCTCGCTTCATCAACTCGGGGCCGCCGATGCCAAATGCGGTAGTCAGAACTAGACACACAAATGCGGAAAGCAACCACTTCCAGTAATTCTTAAGGAAGACAACTAACCTGATTAGAATCCGAAGCGATTTTCGCGAGGGCATGACAATTAGAATTCAAGATTTACAGCAGATCCAATGAGCAGCCGGATGGGAGGCGTAGAACGCTATTTAATCGCATACAATTTACGATCAATTGTTCGCACGAAGATCAAACCACTGCCGTAGACCGGGCTGGTGTTAATTGCGTCACTTAACGAAAGCCTCCAAATCAGTTGCCCATCGCTCTGCTTCAAAGCGTATAGCGATCCTTTAACAGTTCCAAAATATACCCTGTCGCCGAGGACCAGAGGTGCTGTCAGTATGGCCGAATCTGCTCGAAATTCCCAGATCCTGGACCC
>CAZWIP010000388.1:0-2535 GCA_964634125.1 uncultured Dehalococcoidia bacterium
TCAAATGGAAGGTCCCTTCCCTCCCCAACCGTTATCGACTTTAGGGGATTAGCCGAATTCTCAGATTTCTCTTTTGCTTGTTTTATAAGTTTTTCTGATACATCTAGTACTATGACCGCAAACAACCGTTGGATTTGACTATTTTCCCGCTAATATTGCTGCCAATTGTTCAGGTAGATCAACCTGTTTTATCATTTTCTTTATCCCCCAAGGGACTCTGTCGGAATTAACAGAGAGTTTGGTGAGTTCTCGTTGTACCAGCTGATCATCTATTTCTGCAAATCGTTTATCAAGAGAAAGTTTCCCGTTGAGAAGAATATTCATGTACCGAGGATTGTGTAGGTTCTGCACCAAAGGTGTGTCGGCAGCTATGCTTTTCATGATTCTTTCCAGACCATTCATACCGCTTTTTTTTCGATACATCCGTTTCCATAATCGAAAGCATCTCTCAAGGATATTATTGGTTCGTTGGGGTTGGATTTGAAACACACTTTCTGGTGTTGTGACGGTGAGGGGATCGCAAAACAGCTTCTCCCAATACTTTCTGACTTGGCCAATCACATGCTTATACTCCTGCTTTTGTGAAAGAAGCTTGTCATTTTCCACCCAACGGCAGAACTTCTTGACCCTCTGGGCAATGGTGGTCATCTGTTCATTACTGCCGGTGTCATTGAGTCCCTGTTTTTCTCCGGGAAGCACAATACGCATCGCTGTTCGAAGCTTGTCGAAGAGAAAGGCTTTTTGCTTCATATGAGCGGCCGCCCTGCGAAGAGTGGCGTCACTCATGGTATCAAGCAAATCTCTGTACACAGTGAGGTAGGGCTTATTGTCTTTCTTTTTATCTGTCAATCGTACTGCTTTCAGTTCCTTGAGTACGAGCTGAAGAACTTTCAAGCGGTTATAGAAACTCAAATACGACCGATCAAAGGGGAATCCATACCCGTCTCCCTCTTTCTTTCCGGCTAAAGACCACACAACAAGGGCATACGTGACCACTGCAGGCATGAACTTGAGAGCACACTCGGTGAGACGTTTCTGCTCTAGACTCTTTAGGAGTGAGTTCACAAGAGCTGGATTTTTTTCGACTCTGCTTTTCAGCTCTCGTGCTCTGCGACGCAGTTTGCCTTGGATGCCATGGGTGCGCAAGCGGCTGCGCAGTGTATTATTCTCTTTTTTGAGCAGATTCTTGCCAACTGCAGCCAGAAAGTGATAGTGGCAGATGAAATCTGGGATGTTTGGAAATACACTCCGTACCGCCCTACATATACCCTTTCCCATGTCATGGACAGTTGCCAAGGGATTACCGTAGCTTTGCTGTACCTTTTTGAGAAAAGGAATGATCGTCTCGGCTTTTTCGGAGGACATTTTTGCATTCTCCAGTACAATTTCTGTGATTCCGTCCACCCCACACATCAGATGCGGGCTTTCTCCCTCACAGGTGGCGTCCAGATGCAGTATATACCCTCCATTGCGACTCAGCAGCTCTTGAATACGTTGTTGACTTTGCTTGTGTGCTATCGAGAGGTAGACAATAAACTTTTTTGCCAGAAACGAAACTTCTCGCTCCGATATTCTCACTCTGCGCTTCGCAAGCTCTCGCTGTATATCTGCTTCATTACCAGAATGCATAAACATCGCTTTGCCCACATCTACGATCACATCGTAACCGAATCGGCACCGATATGGCTTCAAAGCTCGAAGCTCTTCTGAGGCATATACCTTCCCACATCCCTGACAGTAGAGAATTGTCTCACGTGCCCTGAAGGTTCCGATCATGAGAGTTGCGACGGTAGATTTTTGCGTCTTGTATACCTGCAACACCGTTGCGCAGCAGATACAACGCTCTAAAGGCGCTACAAATTCAATTGTAGGTGTGTTTCTAAACAGCCTCTTTAGAGAAGTACTTGCGTTGAGCTTTTCGATATGTTCGTTCAACGCCAAGAGGAGGCGATATCCTGCGTTTTTTTTTCGATACCGTGATACAGCAGAAGACTTCGGATCGATACGATACTGATACCTTTGCCTTTCTTCCGAAGTCGCTGAGCACATTCTTGGACAGAAGAGTCAGGATGTTTGATGCAGTCAACAAGGATTTGGATTGCCTGCTCATCGGAAGGTAAGTCTTTGGGCCTTCTTTCTCCTGCTGCCTCGGTGCGCAGCCTCCTTTGGCTTCGATACCTGTGCTCATCATCGGAAAAATACAGAAACCGCTTTTCATATCGCTGCCGACGTATTCCTGCTATGCTGCTCAACTGGGTCATGAATGATCGTGGTAACAGCCCGGTAAGTCGTCCAATTTCAGCTGCATCAAGTCCTTCCGAAGAATTGCGGACTAAACTCACGATGGTGCTCTTCAGGGTGCCATGTTGTGAAAAGAATACTCCCTTGTACTTCCAAAGTCCGCATTCATCGAATTTCACTACCTCTGGCAGAGCATAGTACCTTCCGTTGTGATTGTAGCTGGTGAGTGTATCCCATCTTTTCAAACGGTTTCTGACAGTGGGAACCGAACAGCGAAGGTGATCTGTCAATTGG
>CAZWIP010000389.1:0-2523 GCA_964634125.1 uncultured Dehalococcoidia bacterium
AGAACAACGACCCAAATGAAGACCGAAGCCACTTTTGTGACGGCCGGGTGGGACTTTACAGTAAATGGTGAGGACGACGATTGGGCTATTGAAGCGGCCTACAATGACGGATTCCCACACCTCGTTTGGGCAAGGGGCGTGGATAGATCCCTACCCGTGGCATTGATTTATTTTAGAGCCATTTCTAAGCAACGGTACATTGAGCTGGAATGGGAGACCGCTTCTGAGATTGAAAATCTCGGATTCATCGTCGAGCGTTTTGATAAGGGAAATGGTTTGTGGTGTGAGATAGCAACTTATCGGAGTGATCCTGCCTTGCATGGCAGTGGATCAAGTACAGACACTTGCAGCTATTCTTGGTTAGATTTTGATGTCCACTCGGGGATAAGATACGAGTACCGACTCATTGATGTTGACTATCGTCAAACAAGGTCGGAGCTCAAGACTATAAGCATTGTGCACCAAGTCTCTGAACCGGTATACCAGCCAAGTGCCTATTTGCTCCTGGAAGCCTTCCCCAACCCCTTCAATCCCACAACATCCATCAGCTATTCTCTACCTCAGCCTTCTAATGTGACTTTGACTGTTTACAACATCATAGGTCTGTCCGTCCATTCATTGAAAGACGCTCATCAGCCAGTTGGTACCTACAGTATCCAATGGAATGGTATTGATGACTCGGGCAATCCTGTGGGTACAGGCGTGTATTTCTGTCGTCTTCAGGCAGGTGATTACAGCAAGACGATCAAGATGGTGTACTTGAAGTAGCATCCCCCAACTACTTCAATGCACCAAAGGGGCTGGCTACGGCTGGCCCCTTTTTACGATTAACTGGTACTTGGCGGGATACTGCCTGCATCGGAAAGTGATCAGCCCTGACGAACACTAGTTTTAATAGCCACTGGTATCAGATCCTGTATCCGACATCTACAAATCGGCTTATATTACATTTCGTCAATAAATAGTGAATCCAGATAACAAGAATTGATAGGGGGATAGTCATGGATAACCTCAGGTCCACGGTCATCATGAAAACAGATCTGGCGGACTTTACCAACCGGGTTTCTCAATCATCCCAATCAGATCTAGCGCAACTGTTGAATGTACAGAAGGACCTAGTGTCGAATGTTGTTTCAAAGAATGGTGGAGGTATCGTAAAGGGCGAGGGTGACTCCTTCTGGATCACTTTTCCCAGCGTCACCACTGCAGCTGTTTCAGCAGTTGAGATCCAACAGGAATTTCAGGTGGCGCAAGCTGGATTCTCTGATGCAGACACTCTCAGGATCAGGGTGGCTATCACTATCGGTGATGTGCTGCATCAGGAAGGGGATGTATTCGGTGATGCGGTTAACCTGGCCGCTCGGATCGAAGCGATCACACCGCCCGGTGAGATCTATCTTTCGCATGCCGCCTGGCTGGTTTTGAACAAAGCTGAAATTGGTAACTCGTACGTCAACGAATATGATCTTAAAGGCCTCGCTGACAGGGAACGCGTTTACCGGATTAACCAACAGCACAAAACACGTATCATTCGTGACCAGGTTGTCCTTTTTACTGACCTCATGGGTTTCGGGACTTTCAGGGACGAGCATGATATTCATGAAGTCGAATTGATGCTCATGCAGAATGAAGATGTAGCCAAAGCGACCTGCGAAAAACATGGTGGGACCATCCGATCCACCATCGGGGATGCACACTTCATAACATTTTCGGATCCGGTAGCAGCTGTTGAAGCAGTGAAGGACTTGATCGAACAATGGGAGGCTTTCCTGAAGGAACATGACTACCCATGTCATGTTGCAGTCGGTGTTCACCGCGGAGATGTTTATATCTTTCGGTCGTGCATATACGGATCCCAGATAAATAAAGCCGCAATTCTTGAATCAATGACCCGTCAGATTAATCCAGAGAAGGATTGCAGCATGGCACTCATCTCGAGTGCGATTTATGATGCGATCAAAGATAACGCTGTTTCAGACCTGTTTACTGAACGGGATCCTTACGAGACAGACTACACTGCGGATCGTCTGCAACATTATGGTTTCATTGAGAATGAAAAAGTCTATGAGCTAAGGCAGTAATCACAGGTGATTGAGACTTAATCACTTCCGCATGATCACCAATAACTGTCGCTGGATTATTGCGATGTAGTCCAGTATTCAAGGCAGGTTGAGTATCCTGATTAGAGGATTGGAAAAGGGCTGGCATTACCTGTCCAGGCGAAGTCTGCAGGACGGAAACGGATGCTGGTCCCGTTTGCATTTATTTGGTAACCAGTGGGATACCGCCGGTTGTCACTCCCAGATAATGCTTACTGGTAAATACTTAACGGCTGTTTAGCAACAGATCATATCTCCGATGCCCACCCGATCTTAACATCTACATGCGCTGATACTCGATCTTATCCAGCTCGTTCAGATCCCACTGCAGGTCCATTTCTTCGAACATAGAGCGGGCTTTTTCCAGATATTCTTCAGCGGTGATGCCGTTGAGTTCCTTGTATTTGTTTTGTGGTTCCAGGAG
>CAZWIP010000390.1:0-2510 GCA_964634125.1 uncultured Dehalococcoidia bacterium
GAATACCAAACCGAATTTGGTTCTATTCGTGTGCGCGTGAATGCAGACCTTCACTGGTTTCTGAAATTCAGCTTCTAACAAAAATGAACAAAAAGTTGACACATGGGCTATGGAGCATTATCATACTCCACAATACTTTATATTGATGTAACCTATACGGTTATACAAATAATTAAAACTCTCATACTTTCGTTACATAGAAGAATGAGGAGGGATATAACAAGTGAAGGCAAGCAAAAAAACTGTTAAGGGAATCGTATTTTTCACAGTTATACTTGTTATTGCGCTCATAGGTATTGGGTTTGCTTTAGATATGGATGTGTTTGGTAATGATGACGATTCGGAAGCGTCAACTGCTGAATCGAGTTCCGGGCAGTCTATCGAAGTTCAACGCGGCAGTTTGATTACAACCATAAGCGCTTTTGGAAACGTTTCCATGCCCCATCAGGTCAACCTCGTCTTTGGTATTGGAGGAACAGTTGAGGAACTAAATACTAATTTCGGCAATTCTGTAAAAGAGGGCGATACCCTTTCCAAACTCGATACCGCGTCTCTTGAAAGATCTGTTGCCAGAGCTGAGGCAGACTTGCGTACAGCCCAAATAAGTCTTGAAAAAGCCAGTTCTGACGTCAACATAGTTCAAGCCGAAGCGGCGGTAGAGAGCGCTCAGACCACCTTGGTAAGTGCCGAGGAGGCGTTGGAACAGGCCCGAAATTTCAGTGTATCTGATGCTGAAACCAATTTGGAAAATGCCCAGCGAAATCTGGATACTGCGCAGAAAAATGCTGAGATAAACATTAGAGATGCACAGGAAGCAGTGGATGCAGCCTTTCAGACATACAACTTATTTGTCAACAACAATAGAGAAAACTTGGGTATTGGTAGTATTCAAGCACAAAAGGATGACCTTTGGTGGGCATATGAGAAGGCTCTGGAAAATCAGGAAATTGATGAAGAGGCTAATGCAACTGCGATAGCCACTGCAGAGGCCAACGTCACCACTGCCGAAAATGCTCTTTCCAACGCACCCATAAATATTCAGCAAAAGGAGAGTGCGGTTGCTACTGCCGAGGCCGCTTTAATCCAAGCGGAAAACGATTTGACTTATGTTCAGGCTGGTCTGGATATAGAGTTGTTGCAGATCATTGTCGATAAAGCGCAGATCGCCCTTGATGAAGCTCAGAACCAACTGGAAAAGGCCACAATTATTGCCCCATTTGATGGCACTATTGCCAGAGTAAATATTGTCATCGGGGATGAAGTAATGGCCAATACAATCGCCATGCAGCTGGTGGATACAACAAAGGTGGAGATCGATGCCGACGTTGATGAGATTGATGTTGCTAAACTTGAAATCGGACAAAATGCAGAGATTGACCTTGATGCTCTTCAAGGTACTATACTTAACGGTGCAGTAACAGCAGTATCGCCTGTAGGTTTAAATCAATCAGGACTGATCACCTATGATCTTACTGTAGAAATACTGGATGCAGCCGGTTTTAATCTGAAAGACGGCATGACCGCTTCAGTCGATATTGAAGCAATAATAGCTCACAATGCGATTCTGATACCCAAGGTCGCGATAACGAGAGATCGAGCAGCCGGTATCCAGATAGTTACAGTGGTCGCAGACAATAACGAAGAGGAAGTCCGTGAAGTACAAACTGGCGCCAGCAATGGCAAATTGACAGAGATCATTACCGGACTTGAAGAAGGTGAACATATCATTTCCAGCGTGAGCATTGCTGTGTCCCAGGGATCTGGTGGCTCCAGCAGTTCGGATAGTGCAGGATGTGAAGATGTTGACATTACGGAATGTATGGCCAAGGTCCAGGATATCATGTCTTGCACTGAAGCACTCACTAAGTTCGGAGAAGAAACGGGATCGGACGCGAGTGAATTTGATGGCGAAATTCCGTGGGATTTAATTGAAGACGCAGTCAATGACGATACAGGGGAAGTCTCAAAGGATATTAAGAAATGCCTGAATGTCCTGCTGGAAAATCGGTGTTGCCTGGAGGCATTGACGCAGATGGCAGAGGATATGGGGATTGATACCAGTCAATACTCCGGTGGTATGGGGGGGATGTAGGTAGTTTGCTATGATCAAAATGCAGGGTATCACTAAAACCTACAGGCTGGGGAAAATCGAGGTCAATGCCCTTAGAGGGGTTGATATTGAAGTTAAACCGGGAGAAATGGTTACCATCATGGGTCCTTCCGGCTCCGGGAAATCCACCTTAATGAACATCGTCGGATGCCTTGACCAGCAATCTGCCGGAATTTATGAACTCGATGACGCTAACATAGGCAAACTCAACGATAATCAACTCGCGGATATCAGGAACCAAAAAATCGGATTCGTATTCCAAAACTACAATTTGCTGGCACGTACTTCCGCACTGGCAAATGTAGAACTGCCTCTTATCTACAGCGGGACATCTGATCTAAAAAAACGAGCCCTCGCATCGCTGGAACGGGTTGGGCTTGCAGATAGAGCCAAACATAAA
>CAZWIP010000391.1:0-2501 GCA_964634125.1 uncultured Dehalococcoidia bacterium
GTCCGTGGTATCCGCTCCAGCGCCAGGCGCTGAGTCCGCGAATTCTTGTCCAAGATATGAAGCTGCTTTTGCCGATTCCACTCCGTAGATCTGGAATATACTGTCAGCTATTGTTTCTTCGTCCTTCTTGACCCAGTGAATAAAAGACCACTCATCGGTGATGATGGACCAAGAGTAACCATAGTAGCCGGCGATGGCAAAATCCCTGACTTTATCTATTTCTCCTTTGGCCAGCGATAGCAGGCTTTTGCCCTGCATTTCCCAGTGGATGCCAAGGCCCAGCCACTCGGTGACGGTTGGAGCTACATCACAAGATTGAACAAAGGAACTGATGCGAGTACCGGCTGGCAGGCCAGGGCCCTTCATAATAAACGGAATATGAGCCAACTCTTCATACGGCCAGGGACGACACTTGCGCATGATGCCGTGCCCGTGCTCACCGTTGCCCATAGGTTCACCGTGATCAGCAACAAAGATAATCAATGTGTCATCCTCTAATCCAAGTTTCTTAATATTATCGAGCAAGTATCCAACCCAGTTGTCGACCATGGTAATCTTCTCCGCATAAAGCATGCGAACATGGTGTAACTCTTCCTCCGTATATACCCCTTCAACCGGCCCCATGATGGGAAGGAACTGGTCTTTGCCCTCATAGTCCGGGTTATAAGGGCACTTCTTATCGGGATCATACACCGAAGGGGGATCCCACGGTTCATGCGGATCGAAGCTGTCTACCCAAAGGTAAAACGGTTTGTTCCGGTCGACATGATTGAGATAGTTTACGGCCATCTTCATGACCTTGGCCACATTCTGATCCTCTTCCGTCTTCCAGTACTGCCGATGTGCCAGATAACTGGCCGTTTCATGCATTAGGGGCTCAACCACTTTCTCACCTAGCGTGGCATCGGCGGACTCGATAATGTGATCTTCATGGAAATCTTCAGGTTTATAGTGAATCAAGGGGTCCTGAGCGTAAAACCAATGGTCTCCCTCGTGACCGTGCAGGAACCATACCTTGTCGAAACCTCGGGTATAGCCGAATTTCGGCAGTCGGTACATTGGGCAATCAAAGATGAGCCCGGTGTCGATGCCCCGTCCCCAGGCCAGGTCGGCGATCGTAGTATCTTCCATATCCAGTGGTGACCAGCCTTTAGCCTGCAGAGTATACCGACCGGTGTGCATGGCCCTACGACAGGGTACCGTGGGCAGGCCTTCACAGTAGGCGTTTTCGAAAACAACGCCTTCCCGGGCCAGCCGGTCGATATTTGGAGTCTTGATCCAGTTATTCCCGTAGCAACCCAGATAATTGAACTGCAGACTATCCGCCATGATCACAATGACATTCTTCTTCTCCATTATGCCTCCTTTTTTCGTTGTTCACTTCAAAAAACCGATTCAATGAACGTCCATACCTTTCATCACCCCGATCCGTTTGACACCTGCCCATCTTTGTAATGCCGGCGCAGCAGCTCGACCACTTCCTCCTTCGTGAAGGCCTTTACGGACTTCCGGTTCCAGACAAGCCCCTCGATCTCTAATGCAGGCAACTTCTCCCAGACGTCGAGGCGTGAGAGGTAGGGCGGTTCGCAATTAACGGTCACTTCGGCCTTAAGTCCCAGTTCTTTGATTGCCAGGTGAATCGCTTGTTCGCATGTACGCATCCGCTCGATATCGTGGTCCAGCACAGTGATTCTTAACATTTCCAAACTCCAATTCTGTGGACGAAAAGTCCGTCATCTTCGGATGAACTTCTCCGCCGAAAGAGCTGCAACAGTCCCATCTGCCATAGCAGTGGTTATTTGTCTGTATGTTTTGCGGACCACATCACCTGCTGCATAAACGCCTTTGATATTTGTCTCCATACCGATGTCAGTAAGAACAAATCCATCGTCATCTAACGTGACTATATCTTCGAATAATGTCGTGTTTGGCATTTGTCCCATATAGACAAATATTCCATCAACATCTATCTTTTCAGCCTCACCGGTACGGACATTTTCCAACATGACCGACTGTAACTTGTCCCCAATTACGAGCTCTTTTATGCATGTGGATGTTTTTGCCGCTACATGATCAAATTGTGCCAGTTTATTTTGAGCAGTCTGTGAAGCAAAAAACCTGTCAGCTACTTCGATTAACGTAAGCTGTCGCACACCGAGAGAAAGAAGGTACAATGCCTCATCAAAACCACTATTGCCGCCACCAACAACAAGAACTTTCTTTCCTTTGTAATACGATCCGTCACAAATGGCACAGTAGAGAATATCTTCGCAATCAGTCTCTATATCCAGCTTCACCGGTTCGCGACCGGTAGCTAGAATGATGGCCTTTCCGGTGTAGATATATTCCTCAGTTTCGACTGTCTTGACATCTGTCGTGATGTCCAGGCAAGTTATCTCTGCCATTTGGTCAGTTTCAACCCCCAAATTTAAAACCTGTTCCTGTACTTTTTCCATGAGGTCCATTCCATGGATGGAAATATAGGATGGGAAATTTTCTAT
>CAZWIP010000392.1:0-2501 GCA_964634125.1 uncultured Dehalococcoidia bacterium
ATCTCCATACAGCCACTATATCACAAAGTGACTATTAGTGTTAACAGGCCCTAGAAAAAGAGGGATATCATGTCGTGATTATCGGGGACAAAAATCACATTGAAGTTCAAGGTATTGCATCACGGATACATGATCCTATTGTGATAAACAGTGAGGAGGAATTGACCAACATCGAACTCCCCCCACGAGTAGGCGTGATATGCCAAAGTACCTACCTAAGAGATAAATTTGACCTTCTGGTAAATTACATTCGCGAGAAAGTGCCGGATGTCATGGTGGAGAACACAATTTGCTCGGCAACCATTGAGCACCAAACAGCCGCCGAGTTACTTGCACAAAATGTCGATATCATGATTGTTGTTGGTGGTTACCACTCTTCTAATACGAAGAAGCTTGCGATTCTGACAGGACGTCACGTGCAGACATATCACATAGAGACCGCTGAAGAATTAAATCCAGACTGGTTCGATAACGAGCAGACAATTGGGATTGCGGCTGGTGCATCTACCCCTGATTGGATCATTGATCAAGTGGCAAAGGCAATCGCCGTGTTCGATGAGCATCAACCCAGGAATACTCTCAATCAGTAACCAACCTGACGGAGGACGTTGGTTGTCTCAGTAAAAAGTAGGTGAAAAATGGCTAAAGTCAAGCAAAAAAGTCAAGCAAATCGAACGTGGGCCTGGCTGGATTCGAACCAACGACCAATCGGTTATGAGTAAAATGAGTATTACTCTTCATACCTCTCGATCAGCCGTTTTCGCACCCTGTGTCTTTGAGAACCCGTCGTTTTTCGCCGAGCCTTGTCTTTTTTCATGTCTTCACCGGGATACATTTCGTCAATGATATTATACGCTCCACCCAGACTAAGCGGAGCTTCTTCCACTTTCAATTCTGCTGCCTTTTCCACCAGCGGCGAAGACCGCAAACGTTCCCGCACTTTGTAGCCCAATCTCTTTCGAAGTTCTTTCTCCAACTTTGCAGCTTCCCTATGCAATTGGGAAGCTGCTTCCGAAGGGTAATCAGTAGGCACCTCCACACGTATTGAGAACGCATTGCGGCCTGGAGGTCTGTCGGCGGACTCAAGTTGGCTCGAAGGTTCCGGACCCAGATTCAGTAGCGCACTTTCAAGCGATCCATCACGTTGTACTGCATAGAGCCCCAGCTTCTGTGCGTGCCAAGCGAGGTGCTGTAGAAAAACTGCATTGCTGCTGCGCGTAACCACTCGCATCGTCGGCCAGTCGACTTCCAATACTATCGGATAGGCCTCTGGATCGAATCCTTCAAGGAGACACGTCAGTTGCACGGTCCACTGAGCCAGTCCATAACGTTCACCAACCAAACGGCATTCCTCATACCAGTCTCGATATGAAGCGATGCCCATGCCTTCTCTGGAGATCTGTCCCCACTCCTCGGAACTGATGAGTTGCATTCGCCCCAAGATCGCCAATCCCTCTGACCGAAGCCTTTCCAGGTCCTCAGACAACATGAACGCTTTGTAGCGCTCGATCACCTCTTTTTTCCAGCGTTCCTCGGGTGGCAGCTTCGTCAACTCCAGCCTCCCTTTTAAGTCCAGCTTATCGGGAACCGATCGGTCAGCACAGCTTGATATAGTCGAATAGAGGGTATCATACAGGGGCTATGGGCGCAATCTGCCAGTGTTTGCCTTAGGAATAGTGATATGGTCGATAACGACCTGGAAGCCTATCGGTAATTGAGGAACCAGTGGTTAATCAATCAGTAGAATCGGATTTTTCTAGAACGCTGCTGCGTTTACGAAAAAAGGCCGGCAAGTCTGCCTATCAGATCGCGCAGTTTTCTGGTATTAATGAGGCCTATCTCTCACGACTGGAACATGGTGAGAAGATCCACCCCAGTCGCAATGTGGTTTTAGCCATTGCTATGGCCTTGGTATCCGGAAATGAAACCATATTCTTAGCTGATATCGACCAGCTCCTGCTGTCAGCCGATCTGGCACCACTGCAGTGGCGTAACCGCCTCGATCTGAGTTGATTCTATCAACAGCATTACAGCGAACCCTTCCGACCATAGTTTCCCTGCTTTTCCTTGTATCTAGATACCTAGTTCCCGTTTCTGCCCCTGTTGCCACGGCGTCGCAGCTGCTTCAGCCCTAGCCTGTCCAGAGGTGACAGGTCCTGTCCCAGGATAGCTGCCTGTACCCCGGCAATATGCCGGTAGTACTCAACCATGACCAGCGTGGCATGCCCCAGGTATTGCTTCAGTAGAAATATATCGCCGCGGGCCAATAAAAACCGGGTAGCATAGGTATGACGCAGCAGGTGGGGGTGAAGTCGTCCCACCCCCGATTTCCGGGCTATACGGTCCATTACCGAACTGACACCAGCACCTGAAATGGGATAGCCATCCAGTGTCAGGAAAAAAGTATCGATTTTGGGATGGGCCGGTTCAGGGCGGTACTTGTGGTAATAACGTAAAAGGATACGCTGGCAATCCGCTCCGATGGGTACCAGTCGTTCCTT
>CAZWIP010000393.1:0-2489 GCA_964634125.1 uncultured Dehalococcoidia bacterium
AATTACAATTTGGTAACTCTCTCATCCACCAGAAAGAACGCTATCTTACTTCTATCCAAAAAGCTCTCTTCGTCATCTATGATCACCTTACCAGCCTCGGCCCCCCACACGCTAATAGTGGACTTGAAAGCTTCCATATCCTCATACCAGAGTTATGTGATGCAATCATAATCAGGTTCTGTAGTACCATCAGATACAATGAAGTTTCGTACGTATTTGACGACTCCGGTCGAATGCTTCATTATCAGTGGGACATGCACCTCTTCATAATGCTCAATAAAATCCTCTCGTGAACAGCCTGGTTTTCTTTTTAATAATGCGATTGCTTTGATCATTTTGGCACATCACTAAATATCCGAAACTCTTTCATCCACCATCAACGAGATCGTTTTGCTGCTATCCATGAATTTGTCTTCGTCATCCCGGATAGCCTGACCCGCTTCGGATTGTGCTATTTCAGCCACGGCCATGGCATCCTCAACGGTATCGAACCAGAACTCACTGATACAATCAAATTCCGGACCTTCCATTCCGGGAATTTCTACAATATGATTCCGTATATATTTCTTGATCTGTGGGAAGAGCTTCACCGCTAACGGCGCATGTGACTCCTCATAATGTTTGGCAAATTCCTCTCTCGTAATCCCTTCTTTCCGGTGAATCAGTGCGATTGTTTTAATCATAATCTGATCCCTCCATTCTGTTTTATTTTGGCTCGATTTGTCCCAGCATTACGGTGTAGCCACACTTAGCCGTTGAATCCAGCACGTATTCCTTATATTTTGTGAACATGCCCTCCAAATGCTGGTCAATCTCTTCCTGGCTGTAATCAACTGGCACCAGAACATTCATTTCAGCACTTTCAGCCATATCTCGAGCTTCATCTGCATCGTCGACCTCGAATACTACGGCCTGAATCCCCTCTCCATTCTGATCGATGAGCTGCTCAAGAAAGACGTTCTTCCCAGGTATAGGCGCGATTAATTCTATTCCGGCATCCCAACTGATGGCTACATTTATGCCCATAGGTTCACCGGTACCGTTTGCATCATGGAACGTTGCTTTAAGAAGTTTCGAGTAGAACTCTTTGCCCTTTTCAATATCCTTGACGGCTACAACTATTCTATTAACACCCTGCGGTTTCATCTTTTTCTCCTATTGAAAATCAGGAATCCTCAGTCATCTTTTATTTTTGAGATGTGGAACTTTCCGGTTGTTTTGGCAATTACTTGCCCATCATTGGTTACTTCTGCTTTCAATGTCCCGATTTTCTTGGTTTTGTTAACTACTTCGGCATCGCAAATAAGGGTCCCTGAGATGGCCGGTTTGAGATACGTTATTTTGACCTCTACAGTCTTGCATATCTCATCCTCGTTTAATGTGGTCCAGAGAGCAGCGCCCATAGCCACGTCCGTGAGTGAGTAGATAACGCCACCATGAGCAGTTCCATAGTTGTTAATCAGCCTTTCACCTATTTCCAAAGTAGCCTGAGCGGAGCCATTTTTAAGTACAGGATAACTCAATCCAAGCATCTTGGTGAACGGACTATAATTCTCCGGTTTGGGGAATTCCTTTGGCATCGATTAATCCTTCCAACAAAAATCAGAGTTTACGACCTTCGATAGCAGCCAAGATCACTTCGGATAGCATGAATACCCGATAATCGCCCTGCTCTGCGAGAGCCTTTCTGAGAAAGAGAGTACAACCGGAGCACGGCGTTATGATCGTCTTATGTTTGATTAATGGGACAAGCGACTCCAGCTCGTCCGGCTTCATGCAACACAATTCGCTGCCGAACTCAGTTAGTTCAAGCCCTTCTATTCTACTTAGTATAGTACGGACTGCATCGAGGTCCGGCAGAGAGTTGTTGAGTTTCTGACGATATCGATGACAACCAGGATAAAAGTCGGCCTCAAGCTCAAGCTTACCTCCCTGGAACAGTTGAGCCAGCAGTGTGGGATGCCACATTATCTCTTCGGGAACACTATCACTGAACCGTTGGAAAACCATATCACAACCGGCACAGTAGGCAAGGATTTTGGTTGCATCAGCGTTCCTCGCCTGTTTAAGATTCTCTTCGAAAAACTCTTTGCCAAGTTCATCTGCTTGCTCAAGATCACCTTCATGCTTCTCATTAACGTAGTGCATGTAGAAAGGATCGCCACAACAATACTCTTTGGGAAGAAGGGTGTAGTCGACCTTGTAATACTCCAACAGTTTGGCAAAGGCCTTCATATCCTGAGGTTCAAGCAGTGGATTGAAACAACTCGCAATTAGAGCATATTCTGCTTTTTCAGCGGTTCGATAACCAAGATCTTCCGTAAGCAATCGTTTCCGTTCTTCAGCGTGCTCAGCACCCTGTGCGACTCCGCCTTCTCGGATTTTACTGATCATATTTTCGTTCTGCATTTCGACCTCCTTATTGTATCCTTACACAGGTCGCTTGGCTATCATGGTCGTGACCACGTAACTCAGGACAATTTCATTAT
>CAZWIP010000394.1:0-2486 GCA_964634125.1 uncultured Dehalococcoidia bacterium
AAATGTGTCCTTTAATTATCGGGCCTAATTGTCCCACTTTCGCTGAAGACGCACAAAACATGGCACAAATGGAATAGATCGTAATCAAACTGACGGTGAATGCAGTGACGGGAATAATCCTGAAGTAGACTATAAAAAATACCATGAAGACACCGAGAACGGAGAGCATTGCTATGGATTTCTGATCAGCACGTTCGGTTAGATGGTTCTCGTTTTCCAGAACCTTCAACACCGTTTCAACCTTGTCAAGTGACATGTGTCTGTCCCTCCTTTATATCGTTTCCTTGGTTTGGAGTGAGACTGATACTACATAAATTGACCTTTTAAGTCAAGGCACCGAATTGAATCATCTAAAATGTAACCGAAGGGGAGGTTGACCGGAATTGAAACATCATATAAAATCGATCGACATACGTGAGTAACAGTTTTAGGCACTAAAGAATTAAAGGAGGGAAAGTGAAAGTTTTGTACTTATTAAGAAAACGCATATTGCAAGTGAGTGTATTGGCGATATTGACAATATCGCTGATCATATCAGGGTGCAGTTCCGATTCTTCAACCCCTACCGATTCAGCTTCTCCAACTCCTGTTGATTCTCCGACCTCGGCCGAGTCCTGTTCTCCCACACTCATCGATACCAGTTCACTAATCCCTTACGATCCTTGCGCTGATACCCGTCCCGGACCGTCCAGAGAAATAAAACCAGAGCAACTGGAAGAGATGTCCGATATAGGCCCAATCGGGGTATTGGCCAATGGTTCTGATGGTGAGACTATTCATTTGCCGGAAGGTATTACTATCCCGAAAACCAAGGGCAAACAACCTCTCATATATGAACCTTTACCACCATTACCAATGCCGGACCACCCGTACCTGCTTGATGAATATGCCAGCGGTGGGGTTCATTCAGATAGCTACAATAGCAGCACTTCTCCGTTACCGGGCCCTCATGGAATAAATCCAATCGCCACAACGACTGCTGTCCTGGATGACAACGTCGCTATGGCCACACCCTTACTGCGGGATCACGAGGGCAGGCTGGTATCTGTCTGCATTTCGCTGGTAAATGAGTCTAAACTGGTTCTTTTTGACCCATCTGATGATTTTTCCATATTAGCTAGTACCGACATTCCCAAAAGGGCGATGCTTCTCGATCCGGCTGGCGCCTGGTACACTCGTATGGATCACTTGGGCAGACCAATAGTTCCCACCCCGGAACAAGAGATTATAGTTTATGAGATTGTAGAAGAAGGCGGCGTATATTCCTGGAACATTGCTGAATCATGGAATCTCTCCGATGTGCTCCCTGAAAGGGTATCTGTCATGGACGTGATCCCGGATTTTCATAATAACTACTGGCTTCTTACCGGATACGCCCAGGTTGGCTATCTCAATCGCAGTACGGGCAATACTGAAATGATTGAATTAGGATGCGATGGTAATGAAGTCTCGCCTTGTGCCCTCACTGTCGGTCCGGAGGGCGCTTATGTTATGACCACGCACGCTCTCTACATGATGGATGTTGATGCGGATGGCAAGCCATATGTTCGATGGCGATGGGCCTACCCTACTTCCGATAACGTAGATTTGAGTGCACCAACGCTAATTGATAACGGCAATCTGATTGCCATTGCCTTGAATGGTATAGGCGACCAATCTCGATTAACTGTCTTGAGGGCCACTGCAACGCCTATGACAGATGAGGATCGGCTTGTATGCCAGATGCCGATGTTCAAACCGGGTAAGAGCCATATCAAAAATACTATGATGGGTTACGGTCGATCAATTGTGGCCGAAAATAACTTTGGCGGAGACTTCTTTGAAGTAGGAGCCTTTGAACCGGGATTGGCGAGAGTAGATGTTAGAGAAGACTATTGCGGTTGTGACCTCATTTGGGAAGAATACACCATCTCGTCACAGGTACCTCCACGTCTTTCCATAGGGGATGGGCACATCTATCTGTATTCTCATACCCGTGATCAATCCCCCGATGTTCACGCTTACTATTTGACTGCGATTAACTTTGAAACCGGAGAAGTTGATTCGGAGATATTTGTTGCCAGCGGCAAGCGAATGGATAATCCTATGCTCTCACTGGATTTCTGGCCGGGTGGAGTAATGGTGGGTGGTGTTCGAAACGGAATTATCACTCTTCGCGATGGTACTGAGTAATCAAACCGACCTGATCACAACAATTGGCCTGAGTAAATTGTTAGAGGATATCCACTTGCAAGTCAACTTTCTCTGTTGATTGCCAATTCAGATAATCTCAGGTTTGGGAATGGGTCTGATGAATTTGCCACCTTTCTTTTGGAACTGTTCCTCTTTACGAAGGATTTCTTCTTCGAAATTCCATGCCAACAGAAGCGCATAATCAGGAGGATTGGAGTGAAAATGGTTTTCAGCCACCACTGGAATATGCGTACCAGGAGTATATTACTCCGGCAATTAAATAGTATCAGTTGGTAGCATAGGCAATCTTGGGA
>CAZWIP010000395.1:0-2459 GCA_964634125.1 uncultured Dehalococcoidia bacterium
AATCGATCCGGACAAAATGGAGATCGACATACAAGTCACGGATGCCGTTCGGGCGCAAATCAAGGATAATCGAAAGGCAAAAGGAAAGATATGGGAGGGGAAGTAAAATGAGAATTCATTACTACTTGGATATCGACGAGTCCAACTGGCAGATCAAGTGCCGTCAGTGTGGCCAAGAGATTTGTCACGCATCCGACAACTACAAGTCTCACGTCCCAAGGGCTGAAGTCTGGCCGGATGAGATCAAGTCAGGGCGTCGGCCTCCCAGAGATGAAGTACTGTTATGTTATTACGAGTACTACTGTCCTGGTTGCTATACCATGCTGGATGTGGAAGTGTCTGAGCCTGGATCACCACCTTTTTGGGATATTCAAATTAAGGTTCCTGCATAGAAGATGCCTACAAAAGGTATACGATCAGACTTCAACACTTAATGACGGGTAGCTCCCTATATGACATGAATTAGAGGGAGCTACCTTTTTCGTAGAACCAGAAGTATGAAATCATGATGTCTGGATTGATGGTCAAGGATAATCCGCTCGGCATTGCCAATTCAGTTTCATGTCAGACCGGGACTCTTCTGGAGGTAGGTTAACATTAACTATCTGGAACACACCAGATTTAAGTACCGTTCAACCAGGAATATATTGGAGACGAAGTAAATGACAGAGAAACCGGCAAAGTGGGATATTGAATCAGATGTCCTCGTTGTGGGTACAGGTGGGTCCGGGCTTGTGGCAGCCATCATTGCCCACGACGAAGGTTCTAAGATAACGTTGATTGAGAAAACAAACAAAGTAGGCGGGACGACGGCTGTTTCGGGTGGAATTCCTTGGATTCCTAACAACCATCATATGAGTGAAGTGGGTGAGACCGATTCAAAGGAAGAGGTATTCACATTCATGAGAATTCTTGCTCAGGAGCGAGCGGATGATGCACTCATTGAAGCCTTCATAGCTAATGCCCCCGAAATGCTGAAGTATATCGAGCAGAATACCACCCTCAAATGTGAGGCCCTGCAAATGCCCGACTATAAAGCGGAGATCACCGGGGGCAAGAAGAAAGGGCGAAGTGTGGGGCCTCACCCGTTTGATACGAACTTGCTTGGTGATTGGAAGGAAAAGCTTCGCCGAAGTACGGTTGTCAATTTGCCCATGGCCTGGGCTGAATTTGAATCGGCTGGTAACGGGATTAACCATATGATTAATTTGGACTACAATCTCTTGATTGAGCGAGTGTCCAAAGGTATTGTCGGGATGGGTACAGGTACTGTCGGACATCTGTTCAAAGCGTGCCTGGATCGAGGCATCGAACCAATATTGGAAACTCGGGCGCAGGAATTGATCCTCAATAATGGTAAGATCATTGGCTTGAAGGCTGAACGTGAAGGGAAGGATTTCTTTATTCGAGCCGATAAAGGGATCATTCTAGCCACCGGCGGATTTGAGTGGAATGAAGAACTAAAGCGAGCATTTCTACCCGGACAGTATACTTGCCCCTTAAGTCCTCCCAGTTGCGAAGGCGACGGATTGAAAATGTGTATGGACATCGGTGCCCAGTTGGGCAATATGAGTGAAGTCTGGGGCGTACCTTCATGCTTTATTCCAGGTGAAGAGTACGATGGTCAGCAGTTGTATCGAATGGTTATGATGGAGCGGTGCTTGCCTCATACCATCATGGTTAACCGGTACGGAAACCGCTTTGTTAACGAATCTCACAATTACAACGATGTTGCCAAGGTATTTCGTGCGGTTGATCCTGTTCTTCACGACTATACCAATGTTCCGGCTTGGTGTATATTTGATCAACAATATCGAGATAAATATCTGATAATGAATACGATCTTGCCCGGAGATCCAACGACTCCAGATTGGCTGGCGGAAGCCGATACCCTAGAAAAATTGGCAGAGAAGGTCGGTATTTACGCAAACGGGTTAAACGAAACCGTCCAGCGTTTCAATGGCTTTGTCAAAGAAGGTATCGATCATAACTTTGGTCGCGGCGAGACAGCGTATGACAGGTACTCCGGAGATCCAACCCTTAAATCGAATCCATGTTTAGGGACGATCGAAAAACCACCGTTCTATGCTCTCCCAGTACATCTTGGTACGCTGGGAACCAAGGGTGGCCCCAAGACAAATGCCAATGGTCAGGTTCTACACATATTCGGTCATCCTATCGAAGGGCTGTATGCCGCTGGGAATGTGATGGCTGGAGTGAGTGGTCCGGGGTATGATGGGGGTGGTATTACCATTGGTTTAGGTATGACGTGGGGATATATAGCAGCCAAACATGCTTGCGGGCAATCATAAGCGGTGTTTGATTACTAATCCTTTTGACCTGCGCCCCTCTGGCAGCTAGTAACTGCCAGATTTATTACAAGGACTAATATAGAGTGCGCATTTTGTCCACCTTCAGCGAAAATGGGACACTTTAAAGACATAAGTTAAAGGACACTT
>CAZWIP010000396.1:0-2451 GCA_964634125.1 uncultured Dehalococcoidia bacterium
TAATCTGTTCGATCAACAATCAGATTGGCAGACCGGAAAAGGCTCTTGAAGCGATTAAAACGGCAATAAAACTTGATCCACATTACAATGACAGCTACTTGACTGAAATGTCCTGGGCTTATCGAGGGTTAGGGAAGTATGCAGAATCGATTGTATCGTTAAATGAAGCTTTTACCCAAAATCCGAACTGGGTGATGGTTCATTCCGAGTTTGCTAGCAACTACCTTGAGCGGTGGGCTACGCAGCAGGAAATAAATCCACGAGTCCTCGATAAGGCATTAGAAAGTTTAAAACGAGGATTGACATTAGAAGAAAATTCATATTTGATCCGTTGGCTTCTTATAGCGACTTATTTATGGAAGAAACAACACGATCGAGCCAACGCTGAAATTGAGAAACTGGTTGCCATTGCCCCGGAAAACCTAAGAGGTTATGGTATCCTGGCATATATCGAGAATTCTTTTGGCATACAGGGAAACATCTTGAACTATGTGGGGCAATATGAAGAAACCGTTGAAAGGGCCGAAAAAGCCAGTGAAATTAATCCTGCGATGACAGGGTCACTATGCCAGGCTTATCGTTTGGCTGGTAAACCTGAAAAAGCATTATCCTTGATTGAGCAACGAGACAAATTTAAAGCATTTCCCGGATCTTACAACCTTCATCTCGAGTTGACTATTTTATTCAGCGAGTTGGACCGTGAAGAGGAAGCCCGGTCTGAAGCGGAAGAGTTATTGAAACTGGTCCCCAATTTCTCTGTTGAGGTCTATGGGCAGAGAATCCCTTATCAAGACCCGGCCATGGCAGAAAGAGACATGGTTGCCCTGCGAAAAGCAGGATTGAAGTGATGTTTACTGGATCAACTAAACTGGGTATCCTTTGGATACTCAGTCTGCTGTTGTTATTTGCCTGTTCTCCCGCCAGGGAATTAAAGCCATCAGTCAATAACCGACTTACGCCAAATCAGTTCAAGGAGTTGGATGCTGCAATTACAGGACTGATGAGCAAGGCGCAGGTACCGGGTCTGTCTATCGCCGTCATTTAGGATGGCAGAATAGTTTGGAATAACGCCTACGGGGTGAAAAGTATCGATTCAGGGAAGAAGGTAACCGAAAAGACGAATTTTGAGGCGGCTTCACTGACCAAACCATTATTCGCTTATGCGGCAATGCGATGGTTGATGCAGTAGAACACTGCCAGACTGTGCAACCGGAGGGGCAAACACTAAGTAGCCAGTGTCTGGCTGTAAGAATGCCTGGCCAGTGCCGGGAGGTTGCCGAAGAAATGACCTGGTTCAAAATTTCGCTGAACCGTCTTTAGATAGTTTCAATCAGAGAATCTAATCCTATTTCAATTATTTGATTTAGCATCTCACGGCCAGTTACGATCCCTAATCCTCGGGATTGTGCTGCTTCCAATACGGGCGTAAGCTCTGGAACCATCACCACCTCTGCTACCAGAGCTCTCTCAGATACCTTTGAGACATCGAAAGGTAAGGGGCCTTGCCCATTCATCCCCAAAGACGTCGTGTTGATAACTATATCAAAATCTGAAAGATCAAAATCCTTTCCAGTCTCAACCACACATCCAGGTGCTGCGGTTCGCACCATTTTGGCCAAATCGTCAGCTTTAGTCTGCGTTCGATTAGTTATTGCCAAATACCCCACTCCTTCGAGGGCGAGTGCCACTGCTATTGAACGGCCTGCACCACCTGCTCCAACCTGTAATATTTTAGTTTTTGCATCAATTGTTCGCTGCGCCTGAATGGCCTTGACCATTCCAACCCCATCATAAGTTTCGCCGATCCACCGCCCCTCTGGCGTCACTTGAATTGAATTGACAACACCACTAGCCCTAGCATTTGGCAACAGTTCGTCACACAAGCTGGCAATCGTAGCTTTATGCGGTATGGTTGCGCTATACCCATGGAAATTGCGGAGCCGCTTCATTCCTGCTACGGCCTCTGCTAAGTGTTCAGCCGTGACATGTAGTGCTATAACGACGGCGTCAATCCCACGCTCGACGAATATTGAATTAAGAGCTGCTGGTGCCTGTACTTGATCAACGGGATCTGCAAACAGGCCGATGAGTTTTGTTTTACCGGTAATTTTAGGCGTTGGTTCCATATTTATCTCCATGTTTGAAGTTGATCGATCCTGATGCTCTCGCTCCCACAATAACGAATTTCATGATTCTCCTCCAATATTAAGGTCCCCAGTTCAATTTGTTGAACGGATTCATATCAGGTCTTTGCGGTAAAAGCAACGTATTGAAGTTCTTTGGCTTTGGATTTTTACAGAATTTGCGGTGGTCGTCTTGAGTTAAACCCTCTGTTCATATAAGGTGCGGGAGAAGGACTGTTGTACTGGGTATCTACCACATCAATATCCGGTAAAAGTTGATAGGGTTGATTCATCAGACAATTGAAAAAGATGTTGGGACGATCAGTTT
>CAZWIP010000397.1:0-2436 GCA_964634125.1 uncultured Dehalococcoidia bacterium
CACAAGACTGTCTGTGACCCTTTGGGGCAGGGCGCAAGGCACTCTCGTATGTATGCGTATAATCTCGATGTGCCGTATTTTCCGTATGTTGGTGAGAAGCTGATTGAGAACGGAAGTGCTCAGCAGGAGAGGATCCCCCCCGGACAGTATGACCTCTTTGATCTGTTGGCGATTCTGTATATAGGCGGCGTAAGCACCAAATTCATCAAGGCAAACAGATTCATTCTGCCCAATCCTCCCCTTACGCAGACAGAACCGGCAGTGTATGGGGCATTGGTTGGACGCAATAAAGACAACACGGTCGGGATATCGATGGATCATGCCGGGTAGGGGGGATTGAGATGCCTCATCCAGGGGATCATCGGTGGCCTGCTGGTCGCAGATCTCTTCAGCATCAGGAATAACCTGTTTGCCGATTGGATCCGAGGGATCGCCGATAAGACTGAGATAATATGGGTTTATCAGCATCGGGTAGGTTTGCTCCACCTGTCGGCGTATGTCCGAACCGACTGCCCAGTGATCGGGCAACCGGTCTACGGTGCGTACGCTTGATGACAAGATCGACTCCCATCGATCATCTGGGCTATAGTCTGGCATGGCATGGGGTATATATCCTGTTTGGATGAATCATGAAACCCCAATTGCTCAGGGCAAATACATTTGCCGGCCCCGCCGATGGAGAGCGCCTGTTTTGGGCCAAGTCAACAACGGTGGTGCCATCTATCTGCTTGATGCAGAGCAAATGGTTTGCCCACCCCGGCGGGCACTGGTTTGGGGTCTCTCCAAGTGCGCCAGCCCTGTCCAATTGCCCGATCTCCAAATCGCTTGAGCTAGGTGAGGATTTCCGATAAGCATAGGGGTTAATGACTGTCCAAGACAGATTCGCTATGACTCGGAATTCCACCATTCCATTATTCCAGGATTCCAGGTGGAGCATTGACAAGAACCAGCACAAAATCACTCTCTTATCAAGAACAGCACATTGTTCTTGGACAAGAGTGATAGCAGGTATAGATGACGGCGTATTTTATCAGACGGATGCTTCTGGTGGTACCAACGTTCATCGGGATCACCATACTCGTTTTCACGATTACGAGATTTGTTCCCGGCGGCCCGATCGAACGAATCATATCCCAAACCCGTCAGATGGGCAGCATTGAAAACCGCAGCATGGCGGGGTCGAGCAGCGAAAGCCAGTCCCAGCCTTTGTCTGAAGAACAGATCGAGGAGCTTAAGCGATATTACGGCTTCGACAAACCGGTTCTTGTCAGTTACTTCCAGTGGCTGAAAAAAGTAATGGCTTGGGATCTGGGCGTTTCTACCCGGTACTACGATCCGGTATGGGACATGATTAAGGAGCGCATTCCCATATCTCTCTACTTCGGGATCATCTCGCTGGTGATGATCTACAGTGTCTGCATTCCCCTCGGCATAGCAAAGGCGATTCGACACAAGAGCGTATTTGACAACGCATCATCGGTGGTCGTCTTTCTCGGCTATGCCATCCCCGGCTGGGTTGTCGGTCTTCTTCTCATGATGTTGCTGGCCTCCAACTGGGAGCTGTTTCCCTTGGGTGGATTCACCGGTGACGATTTCGATTCTTTGTCTCCGGTGGGCAAGATCCGCGATCTTCTTTGGCACACGGCTTTGCCGCTGACCGCCTATGTAGCCAGCTCATTCACGGTGATGACGTTCTTGATGAAGAACACCTTGATGGACCATCTGTCAGCCGATTATGTTCGAACAGCCATTGGAAAAGGGCTCCCTTTCAGAAGAGCCGTGTTTAAGCATGCCCTTCGCAATAGCCTGGTGCCCATCGCCACGAGCTTCGGGAACAACATTTCCGTCATCCTGTCTGGATCGTTCCTTATTGAAAAGGTCTTTAACATCAACGGAATGGGGTTGCTTGGGTATGAGTCGGTAGTGGAACGGGACTACCCGGTCGTTTTGGGCATCCTTGTCATATACTGTCTCCTGTTAATGATCGGCAAAATTCTGTCCGATATCTGTGTAGCCATTGTGGATACGAGGGTCAAATTCGAATAGCCGTTCAAGACATCATATGAAGATCAATCCCTTAACGAAGAAGAAAATCGCGCGTTTCCAGATGATCAAACGCGGGTACTACTCTTTTATCCTTATCGGTTCGATGATCCTGCTCTCCATCTTTGCCGAACTCCTGATCAATAGCCATGCCCTGATTGTGCGGTACAAGGGGGAGTATTACTTCCCTACATATGGCGATATGATTCCGGGACGTGTTTTCGGTCTGGACTACTCCTATGAAACCAACTACCGGGAATTGAAGCGGATTTTCGAGAGGGAAGGGGAAGGGAATTGGATTTTGATGCCACCGGTTCCCTATAATGCATATGAAAACGACCTTAGGGACGACGCATACCCGCCGTTCCCTCCCTCTATAAAGGATCGACACTA
>CAZWIP010000398.1:0-2433 GCA_964634125.1 uncultured Dehalococcoidia bacterium
AGGTTTTCACTCCTGTCAGCTTTCTTTGCGATGTCGTCCTCGCGGTTCGTACCCCCTTCAGCCTTGACGAACTCGTCGATGAAATCCTGAACCTCCTTACGAATGGCGAAAATCAGGCGCGTCCGCTCCGGAATCATCCTATACTGGCTAGGTTGCTGATAGATACACTCTTGGCAGTCCTTCTTGGCCTGCGGGTCATCAGTCAGGTCTCGCAGCACTGCAAAAAGCATCAGCAACGTCGCCATGCGCTGCTGACCATCGAGTAGATCGTTCTCATTGAAGGTCCTCCCTTCCTCGGGCACCGCCGGCTTGGACTGGAACACAAAAGAACCAAGGAAATACTCGAAATCGGGTTTTTCCACCATAGCGTATGTTAGGTCGTCGAGAAGGTCATCGATCTCATCTCGACCCCAGACATACGGGCGCTGATATGCTGGAATGCGGAACCACATCCTCGAAAAGATGTCCTTTACTAAGATCTTATCGCTATCGATCTCGCCTCTGGATGGCATAATCAACTCTCCTTCGAAATGACTTAATACTGAATCTTTCAACTACTGATTTTACAAATGATCATTCAGCACTTAATTCTGTTACTCCCCAGTTCAGTCCTTGCGTAGCAATATTATTTGCTACCTGTGCAAAATAGTCCATAAAGTTAATGAATCTTGTCTTTCCAGCTTTTGCATCGCAGATTGCAATAAGACCTTCACCTTCATCGAGATCATAATTTGACGTTTGGGATGCTATTGCTAGTAACGTATGAAATGATCCTCCAAACAATGACACAGCAACAACGGGACCATTCTGTTGCAGGTTTACCACGGTTGCAGCGTGCTCAAACTGTTCAAGCGGTGGTATAAGCAGTTTCATAGCATCAGGACTATCAAAAGCCATACCATATATATGCATTGTAAGTGTCACCTTCAACAGGTGACAGAAAAGCCTTGTGCCATTCAACAATCAAAGAATCATCAAGAAATCGATCTCCCAAGTAGTAATACACAGCCAAGTAAGCAATTTTTAGTATTGCTCTTTTCAATGCGAGTAGATCTATTTCCATAGGCGCTTCAATAAGATCAATTTGATCCTTCGTTTCTCCATCGATCCGCACTGTATGACCTTTTCGTTTATGATTATCTAGGAATTTCTTCAAGAATGAATCACGTTTGTCTGGATCTATTATTATCGTTCCAGATTTTTTATCGCTGGCAAGTTCAACTGGTTTTCTAATATGAATTTTTATTTCGTCTTCAAAAGGTATTTCTATTTCAAACTCCCGCCCAGATTTTACTTCACTGCCTTTCATTTTTAAGATTGGTTTTCCAGATCTCGATTTAATTCCATTTAGAAAGCGCAGGATTGAAATGGGAAAAGAATTTATTAGAGGGGCATCAATGCGTGTACCTAACTCTGAATTCACATCTGTTGATACTTTGACACTGTAGTCTTTTACTCCCCCAATAGCGTCAGGGAAGATGTGCTCAACATTCACATTATCGAGGTCAGACAGGAGCTTTAATGTATATGGACATTTTTCGTATATTGGTGACGCTCTCATTTAATCCTCCATTTTTGCCGTTGAATTCACCCGCACCCGACCCGTCAAGAGGTCTTGCATCAGACCTTTTTTAATGACCTTCAGTTTGGAAAGAAATGTTACCTCTGATTCGATTCGGTGGTTATGCAAAGTGATTGTATTCTCAATCAATAACTGTTCTTCAAGTCCCTTATCATTGTTTGGAGGTATTGCCACCTGGAATTCTTTTAGTCTATTCCAAGAGGTTCGTGGCATTTTGGTTCCCTCCATAGTTCTAACAGCCTGCCGAAAAACCTTGTCCCATTGGAATATATATGCAATGTATGCAGGATTTTGACTTGAATTGGGCTTAAGAGCTAGGATGTCGGTTGAACAATATCCGTTAAAAGGTGCTGAAACACATTTCCGAAGATTAGGCCGCAACTTACCAAACAAGATATCACCCTCATAGAATACTGAATTAGTGCTAATAATGGAATCACTTCTCGCACTTCCCAGAAGAATCGCATCTCCAGAAGCAATATGTTCCAGACCTATATATGGTTTGCTAACGTCCTTTGCTCCAATGATTTTCTCAATACGCAAAGCAGCAAGATCACCAAGCGTATAAACACTCCATGTATTAGGAATATTCCCAATTGATGAATCCTTGAACTGTCCCGGGTGCTTCTCAGGATCACGCAACTCACCATTGTCATTTATACCTCGAGTCAGAAGATCGTTAAATAGTCCTTGTTTTATGGCTTTGAGTTTTGCAATCTCCATCTCCGTTTTCGAAATTGATGAATCCATTGTTCGCAAAACGGTAGATACAACCATCTGATCGTCCATAGGTGGAATCCAGATTGGGGTTGATTCTATTGATGATGTAGTCAGTCCGAATCGTGTAAGTC
>CAZWIP010000399.1:0-2430 GCA_964634125.1 uncultured Dehalococcoidia bacterium
TAAACTAATTGTTAAGGCAAAGCTAGTTCGTAGGTGGCGAAAACCTGGCAATTTTGTTCCATTAAGGTAACAACTACATCATCCCACACTTGCCTCTCCTCACCCCAAGAGCGTATAATGGCTCAAATTGTTATGAAGTAGCTGGTGATTCTGTTGGTGGTATGGTCACTTTTTCTACTGTTGACTGCTGGGCATTTTTACTAAGCTCAGTACCAGTCAGGTTGATAACTCCTATTTGTGTATGGTAATATTGCCGATATTTGATCGGCATCGCTCAATCATCGTTATGGAAGAAGCAAAGGCAAACAAAAAACCTTGGATAGCCCTGTTGCCCATAGGCATCGCGGCATTAATTCTTGCCATTGATGATGGTATCCTTAACCTGGCATTGCCCGCTATTGCAGATGAGTTTGAGGCCAGTACCAGCCAGTTGCAGTGGGCGTACAATGCTTACCTCCTGACCTTTGCCGCGCTGATGCTGACAATGGGTGCCCTCGGTGATCGCTTAGGGCGTAAGCGCCTGTTTCAGGGGGGCATAATACTATTTGGTATCAGCTCTCTGGCAGCAGCCCTATCTACCTCGATGGCTATGCTAATCGCTTCCCGGGCTGTCATGGGAGTGGCAGGCGCAGTAGCGCTGCCTCAGACACTCTCTATCATCAGGGCTTCCTTCACAGATCCAAACGACCGGGCGAAGGCGATTGGTATCTGGGCCGGTATCTTTGGTTTAGGGTACGGGATCGGTCCTGTCGTCGGTGGTGTTCTTTTAGAGTATTTTGAGTGGTATTCCGTGTTTCTTATCAACATACCGATAAGTATCATTGCCTTTATCGGAGGATATTTTTATATCAGTGAATCCAGTGATCAAAATGCACCGCGACTTGATCCGGTCGGTGTGACTTTGTCCATTGCCGCATTGTTTTCAGTGGTCTACGGCATCATAAAGGCCGGTGAGGAAAGTTGGACTCATAATTCGGTGATAATCTGGCTCAGCATAGGAGCGGTTTTGCTGATGGTTTTCGTTTTGTGGGAAAAGCGTTCATCTCATCCCCTGTTGCCCATGAGATTCTTTCGGAACATGTCGTTCACCGGACCCAACATCAGCATGACACTAGCTGCATTTAGCGTCTTTTCGATCTTGTGGTTTCTCAGCCAGTATTTCCAATCTGTGCAAGGTTATAGCGCTTTAGAAGCAGCCATCCGCCTGATGCCGACAGCCATCATTATCTTGATAACTGCTTCCCTTGGATCACCTGTGGCTCGTGTCACTGGTATCAAGCTGCCGGTTAGCCTTGGAATGCTGATCTGTGGCTTGGGATTCTTTTATCTGTCGTTTCTCGAGGCAGATACCTCCTACGTAGTGGTAGTCGGTGGACTACTTCTCATGGGAGGGGGATATGGGCTGGCATGGACACCCTCCACCGACTCTATTATGGGATCGGTACCGGAAAGTCGGGCAGGAATAGGCTCGGCAATGGATCAAACGACACAGTTTGTGGGAGGCATCCTCGGGGTTGCAGCCCTTGGTGCGATCACGAACGGGATATATCGAGATAAGGTCGAAGATATGAGAGTTATTCTTACGCTGCCCGATGAAATGCACTCAATGATCGAGAGTGGTATCCAAAGTGCCCACATCGTTGCCAGAGAATTACCACAAGATACATCACAACTTGTTATCACGCAAACAAGTGAGGCTTTTAACTCCGGCATGACGGAGGCCATGTTTATCGCAGGAGTAGTGCTCGTAGCAGCCTCGCTGGTGACGCTGATAATTTTGCCAAATCGAATACGGCCCCCCGAAGAATAATATGCTGCAATCGGGTGATTAAGTCTCACAAAGGTGCTCAGCCAGTTTGAGATTTAAGGATTTTTACCACCCAACAACGACTGCAATAGACGTCTTCCTAACCCCCGGCACGAATCCGTGTCCGTGCAGAATGCAATTGAATTAATTGTCAGGGCAAAGCTGATCCGTAGGTGGAGATCATCTGGTAATTTTGTTCCCTTGCGATGACAACCACACCATCCCCTCCCTTGCCTCAAAATTCCAGATACGGACTAACACCTTGCACCCGCCTCTAACGAGTGTAAAATAGGCATAGTACGAGGAGATGGGCTATGAATCAACATGACGCTGAGAAATATTTTTACAGAGGCTTGGATCTCCAAGATAATGGCCTTCATGACGAAGCAATTAAAGAGTATACCAAGTCCATCGAGCTAAACCCCAACAACGCTTTAGCCTACTACCACAGGGGTATTGCCTACGATGAATTGGGTGAATATGAAGAGGTGATCGCTGATTATACCAAGGCCATAGAGATAGACCCCGATTTCGCTGATGCCTACTTCAACAGGGGACATTTCTACTATTTATTAACCCGGCAATTAAATACTAGACAAAACATCGAAAATATATTACAATTA
>CAZWIP010000400.1:0-2427 GCA_964634125.1 uncultured Dehalococcoidia bacterium
AAAATGCCTTGTTATATTACAAGCGGTATAGTATCATTGCCACAAGCTAATACCTCGACAATGCTTGCAAAAAAGACAGTAGTGAGGAAACATCCGGGATGCGACACGCATCCATATATTAATGGTTGGTTTTCTATTTTTTTTTGGCAAGGAGGTAAAAATATAATGCCTATACCAGATTATCAGTCAATGATGCTACCTCTATTAAAGTTGTTGTCTGATGGACAAGAGCATTCCCTCCGTGAAGCCATAGACAAACTTGCCAGCGAGTTTAGCCTTACCGAAGATGATCGTAAAGAGCTTTTGCTAAGTGGAAGGCAATCCACATTAGACAATAGGGTCGGATGGGCAAGAACATACCTGAAAAAGGCAGGGCTTATTGAAAGCACTCGCAGAGGTTACACTCGCGTAACGAAACGGGGCAAGGAAGTACTTAAAAACAACCCCCCAAAGATTAGCGTAAAGTATCTTGGTCAATTTGAGGAGTTTAACCAATTCAGGAAACTTAGACATGACAAAACCGAAACTAACCGTGAATGGGACGACGATGCCGAACAGACACCAGAAGAATTGCTGGAATCTGCGTATTTGAAGGTACGACAAGATTTGGTAGCAGAGTTACTGCAGACAATCAAGGGTTGCTCCCCCACGTTTTTTGAGCACCTCGTAATTGATGTGCTGGTTAAGATGGGGTATGGAGGTACACGTAAAGACGCTGGAAAGGCAATGGGACGCTCCGGAGATGGCGGTATTGACGGAATTATCAAAGAGGATCGCCTTGGACTAGATACGATCTATATTCAGGCAAAACGCTGGGACAATTCTGTGGGCCGTCCAGAAGTACAGAAATTCGCCGGAGCATTGCAGGGACACAGAGCCAAAAAGGGAATATTCATAACTACATCTACTTATACCAAAGAAGCTGAGGAATTCGTAACCAATATCGATAACAAAATCGTACTCATCGATGGTGATACCCTAGGGCAACTCATGATTGACCATGATGTTGGTGTTAGTCGTGTAGCATCGTATGAAATTAGGAAAGTCGATACTGACTACTTCACCGAGGCATAGAAAAAGCAAACAAAATCATTAAAATGCGACCGCCAAGTCAATTCGGCATGTGCTATTGCAGCCTGTTAATTCGGATGTTGGGTTGCTAAGTTTTAACCTTTACCTAGTCTTTGTGGCTGTATGAAAGGAGTGGAGAGTGGCGAACAACATACTCAAGTTACCGAGAGTCTCAGATTCTTTCAAGTCCCATATTGAGAGCCACAGCCTTCAGAAAAATGAATGGATGCCATGCCCTCGCTGTGGCAGTGAAACAGTAACACCCCCAAGCGGTGGCTTAGTCGGAGGATGTGCTGGTGCTTCCCTTATTGGCTGCTGGCTTATGTGGATCATATTTGTAGCTGTAATCATGGCAATCATATTTTTCCCAGTAGCAATAGTTGTGGTCATTATAGGTTTAATAATGATCCCTGTGTTACCAGCGATAGGTGCGGCCTTTGGGATGACATACCAATGCAAGAGCTGTAATTTCGCATGGTTATTTAAAGACGTGGAACAATATCAAGATCAATGTGAATAACAGAACAAAGAAGGAGGATTTCCGCAGTATGAGAAAATTGTTATTTTGGAGTTTCATTTTGCTATCAATTATGATCTTGTCGGTTGGTTGTAGTTCTGAGAGTGGCAAGATTCCGCAGGCCGGAGTCAACGAGATCTACTCGCTAGATCAAGATACCAGTAGATACATCCAAATTAAAAATGTTACTGATGAATCCGACTACTGTCGAATAACGATTGACATTGTGTATAATCCAGAAATAATAACTGGTCTTGAAGATGCCTATGACCAAGCTGAGATATTTACCAAAGCCATAGCCCAAGATGCGGTTGCAATACTGAAAAGCCATGATGCTGACAAGGATATTTCGGTTTGGGCTCAGTTGCCATTAGGAGAAGGAGAAGTTGCTTTGCTGGGTAATACTTGGTATTATGCTGACTCCCAAGAATACACCCAGTTTAAACGTTACAAGCCTTGATCTTATTGATAATCAGAGTATTTACGCTTGAATGGGGACGACTGCAACCCAACAAATCATTCAAATGTCTGCAATAGGCGGCCTCCCTGAGGCTCAGGTCCGCTTCCGGTATTGGTTTTCAATCAGCTTGGCGGCAAGAGGGTAATAACAGGTATAGCGTGCAATCCGTAGTCTCTGCTATAATCTCAGGCAATAAACGGGTTGCCACCAAGTCAATTCGGCAAGCCTGTTAATTCGGATGTTGGCTTGCCAAGTAATGCAACAAATGTGGAGAGTGGAAAATATGAGCAAGGATGATGTGAGTAGGATCAAATATAAAAAGGATTTAGGGCTATCCCTTTCGTTGGACTACCTACTACATGTTGTGTTTGGGGTTTTC
>CAZWIP010000401.1:0-2426 GCA_964634125.1 uncultured Dehalococcoidia bacterium
CGCTTGCAGGAGAAAACCGATTTGGAGAACGAATGGACATTTGAGATAGTGACTCCCTTGTTTGGTGAGAGTCGCATTGGAACTGGAAAGAAGATGGTGAGCCTGTTTCTGGATGAAAATATTTTAAATAGTATTTTACTAAATCGGTGTAATGTTTTAAATGCTGCTGAAGATGGGAGGCTTGTGCTTCTTGACGGTGACACGAAGTGTTTGGACATTTTGAGTAGTATTTTTCCACTCTGCAAATGGCGATATTTTCAAGTGGATTATATTTGATAATGTTTAACTTACTTGATGATGTTGCTAATATGTGAGGGCTGAAGTGAAAGTTGTGGCAATAATACCTACAAGGATGGCAAGTACTCGGTTTCCCGGCAAACCATTGGCAAAGATCCTCGGGCTACCGATGATTGAACACGTGTACCGGCGTGTGCAGAGTGCTGAACTTGTCGATGAAATATATGTGGCAACGTGCGATAAAGAAATCGCTGATGAGGTCAAGCGTTTCTCAGGCATGGTGATTATGACCTCTTCAGAACACACGCGGGGTTCAGAGCGAGTGGCAGAGGCTGCACAGAGCATTGAAACAGACATCGTGATCAATGTTCAGGGGGACGAACCTATGGTCGATCCACTAGAACTGGACAAAGCCATACGGGTTATGAAAGAGAGAGAGGATATCCGGTGCCTGAATCTGGTTACGCCCATTGAAGATTGGGAGTTCTTCACAAATAAGAATGTCGTAAAGGTTACCTTAGCCAAGGGGGGGGAAATACTCTATTTCTCGAGAGCTGCAATTCCAGAGCAGGGTGAGCATGAATTCAGAGGCGGAATCAAGCAAATAGGTATCTATCTCATTCATAAGGATCTGCTCCTTCAGTACTCACGTTGGAAAGAAAGTACGTTGGAGAAAATAGAAAAGGGCGATATGTTACGATTTCTTGAGAATAATTCACCGGTGCATGCCTATATATCGACGGACATGATCGGGGTGGATACCAAGAAAGATCTAGCCATAGTTGAGCGACTCCTCCCAGATGATTATCTGTATAATCGATTATTCAAACTTCAAAGTTAGCAACATAGGGATATGAAGGTAGTTTTTAAAGACAGGGTTCCAGACAGACTTGATAAGCCGTTCGCGAACTATGAGTATGATGAATCTCTCGCAAAACATCCTTACTACATTGACCTGAAGCACATTGTGAGGGAAAAGTTGTGGGAGTGGTTGGACGAAATCCAAATTTCGTACGATAACGTGGCCAGACGATTTTTAAGACACACGCGATGGTGGTGGGTGACATTTATGTCGAGGTGGGATGTGCGGCCATACGCTCAGGACTATCTGTTCAAGCCTGTTTTATTTGCTATAGCGCTGATAGAATGGAAAAAGGCTAACACATATGTACCTGAAGTATTGGTGATCGGAGGCGACCCGCTGGTGGGCGCGTATTTGAGAGAGTTTGATAAAACATTAATTCTCGAGTGCAGGGGGCAGGTCGTCCGATCGGACAACCTGATTTTACTTGCTCTGAAGCACGTACTGCTGTCATTTATGGATATGTTGCGATGCGTATATTACCTGATAAGACATCATTTGTTCAGGAGAAAGATCAGTTTTGATTTTCCCGTAGTCGTGTTATATGAATCAGTTTATGGCAACTTTTCTTCTGCTGGCTACAAGTATTTTTATGGATCGATGTTTGACAATTTTAATGGTCTGGATGAACAACAGATCGGATTCGTCTGTACAAGCAATCAACTGAACAGTCGGGAAGAGATTCGAAAAAGGCTGCTGGAAAACCGGGAAGGTTTTTTCCTTCTTGACAACATAGGTGTCTCGGACTTGATCAAAGGATTGGCTGTCAGCATGCACATCATATTGGCAACGTGCTTGACTGCCCTCAGCAACATACCATGTTGTATGGGTGAGATTCGTTCCTGGATTTTTTGGAAGAGATTCCTCATACAGGAACTGAATCGCGGCGATCATTTGAGTATCGTTTGCTGCTACCACGCATTAAAGAAATTCCTAAGGAAATCACGATGCAGACTTGTCATATACCCTTACGAGGAGAAGGGCATAGAGCGTGCAATCCTGTTTGCAACCAAAGAACTATCGGTGGACTCCGTTGGATATACACCTCATCCACAGTACCGGTTGGCATTGGCCCTTCGGGACAAAGGTGCTGTATTGCCGCCTCGGCCTACGAGATACACTGTGTGCGGTCCTAATTACGTAGACTACTTCGTCAAATGGGGAGGCAAAGATCGTGGTAAAATATCTATCTGGGGTACTGACAAACATCTGGAACCTAAATTGTTAACGCGGCATATGGACAGAAGGGATCTAAAGATATTGGTACTGCTCAGCCATCCGGGCGAGTTGAAAATTATGCATTCATGGTTAAGGAGTGAAAAAAAAC
>CAZWIP010000402.1:0-2424 GCA_964634125.1 uncultured Dehalococcoidia bacterium
ATTTCAAGATAATAATCTTTTAACCTGGTTTTTGCTTCATGAGTCAATGTTGTCTTGATTTGAGAGGCATATTCAATATATTGTCGAAGTAAACCTAGTTCGATCACTGTTGAATTTTTGGATTTCTTTGAGTTATCCAGTTGTAAAATCCGTTCCGCGACCATTTTGTCGACGATGTGGTCTGGGTAATCACGTAATATGAATATGAGATCGAAACAGTTCAGCAAGCCAATTGGGAGATTAATGTTTTGACCGATTGTTTGGTACATATTGTAGCGTCCTAGAACAGGATTTGAAGCCGCTAATACCGAGATTCTAGTGTCAAGACACTTGGTTATGCCGTTTTTTGCTAATGGGTAATATTGATGATCCATGGCTGTCTCAAGTACAGAATACAGATCTGGGCTCAATTTGTCGAGTTTATCAATGTGTAAATATTTCTGATCCGCTTTAACCAATGCTCCTTCCTTAACCCCTGGTTGACCGCTTTGATCAATAGTGACCATCGCAGAAAACCCATCAGAGTTAACCCCCGTTCCTGATACAAGGACCCTGTCACCCAACTTTGCAGCGTACTGCAATAACCGGGTTTTACCTGTTCCTGGATCACCAATTATGAGCACATGGAGAGCTCCACGGGATGTTTCGCCGTTTTCATCTTTTTGGGATCCACCAACTAGGTGATATAACATGGCTTGTTTGATAGTTTCAAGTCCAGAGATTTGGGGAGAAAATGATTGTGTCAATCGTTTGATTAGATTTGGGTCGTTTGCGAGATTGAGTAATTTCTTATCGATTCTAGAGTCTGGGGTGTTTGGGGTCAAAATGGGCTACCTCAATAGGGTATAACCCAATGGGAATGGAGAGATTAACCATACCTTGACCCATTTACCTGAATCTGAGGAATATGTTCTGACGTTACTTGTATTTTAGGGGCTGTTGTTTTGTGAGAAGGAGATAATTTGAAATTTGAATTTTAATGAAATTACTTTGTTCTTGAACTCAGGATATAATATTTACGTGCACACGTGGGTGTTCACGTTGGGCCATCCTTTTCGTTAACGTCCACGGGAGTCCAGACAAGTTTAGAGCAGTTTAGGAAAAAGTCCAAGTATCTATAGGTCTAGCTTGTGTCCAAAATCCGTCTAGAATCTGTCTACTTGGCACCTGACCTATATTAGCGTGTTTTTTCCTAACCTTCCAAATGTAGGGGCAATAGGGGTATATGAACAATCGTTCAGACAGGCTACAAGTAGGCGGCAGGTACTTCGTATGGACAGGTGGTTCTAGGTGGACCAATACGACAGCCTAGAAAAATAGGCAGAAAAATGGACTGGTTTGGACTATTCACGTAATAATTGTAACTCGGTTAATACTCTGGACTTGATAGTATCATCCTCTGTTAATCGGGAGATTATTACCCAGGACTCATGGACACGATTTCGGTAGTTTTTGAGGAGAAGCCTTCGATATATCTCGGGGTGACCCTCTTCGATCTTTATCTCAGAGATGTACTGATCCATCAAATCATCAAATGCCCAGATAACTCCCATGGATTCCATGAGCAGCCGTGCCTCTTTATGAATGCCATTCTTATCTGAAGCATTGTAGTTGGTTGAAAGTACCTCAATTACTTGATCTTCGAACAAATCACTTACTATTGCTTTTTCGGTGTCAGAAAAATCTTTAATAAAACTCCTCGTAGCACTAAGAGTCACGCGAAGAACAGGTACAAGGGCTCTGTTTGATAGATGCTTCGATAGATACTCGAAATAATAGGAATCTGAGCTCAGCAGATACTTTTGCGACGCTAATTGAACCTGGTCCACAGCAGCCTTCCCCAAAAAGGGATCCATCAACAGGTTTACTATATCATTAAAACTATCTTGGTTCGGTATAATTGGTTTATCATTTGGCTCTGTACCCCCCCTATAATCATCGTTATCATTCGACGTGTGTTCTCATCAAGAGATACATAGTTTGGTGGTCTACCAAATGTGGATTTTATAGTAAAAACGTGTATGAATCCAGCCTCCTTTAGGGTCTTTAATCGCTTTGATAGGTTTGAGTTTTTGATTCCTAATGATTCAGCAAGCTCCAACTGAGCAATATTCTCAAGAGGATATAACGTGAGCAGGAGTTCTATCTCCTTGCCTAGCAACTGTACCGTTTGAGCTATTTGCATTTCTGAACACATAGACATTGTTATGATATAATATAAATAAGTTACTATATTTTATGTATTTATATATTAAAAAATATTTATCAATTAATATAATATTGTTATTAATTATGTCTGCTAAGGAGAACGCGTTTCAGGATATGTTGGATAACGTCCCTTGGGAATCAATGGTAAAGAAGCATTCAAAGTCCTCAATTTACCGGGCTTTTCCCGATTATCAGGTCCATATTCAGGATGTGATA
>CAZWIP010000403.1:0-2417 GCA_964634125.1 uncultured Dehalococcoidia bacterium
ATGTGTCCTTTAATTATCGGGCCCATTTGTCCCACTTTTGCTGAAGACGCACACGGCCAAAGCTCTGTGAAATACTCCGTCAGTAGGGATGTTCTTGAATTTAACCAAACTTCCAAGCCTGTGATTGGGGGCATTCTGATAAACCCGTCTCGCAACAAGCATTGAACAGGCAAAGGAACCCGTATATTTCCGATGAATAGAATCTAACTCGGCATCCAAGAAACGCCGATCAAAAGAGGCATTGTGAGCTACAAGATTATGGTCTCCGATGAAGGCGGCAAATTGTTCCATCACCTCAGCACAAGGAGGTGCTTTCCGTAGCATTTGATTTGTAATCCCGGTGTAGTTTTCAATGAACTGGTTAATACGAAACCCTGGATTCATCAGTTGCTGAAATCGGTCTGTGACTTTGCCCTGCTCAATAAGCACTGCACCGATCTCAATTGCGCGACTTCCTTGGTTCGGCGACAACCCTGTAGTTTCAAAATCGAGTACGACAACAGTGTCCGCTCGTTTCTTCGGAGTATTTCCCATCATTTGTTAGCCAGTCGTGCAGAGAATAAATATGCCGACCATACACGGTGGCACCCCACTAATTGCTGGAATTATAGCAGATATCTTCAATGAGATTCTATGCCTTTGTTTCCCTCGTGCCACCGGTGCTGTTGTGTCTGACTTGTACATATAGTAACAACTGTCTATATATGTACAACTGCGACACTAGCTTCACTGTATACTCCTACCCCTTCACAAGAGGAGGTCTCATAGGTGCTGAATGGGCCCTTTCTTATCCATTCTTGGTCAAATAATCTCTAATGAAATCAATCGCCCCGGGAGTGCTCTTCCAGTACTGCCCGTATTCAATCCAGTAATGGTAAGCCTCATCTGGGCCTCCAACCGTGATATAGCCAGAATATAGTTCCTTTGGTTGTCGGTGACGTTTTTTCACTATCTCCTTAGCCACGAGGGGAAGATACTCGACAGCTTCATGAAGCGCAGTCTTTGTTTCTTCCTCCAGTCCCATCTGGTACAGAGCCAGAACACGACCATAGATCACACCTGACATGGTATCTTCTGGATGCTGTTGCGAGGTTCCCAATACTTCCCACGGTCGGTTCAATGCAAAGTTGCAGTGGATAGCCATGCTTCGGATGCCCTGATTATCATCTGGATTAAGTGACAGGAGGGCGGTGAAAATGGAAAGGGCGTCTTTTATAGCTCCACGGTCCATCATGGCCAGTCCCAAACCATGGTAAGCTCGGAGGAACGGTCGGTTATTGAGCAATAACCAAGGCAGTAAGTCTTGCCCAATAGAGAAATTTAGGGGAAAGCAACCCAAGCCAATATCAACAGCCCTTTGCCACATTTTGAATGCTTGTTGTGAGCGATCGGTTTCGTCAAGCAAGATGGCGAGGTGATGATATGCATCGATGAATTCAGGATAGGTCTTGAGAAGGCTGCGATAACCCCGCTCTGACTTAGAGATATTGCTTTCTATTCCACTGCTCCATAAATCCTGCACTTCATAGAACTGCTCCCATTGTTGCTGACCTATCCTCGGATATACGAATTCCCACTGATTATCACCTACAAGTCTCAAGGATAATAACTCTTCGGGGAGACGGCGCTGCGTTTCTTCTTTCATGGCTATTTAGCTGTACCCTAGAGGATCACTGTTGTCATTATTGGGTTTATCTAACGTCATGCATCCTCTGCCCTGGATGAGTGCAGAGAATACAGGGTCAGTGTGCATGAGCTGGTTGGGATTCATTTCTCACAGAATGCTGTCAGGATTTCGCCATAGTAGATCCGGTGATAATCATTTGCCTCGTAGTTATCGTGAATTGTCTTGTCCATGAAGCCATTTGGATCCATGTCTTGGTAGTATATTATCCGACATTCCAGTATGAGATTCGCCTCGTTATACGATGGAGCGGATATACTTTTGGATCTCTTCAAGGTGAGCCCTGTTTGCGATAGTTTGTCACCATCCCTTCCGGAGATCGTGCCAAGTGTCATCAGATCTTTACGGTATTTCTCCGGAAAAGCACATAGGGTGAATGAATCTGATTGATCAATATACTGACGTGTATGACGTTGAGGTCTTACTACCACTTGAGCAAAAGGTTTTGACCACATAAAACCAATGCTACCCCATGCCACAGTCATCATATTGAAAGCATCAAGGGTACCTGCTGTAAGCAACAGCCACTGCTTCCTCCAGAGATCTACTACATCAATTGATAGCTTTGTTGGATCAATTTCAACCATTGTATCTCCTTCCAAATTCTAATGACTAGTCTATGGATGCATGTTGGATCCCTGACAGAGTGTCCCTATCCTACCTAACCGGATTACCCATAGTCAACCCACTCCCAGTTGCACACGTGAACCCTGAAGCCTATAATGGTGGGAAA
>CAZWIP010000404.1:0-2416 GCA_964634125.1 uncultured Dehalococcoidia bacterium
CTCAATGCCACCAAATCTAACTTTACAGGTGGTACAATGAATGGGGGCATGTCAAGACCGTTTCAAACGATTGATATGCGGCCAGAAATCTCCGGTTTGAAAATCTCCTTTAGAGATAGGGGAACCGTTGAGGCTGTAGGATGTTTTGGCAACGTTGAGGAATGCACGATTTCCGTCCATATGCACCACTCGCGCCGCACCACCTGCCCGTGCCGCCACGCCCAGACTCCCCGTATAGGCAAACGTATTCAGCACGGTTTTACCGTTGAGATGTTCCAGCGCCCACTTACGAAGATTGCGTGTATCCAAGTAGAGGCTGGCATCACGATTCATGAGCAGGTCGATAGCATACCATACTCCATATTCCAACACTCGCCGATCAGCGATCGATCCGTACAAAATCCTTCCCCGTCTGTCACTCACAGTCGATCCGTTGCGTGTTTTGAGAATCACTGCTTGGACCCAGGGAAGACGGATTCGGAGAAAATGTTGGGCGTCTTGAATTTCCGAATCACCTTCCCCCGGAGGATCAGCGTAATTGTGTAACACTATCGTCCTTGCATACAGATCAACAACGAGGGAGGGATGCCCCTCAGTGAAGCCATTAAACAAGCGGAGGGCCGTCTGATGTTGAACATCGAACAATGCTTCACGTGCAGTAATGGCCCTTTCAAGTAGATTCGCTATTGGCTCATATGGCATGGAATCAGATATTGACATATTCATACAGAATAGTTACCCAGACTTCGTTTCATGGAATAGTATGAAAGTTTAACACCGCAATAATAATGTGGGAGATGTGTTGGGCTATTAGCTCGGATGTTTCGAGGCTGCCCCTGGCGGGTATTACAGATTGGTTGCTTAACTGCTTCCGATGATTATTCCTGTAACCCGTCCGACTTGACCACTTTCCAGGCGAACTTTAATGCCGCGGGGGTGTGCAGAAGATTTCGTCAGGATATCCTTGACAATACCTTTGGTCAGTTTCCCGGATTGCTGATCCTTCTTTAGTACGACTGAAACCTGTAAGCCTTGCTTAATGGTGATACGATTGATACCGTTCATACTGATAATTTCACCTTGTCTTCACTATTCTCTAATGTCATATGCGAGTCAAACCCAGGAAGACGATTAACACTATCCCCACAGTTCCGGAAAGGAAACTCCTATCAGTCTGTGGTGCTTAAGCAGAGGGTTAATTGCATTCGAGCGATTTGTTTTACTGGGGATTGTCGATCGGGGGACTCCCTGTTTTCCTCGCTTTTTTCTCCTGTCGTTTCTCTTTCAGCGATTTTTTTGGCTGTTTTTTGACCTCTTTCTTAACTTCACGTGATTTTCCCATACATGTACCACCTATTCTGTACTATCGGATGACGGTTGGGTCTATTCAATTGTTCAGGACTTGACCATCAAACAGAATGCAATGTCCACTAACAACAATAGCGTGAATTCGCTTACTAATGCAAGTCTCGGTTAAGTTCTCCATGGACAAGTCAAACTGGTTTTTTCCTTTTGTCGCCAAACCTGAGATGTAGAACTGAAGTAACATTGGAGGCATAGTTTTCTCAGGCGTTATGGTATTACCATAAAAAAAGGCCGGGAATAAGTCTCGGCCTTTCTAGTGATCTTCTATTATAGAAAGACTATCGCCTGTTTCCAGACGCACCGCTGTTGAAGCATTCGCGGCAATACACCGGTCTGTCCTGGCTAGGCAAGAACGGAACTTCAGTCTCGACGCCACATGCAGCACACACAGCTGGATGCATCTGCCTAGGGGAGCTATAGTTTCCATAGCCGCCTCCGCGTTCCTGTTTCTTTGCCCTACGGCAATCTCCACAACGCTTGGGATCGTTCGTGAAGCCTTTGTTGGCAAAGAACTCTTGTTCAGCGGCGTCAAAGGTGAACGTGACCCCGCAGTCGACGCACTGCAGTTCCCTATCTATGAAACTCATTGGAGGACCTCCTTTCTTAAAAATCGTGAGCTGAACTCAGGTCAATGATTTGCATGATAATAACTTGAGAAAATCATACTATAACGCATGTGATATAGCAAGGAGTCTGTTAGTAGTTTGTAGAAGCAAGCATAATTGTAGTGGAATTAGAGGAGATTATAACCTGCTACCCCACACCCATAAATTTGTCAGGGGATCGCCAAGATCGGATCAGCTTTGCACATACAATTAAATCACATTCTGCACGGACAGTGGTTCATGCCGGATGTGAGGGGATAGTTACGTAACAATTTAAACTACAAAGCAAAACATTGCTTACTTCTTTATCAGCGGCACCCATATAGCATATAGAATGAATATTTAGATATTGAGCCAGAAAAAATCAGGGCAAGCTGGAGTATATATAATTCAATAGGGCTATCTCCTTGACTGGACCAACCACAATATGTAGTATCGGGAGGTGT
>CAZWIP010000405.1:0-846 GCA_964634125.1 uncultured Dehalococcoidia bacterium
CGTTCACTGTTATCGAAAACAATTTTGATAAAGATACATGGTGTAAAACATACTGCAATGTCGTCAAATGTGCAATTGGCGGCGCGATGAAATAACAAGTTTATTATAAAGTATCTGCGATGGAAAAGGATATATTTGGTAATTCAATCGAATCCTGTGTAGGATATGCTCGAGGGTCAATATTGAAAAGCTCTCTAGAAGAATCTCTCCGCCATTCACAGGGACTACGTCTGATTCGACAACGGTTATTACGAAATGGCCGAGACTCCCTTTTCAACTTCACGGGACATCGTCGAGGTTTTAATATCACATGTCAGGACCTTATAGAGGGGCTGGCAGAAGAGTATGTGGGAATGTCAGTAGTGCAGGATAAACTAGTTATTTCAGGACGTGCCCACTTCGGAGCCGGGCCAGATAGCGAAGTGGCCCTCTTCAGTAGAGCATCGGCAGGAATTGTCTCGGCGATGCTTGCGCTTGTACCAGAGCGGGGTAAAGCTATTGCGGTTGCTCCTCGCTGCCGGACACATCCTTCAGTGCGTCGAGGAATTGAGTTAGGAGGCGCGGTCTTACAAGAGGTTGATTCTAAGGTGCCCATGAAACAGAGTCAACTATCTGGTGTGTCCGTAATTGTTGTAACCCGCGTCACGAGCGAGCTAGACACGATGTCGGGAGATGAGTTAGAAAATGTAATAACTATTGCGAAGAATGCTAAATGCCCTATATTCATTGATGATGCCTACGGAGCACGAATTGCACCTGTTTTCCTAAAGCAGCCCAAGATGTTGGAGCTTGGGGTGGATCTTGGAATCACAAGCTGTGATAAGGCCGGTCTTGGAGGCCCGCGCA
>CAZWIP010000405.1:856-2394 GCA_964634125.1 uncultured Dehalococcoidia bacterium
CTTTTCGGGATTTTGGGGATCTCTATTGCAGCCGGTCTTATGGCCGGAAGCTATGCATTGATCGAGAATGTTGTTGCTCGTGGTAGTGAATTGGGATTTGAGGCAAGGGCACCCTTATTACTCGGTGTCCTTCGTTCTTTAGAGCGGTTTACCCCCCAGGTCCTTATTGATGACTCTCATGTAGGAGAAAAACTATGCACACTATTAAAAGATCATTTCGGAAGTGCATACATCCTCAATACTTTTCTAGGACCGACTATTGGAGAGGAGGAAATATTATCCTTAGTGGTAGAGAAAAAATCTAGTCTTTTCCAGCCAAAGGTGGTGCCTGCTGAGGCAGCGGGGGCTCTGGGAATGATTTTGGTTGAGGATTATGGAATTCTTACCAGTACTGCTCTTGAGCGCCCTGGCTCTAGAGTTTCTCTTAGACTTAGACCAAACTTAGACGAGGTCAAACGATTTGGTGGTCTGGAGAAGATTGTTAATGCCATAAATGAAGCACTTTTGCGGTTGCGGGACCTGATCGATGAACCAGATGAGGTGGCAAAGATCCTGTTAGGACGATCCTCCAGACCAATTTGAGGTATTGAAATCCTATAATTCTTATAAATTTCAAAGTTCGAGAGTGTTGGTTGAACTTCATTTATGTTGTTTTGATTCTGCTCCTTTATACACTCTGCCATAACAGGTATAAGCATTGAAAAAGCAAGAATCGTTGCAGAATTTATTCTTTATTTTAGATATTCATTGTTTTAATCATTTATTGAAAAACCTTTATGTGAGGTATAGCTATGACGAAAATAATTACCATGAGTGAAAAAGACAATGTCGCTACGAGTCTAGCCCAACTGAAAAGCGGTGAATTCATCGAAATATCTGTTGGAAGTCAGGTAAAACCTATAACCCTTATAGACGATATTCAATTTGGATATAAAGTTGCTATTACGTCCATTGAGCAAGGACAAGAGGTCATTAAATATGGAGAGGTTATCGGCATCGCTTCACAGACTATAACACAAGGCCAATGTGTCCATGTACATAATGTAGAAAGCATTCGAGGAAGAGGAGACAAACAATGATACCACAGGTAATGGGCTATCGCAGACCTAACGGGACAGTAGGAATAAGGAACCACGTCGCCATTTTGTCCGCTATGGACAATACCAATCCAACTGCAAATCGCATCGAAAGATTGGTCAGCGGAGCTATATCCCTGACTACACCATTTGGTCGAAGTCAAATAGGCTATGACTACGAAATGACCCTCAAGACTTTAGCCGGAATCGGCAACCATCCAAATATTGCGGCAGTACTCGTATTGAGTATTAGCTTAGAATCTGCAAATCATTTAGCTGACAGAATACGATCAACCGGTAAACCTGTTGAAGTGCATGGCCTTCAAGAATCCGGGGGCACTATGGATTTAACTGCTAAAGGAGTTAAGACAGCAGCTCAAATGGTAAAAGATGCTTCAGCATATAACCGCGAAGTATGTGATTACACAGATCTAACAATAGGAGTAGAGTGAGGAGGTTCGG
>CAZWIP010000406.1:0-2379 GCA_964634125.1 uncultured Dehalococcoidia bacterium
TTAAGCATTTCTTGAAGTTTTATTTCTAGTTCCCTTACTTTCGATGCTTCCATTCTACCCCCTCAATTCTTCTGCTTCAAATCATAATTTCCTTTTCGCACGGTGTAACACGGGTTTTGAATTCCGACCAAACCGCTTGATGAGTTGTTAATGAGCAACCACTGTTGTTAAATTTATTCGGCTGCTTCCTTTTGAAAGCCTATTTTATCGGCCCGAGGAATTTTTCGACCCGTAAGTATACCCTGTCATGATCAAAAACAACCGCAAACGTTATTTGAAGGATTCTCTAGGATGTCCTTCGGTAATAAACCGAATGCCACAAACATCACATTTCCGATGACGTATAATCGTCTGGTCTTGGCCGGGTCGCAAATGAATCACTCGGCTTCCCAGGCATCCGCAACAAGGGCATTTCATACGGACTTTCTTATTTATGTACTGACAAATAATTTTAATGAAAGATACCACACCACATGGTATTTCAAAGTAAGCTGATATCAGTTTGACATTCCACAAGAATGAAAAAATCCGTTTGATCAGCCATTTTATATCCTGAAATTTGCCTGTAAATTAACAGCAACCACGCCTTCAATCTCAGCTACGCGGTGTTTGAGGAACAGGACATCGCGCGGATGCTCAAAGGTGCCACGGATGCTGACTGTGCCTTCCTCCACCGTAATCTTAAGGTCCGTGTCATGGAATCTGGAGTGGGTATGCACGATCTCCATGATTTTGCGTTCGATGGCAGGGTCGGTCTGAGGCAATTGGGGGACTACACGGATCTCATTGTCTACCTCGACTACCCCTACCGTCTTCCATGTGAATTGTTCATAGAGCATCTTCTGGATGTATAAGACCACCGTGCCATACAAGATGACATTACCGTCTTCCACTGCGATATTTACCTCCGTTCCTTTGAGTTCAGGAGTATTTGCAGCCTTGTCCTTAATTCTTTGCTTGATAATGTCATCACTCGAAGACAACGCTTGTGGGACAAGAACTTTTCCAAGTAGAACTATGACCATAACAATAAGTAGCAGAAGATAGCATGTTCGGTTCATCACGTTACTCCATCGTCTATTGTTCCGTGAATTAAAATATTATTTGAGCAAAAAATTCCATTCGGAAAATGAACCCTAACGTTGCATAAAATCGATTCATATGCCGTTATAGATATGCTCCAACAGCTGCAATTACTGGGCCGATGCTGGATGCTGGTTGCTCGATGCTTGATAACCTGCATGCCATCAGGAGTGGAATCCATAAACATCGAGTATCCAGAAACCAGTATCGAGGATCAGCCAATGACTACAAGGCTCTCCGTCGAGACGGTATCGATTTAATGTCATATTTAATGCAACCATAGGGTGAATTATCCTGCCAAGAATAAGACAGTGCTTCAACAATTCGGCGCCGATTCCTTTTCCCTGCCAGTGGTCACCTATGAGAACCGCAAATTCTCCCCGAATCCCGCCTTCCATGATATCGACACAGCAAATACCGAGCATCCTTCCGAATCGATCCATGGCGACCAATGTTATTTCACAATCGACATCAATATCCGTAATCCGGTCCAGCATATGATCTGGAATTTGTTTTAACGGCGAAAAAAAGCGAAAATAGATGCTTTCAGGGGAGAGGGATTCAAAAAGTGACTTCAATAAGGCAACATCATCCGGTCGGACAGGTTGTATCCATATCTCGATGCCCTCATCGGTAACGATCTGCTGCGGAAAGCGAATGGATTTAGATGCTTCCACCGAACCTGAAAACGGCGTACAGGAACACAGCTCCGGGCTGCTTCCTTCCGTTTCCGGACCGACATGGAAACTAGTATATTTCTCTTCTGTTTTCACGGTGATCCACCATATAAAGCAACGGTGCCTCTTGGTTCAGTACTTTTTTTAGATCCTCGATTTTAGAGCGGTCGACGTTATACATGCGGATATACGCCCAGCGGTATCCTATCGGTGCATCATCGTATGAGGTGAGAATGCTGACCATCTTACCCCCGTAGGCGCGAATCACATCAGCAACATCTTTAATGGAACCTGGTCGGTCTTCCAATTTGAAACCGAACTGTATGCCTCTTTTCCCGACTCCGGTCAAAGAGATGATCACCCGAAAAAGATCGGTCTGTGTGATTATGCCAGCAAGCCTTCCATCCAGATTCACCACCGGAACCCCGTTAATTTTATACCGCAATAACACCTCAGCCGTTTCCTCAACAGTAAAGTCGATAGGAACCGAAATTGGCTTTTTGGTCATGATATCCTTTACTTTTATTTTCATGAGAAGATAGAGGAGTTCATGAATTTCAAGCGATGTGGCATCTGACGCAGATGCCCGCTTGAGATCTCGATCCGTAACGATACCCGA
>CAZWIP010000407.1:0-2377 GCA_964634125.1 uncultured Dehalococcoidia bacterium
AATATTTTCGTCCGGTTCTTGCTTTTATCGCGATAATCATGTTGGGATTGGGTCTAGTTGGATGTCAAGAGTTTCTCGAGTTATTTGGCCTTGCTGAGCCCGGAGACCTTTGCAAATTTGTTAACGTTTAGAAACTTGACAAAATCAGCAGAAAGTAGGGGTCAGGTAGTCAGCGAAACTCAATTTTCCGACAGGATTTCTCTTTAGCTGCAAGCGGTTTTTGCCCTTGAAACGTCCAAAGCTTATCTTTCTCAGCCGGTAGTAGATTTGATAAGCTCTGATGAAAAACTGAGCATAATGGAAGGAAGTGAACCCTTTGGTTAGCTGGTATCGTTCTTCAAACTCTCCTATCGCCCTCTCTACCGGATTGGTGGTGCTGGGGATATCTTTGCGCAGAACCGACAGACAAAGCTTCGGATAGTATTTCTGCAGCATATCAAAAACTCCTGAAACAGAATCAGGAGCTTGCTCTCTGAATCGCATGATTTTGAAATACCGCTTTTTGGCCTGTTTGATATTCTTGGCTTTGAATAGCGTTCTGATACGATTTGTCAGCCTTTCTTTCCACTGCTGATCTTCTTCAGCCTGTAGAGCTATTCTGACAATCCGCTTGGCATCCCGGCCGGCATGGAGAACACACTGCAGATACAGGCAATCGGGGAACACTTCTTTGACAACCGACTCATAGCCCATCAATAGATCCGTAGTGATCGATTCTGGACGGAATCCAAGGGCTTTCAACTGGTAAAGAAAGGTCCTCATGGCATCGGTGTTTTTATGAAAAAACAGCTCCGCTGCCAGCAGGTCTGTTACTCGAGCTCCAACAGCAGTGAATAGGTAGCACCATCTATTGCGGATTTTGATCCACTTCTCATCAATACAAAGCGGTTGTTTCCAATCTTCCTGCTTGAAAAGACTGAAGACATTCACGCATTCTTCTCCAGCTTTTTTGACCCATCGAAGCACGGTGGTCAAAGCCACTTCAATTCCATGTTCTTTGAGTTCATCCACAACCCGGCTGAAAGTCCCTCGAAGATGAAAGCTCCATCTGAGCGCCATTTTCTTTACTTCTCGATGAACCCGGGCATACAGCTCTACACCTTTAGGCGGACGGGTGAAATACTTTGTCCTGCATTCCCGGTTCTCACACCGGTACACCCTCGAATAGGATTGTCTCTTCTTACCCCTTTTATCCTTGTATCCGCGTTCGCGCTTGAAGAGGTACTTGACCTCCGTGCTATGACAGTCAGGGCATTCTTCTACTCCTCTAATGCCTGCCAACAGATATTTCAAAAACCGGATTTTCCTCTTCTTGTCACGTTTAAGCTTTTTCCTCTGGCTGTATTTGTCTTTCTCGGTGGGCCCTGTGCTATCATGGGTTGCTTGTCTGAAATATGAGCTCAAGTACCTTAGATCCTGCTTGAGTGCATGGGGTATGGCTTCTTTGGGCAGCTTGGTAAACAGATCCTCGATAATCCCAAACAATCTTTTAATCAGGTATCCTGCCTCCATAAAGGCTTGCGGCAGGCTTTTGGTGGCTTTCTTTCGCATCAGCATGATCAGTTTCCTGCCATCCAGTTGTTTCAAGGCTCTGCAAATCGTGGCATCCGCTATTTCTGTACACACCCCTTTTTGCTGGAGACGCTCTTTGATTTCATGCACGAAGAGAAAAGGATTCTCCACAACGATTTCAGCCAGTCGGTCTAACAGCTGATGTGTTATTTTGGATTTCTCCCATTCGCCGGCCAGAAGCGCTAGCAGGCCCTCCTTTTTGTACACCTGCCAGCGCCGGTTGATCATCTGTCGAGAGACCCCAATGATTTTTCCCACTTGCTTCTGGACAAAATACTTCTTTCCTTCTGTACTACGCATCCGCAGCATACGGATCACTTCATCGTCGATGCCCTGCCTGTCGTCGGTCTTTATCCGGATCAGATGCGGTGTTTTGTACTTCAACTCCAAATACTCATTCTGTCTTAGCGCCTCGATGGTATCGTCCTGATACACAATCTCCGGATTCTCCATGGCTGGACTGCTCATTTTTCACTTCGTAGCATCTCGGCGTTGATACGAGCTAATTCATCTATGGCCTCTTTCAGTTCCTTGTAATCTTGAATGCGCATCTTGAGCTGCGGAATCTGGTTCTTTTTAATAGGAACCATCTGGGTTTTTCCTTGGTATTTGAAGGATAGAAACATCGACTTGTGAGGTGTCTTGGCCTTAGCACATCTACAATTTTTTTTACCGCAGAAACGTTTCATTTCAAAGATAGAGCCCCGTATGACGTTATCCAAGGAATGAATCTTTTGAATGATCTTAAGCTTCTGTTTTTTCAAGCTCATAGCATTCTCCTGTCTGTTAGTACTATATACTTACA
>CAZWIP010000408.1:0-2372 GCA_964634125.1 uncultured Dehalococcoidia bacterium
CGCTAACTTAAGTGCTTGATTACACGCGGCATTACAGCGTTTTGATACGTTCGCGGATGGCACGAAACTGTTGAAACCGTGAAATGCACCGGGATACACGTGCAACTCTGTAGGGACTCCTGCTTGAATTAAACGCTGTGCATATTCGATATTCTCTACTGCGAATAGATCTATATCTCCTACAGCAATAAACGTCGAAGGTAAGTTGTTTAAATCTGTAACCCTTGCTGCTGCCGCATAGGGTGACACCCCTTCTCCCCCTGCTTTGCCATCTAAGTAGGATGTCCAACCAAAAAGATTGTTATACCGGCTCCAAATCAGAGTATCAGGGAGATCCTTGCTCGCGGATTCAATGTTGCGATCATCAATCATCGGATAGATGAGTAACTGAAAAACAATTTCCACTTCAGCACGGTCTCGAGCGAGCAACGCCAACCCAGCTGCCAAACCACCTCCTGCACTTGCTCCACCAAATAGAGAGTCGTGACTTTTGAATACCCAAGTCATCGGGATGGTCAAACATACACGTAAGTGCTGCGTAGCAATCTTCGACCGGCGCTGGGTATGGATGCTCCGGAGCAAGACGATACTCGACAGACACGACAACACATTCCACTTCCTCAACAAAGTGTTTACAAATGAAATCATCTTGATCAATGCTGCCTAATACATAACCTCCACCATGTATCCAAAGTAGCCCAGGCAACTTACCAGTACGCTCTTCCGGTTTATAGACTCGTACTTTAACATCAGGGTCCCCCATTGGACCAGACACAGAGTGATCTTCGATTGCTACCCCCTCAACTTCAGGCAATTGAGGCTTCATTGTGTCAACCATTTGGGCCAGTAGGTCGCGATTATCTTTCAAGTTGCTGAGGTCAAGTTTCAATTCAGGGATCAACTGCAACAAAGGTTCCAGCTCAGGATCTATCAGTTTATTGTTTTTCATCTTTTCCCTCCCATTGCAAGGGCTGCGTTGTGACCATAATTAGAAAATAAGGAGTCGGTTCTTCATTCTTAACATCAATACATCATAGCAGAGCGGAGATGTTCATCAAGCCCTGCCTAGTCAGACATGTCTCTGGGACGGCCGAAGCTGAATCCAAACTTGTTCTTGAAGTAGTAGGCCAAAACGATTTCGGCAGGCTGGATGGCAAAGGCCGATGGTCGCCAGTCCTTATCTTTCGGAGCTGCCTCCGGATTCAAGGTAAGCTTAGCCCGCCCGACCTTGACGGAGAACGTGGCTGGGTACATCTGGGAAAGTTTCAACAGGCTGTCCCTCTGGCTGCTCGTTCCCGGCGTGGGATCGATAACCCGGCCGTTCAGGATGTTCAAAGAGCCAATACCTGTCAGTCGGTCGAACCATTTTTTTTCTTCCGGAGTGATTACATGCCCGGTGGTATCAAGTGTCGCCTGTATGATGGGCCGGCCATTGGCCGTCAACTTGCCTGAATAGCCATAAGCTTTATGATCCAGTGTTATATCGGCCAAAACCTTGGGATATCCGAAATATGTTATCCCACCGATGCGGGCTTCGTCTGTGGTTACAGGCATGGTGATACAATGCCAGATGGTTTCCCCATTGTATTTGGCCAGTAGAAAAACTGCCGTTTCCAGATAGGGTTTGATGGTCCAGGACGCCATCTTATAAAAGTTGATAATATAGGCCAGGACCAGAGGTTCATCCGGCATGTCAAAGACCGTGGGAAGGAGCTGTCTGTAGGTATCTACGCCCACGGGTTTGTAGAATAACATCACGCCTTCGAATTCTTGGTACATCTTTCCCTTGCCATAGGCTGGGGTGGTCAACGGTCCTAGGCAGGCCGCGGTCAGGCAGACCAACAGCATAATGGAGGCTACTATGAATCGATCAACGATCACATGGTTTTTCATCTTTTAAATCTCCTCGTTCCGGATATAAGTCTGTACCTGTATGAGAACCCAAAGTACGTGTCCTGTAGGCATGGCGCCTACCAGGTTAGATTTTCAATCCATCCTTTTCATTTTCCTTTCCTGCTCCTGATTTATTGATCATATTTTAACTGTGTCCGATTGCCTAACTTCCCAGTTTTCAAAACCACACTCACCACAGACTAGAACTAGCTTCGCTCCACATTCAAGACAAAATTTCCTTATCTTGCGATTTTCAATCTGACACTCCGGACATTGCATGATGTCCTCCGAGGAGTTTAAATTTAATCAAAAGAATTCATCGATGCTCTGCATCGGGATTAACAAAAATTCCTTTTGATACCTCGCAGCTCTGCTGCGGGGTAGTTCATTAATAAGGTATTACCCCGATTTATTGAGAAGATACATTCCAATATTCAATTCAGCCGTCGTAGCCAAAAGGCTACTATGGCGAAGTCGGC
>CAZWIP010000409.1:0-2357 GCA_964634125.1 uncultured Dehalococcoidia bacterium
CGAAGAGTCAGGCGCCATAGTGGTAGCCCGGAAGGGCGAGATAGTGGAGTAGCAGCCGGGTGATCCGGGAAACTCGCCACTGGCCAATTGTGCGTGTGCCTTTCATTTCAAGTTGACTGTTTGTTTGGTTCAGCAAACAAAGGTGGGGCTACGATTGTGAATGGTTTTCTCGGCGATAAACATGGTGAACACCATACGCAACCAGAGACACATCGAGATCGCCACTCCGCGCGAGCTACTTTGAGGAGCTGCAGAAAGATCGACCGGCGGATCATCGGAGAGGTAGAGCAAGAGTTCCCGGGTGACGTCGCTCTCCGGCATGTCTTGCCTCAGACGGAATTGGAATTTTCCCTCATATTTGTTAGCACTAGCTAATGGAGGGAAACATGGCCGCCAGGAAGAGTTACACTGCGGAGCAGAAAGTCAGGATTATCAAGAAGCACCTTGTCGATGGTGTGCCTTTGTCTGATGTGTGTGACAAGCATGGCATCCATCCCTCGGTATTCTACCGATGGCAGAAGGCGTTCTTTGAAAAAGGCCATCTGGCATTTGAGAACTCCGATGGAAAGACACCCAAAGCTGATAGAGAGATTGCCAGGCTGCAGCGCAAGATCTCCCACAAGAACGAAGTGCTGGCCGAGTTGATGGAAGAGCATGTGGCATTAAAAAAAAGTCTTGGGGAAACCTGAAAGCCACATGGGTGCCGCATGATAGGCGTGACGAAATTGTGGATTTCATCCGTTACTGGTCTTCGCGTTGCGGCATGAGCAGGAAGATATTGATCGAGTGGCTGAGCATACCCAGCAGCAAGTTCTACGATTGGAAGAGGCGTTACGGGATGGTCAATGAGCACAACAGCTGGATACCTCGTGATTTCTGGCTGCAGGAGTGGGAGAAGCAAGCGATTATCAGCTTCTGTGCGGCCCATCCTTTAGATGGATACCGGCGCTTGAGCTTCATGATGCTCGACGAGGATATTGTGGCGGTCAGTCCGAGTTCTGTCTATCGGGTGCTGAAGCAAGCTGGGTTGTTGAGGAAGTGGAATCGCAGGCAGCGGGGCAAGGGCACAGGCTTCAAGCATCCTGTGGGGCCCCACTGTCACTGGCACGTAGATCTCTGTTACATCAATATTTGTGGTACGTTCTACTACTTGTGCACGATTCTGGATGGCTATAGCCGCTTTGTGGTGCACTGGGAGATCCGAGAGAGCATGAAAGAGGCTGACGTTGAAATCATCATACAGCGGGCCAGGGAGAAGTTCCCTGGGGTACACCCGCGGATCATCACCGATAATGGTCCCCAATTCATTGCGCGGGATTTCAAAGACTTCGTACGCACCTGTGGCATGAGCCATGTCAGGACATCGCCATCCTATCCGCAGAGCAATGGCAAACTGGAACGTTGGCATGCATCACTGAAGCGGGAGTGTATCCGGCCGAAGACGCCCTTGAGCTTGGAAGAGGCCCGGGGTGCTGTGGCTGATTTTGTATTCACCTACAACCATCTGCGGCTTCACAGTGCCATAGGCTATATTGCTCCGGTGGATAAGCTCATGGGCCGGGATGGGCTGATCTTCTCAGAGCGTGACAGGAAGCTCGCTGAAGCCCGAGAGCGCAGAAGGGTTGATCGCAGGAAGGCTGCAGGCAAGGAGAAGGCTATTGCAGGCTAACCATGCAATCATGGAAAAGCAAGGAGGGTATCTGGATACGATCGGGTACGAGACAAGCCCTTACAGCGCATCCTCGAGAGAGTTTTGCTCGTTGATGGGTAAGAAAGTCAGGTCCGTTGACAGAAAACAGCAAAACAGGCACGATTGTGATCGTCCGGTGAAACACAGGCGGGCAACGCTGGGGAGCGACCCGTTGAGGGATAGCCGGATGAGGCGGCGACGGATAACCGTCAGGGGAAGTCATCGCACTTCCCCGCCTCCTTCTGCAGGTTATCCAGAGTTGCCTCTCATGCCTGAAAAACCCCGGGGGTATGGGGGCAGCGCCCCCAATACCACTCGCTTATTCACCAGTCGGGAAATTCCATTTCACGCTGAACCAAGACAAGGAAGACTCCCCGCTGTACCCCGAAGGGGCCAAGATCAAGTTCAACCTGGTACCTCCTGAGCAGGTGAAGGAGCTCATCACCAATCCCATCACCGGTAGTCCAACCGAGTACGTGCTTGAGTCCAAGCACGAGTGGCAGGATTCAGCCAGCAACAAGCGCGAGTGCACCGTCACCCAGAGGATCAGCAAGAAGAGCATCATCACCACGCTTCAGGGAGACACTCCACCTGACATCAAGGAAGGGACAGTAGAGAACCCGTGGGGTTTCATCCCGATCGTGCACTTCAAGAACGAAGGGGATGC
>CAZWIP010000410.1:0-2345 GCA_964634125.1 uncultured Dehalococcoidia bacterium
GTATCCCATTTGCGCGTGGGGTTTCATAATCACCATCTCTCCAGATTCGAGTTTCCCGGGCTTGAGCAAGATAGAGTCTGGACTTGCCACTTTCCCGATGTCGTGGAGCGGCGACGCCAGTCGCAATATTTCGGCCTCTATATCACTCATACCGCACCTCAACGCTAAAATTCTCGAATACTCCGCCACCCTTTTAACATGATTTCCCGTTTCTTGTGATCTCATCTCGCAAGTTTCGGCTAGAGTAAAAACAATCTCTTTTTGCGTTCGTTCTATTTCCACTCTCAACGCGTCAGCTTTAATTGTCTGCTCTGCCGCTTTGTATACCAGCTTCTTGTAGCCGTTGGCCATAAACGCCATGATAGGCGCAAAGAATGAGAGAAACGAAAGCTGTTGGAAGATGTCATTTATGCTCACCTTTGGCGGAATAAAAGATTCAGTGACAGTCCCGAAATTGATACTCTTGGCTGCAATCGAGAGAACCGCGATTACGAGGTAGCAAACAATATTCGCTATGCCGGCAAAAACCGTTAGTTTGACCGAAAAACGCAGGGACGCTTCAGCGGTGATAATAAAAAAGAGGAGAAATGCAGCGGCTTTGAACGTTCTAAATGTTCCAAGGAGATAGAGCACACTTCCCAGTGCAAGGACTTCAACACTAATTGTTAGATACTGGACACGCGTTGAGTCTTTTCGCCGACCGCAATAAATACAATACAAAGCACGAAGTGCGTGTAATTAATAATTCTTTCGTTTTTTTGTCTTTCTATATTCTTGGGTTTCACAAATATCTTTGCGGGCAGGAGTTTACGCTGCTACATGATGCTTGGCCTTATTCAGATTAGCGCCCTGGTCGAGATACACAACATCTGATTTCGCTACCCGCTTTCTGACAGCGTCCTTACGAAGTTGTTCAAGCCAGCGATCTAGAAGCTTATCTCCCTTCGGACTCTTGATCAAACTCACAAAGTTCTGCGCGTTTTCCAGGATGGTTAGTCGAACTACAGACTGTACCGTTATTGGTCCAGTTTCCGAGTCAGCAGAAACCAGCGCCGCAATCTTCATATGAAGGAGGGAGTCTATGCAGGTCAGCAGGAACAACGTTATTGTCACTCCTTGTTTGCTCCTGACACAGGCCCCCTCCATATTCAACTGTTGCTTTGCATTTCTGAAGAACTCTTCGATAGTCCAGCGGTGAAAATATTCCTTCACCACTTTCAACCCTTCCCACGTCAACTCGTTTGTTATCAAATACTTCTCCGTCTTCCTCTTCGGATCATAGCTGTATACAACTTTATGCTTCCCGGGTAGCGCGTTTAGTATGCACACTCGTTCCTTCACCGTGTACAACGTGTGCTCCTTCAGCCCGCTTTCCAGATCCCCTTCGAACCCTATCACCCTCTTGTTCTTGCCGCGTTTCATATGTGTCACGATATTCACTGTCGTGTACCACTTCTGCCTTTTCCGCCCCCTACTTTTGCCCTCGCTCCTCTTCATCGGTATCCGCACACTCGAATTGCGCTTCAGATCAAGAATGTAACTCAGGCCCAACCGCTTCAGCTCTCTCACAAACGGTTCCACACAAAACCAGGCGTCAGCGAGCACCATCGCGCACGGAAAACCCCTCTCAAGCGCTTGCTCTATCAACTCAATCGCCAGATCGTTCTTTGTCTTCTTTCCGCCCTCGTAGTAGATCCTCCACCCGATTGGAAACTTAATCAGCCCCCCTTCGCAGTAGTACAAAAACACCAGGCATTTCGCTGACACTGTGGTATGAAACACATGATCCCAATGCTTGCTCACACCGTGTATAAATCTACACAGCTTTGAATGCTTCTCCATCGTATCATCTATTATGAATCTACCGCCACTCAAGCTGTAGCTGCGGTGCAACATCCGCGCATACGCATTGCAGGCCTCATCCAGATTGAACTTAGCAGCCTTCAGACAATGCGAAAATGCGTTTACCGTCTTCTCCGCCAACCAACTCCGACTCACCTCCGACAGATTGAACTTGCTGTAAAGCACCACTGTCGTGGCTATCATCATCAGATTACCAAGCTGCAGGTCGGTAACTACGCCTCGAAGAAAACTCAACCCCTCGAATATCAACTCCGGCACACCAATGCACGGTATCATCTTCCCCTCCCCAGAGACAGATACCTCTCTCACCCCTCAATCATGCCGCCTGAGTCATATTTCTGCAAGATACTGGGATGCTTTTTGTGAAAGTCAAGGATTATTCATATAGATTTTTATCTGGTCCTTCTCTCCTATCGATTCAAATATCCGAATTACTCTCGAAAAACACTTTTTCGATTTTTCGATTTCGCCATTTAGATAGT
>CAZWIP010000411.1:0-2335 GCA_964634125.1 uncultured Dehalococcoidia bacterium
CGGTATCGCCCGCTGGTAGTTTGTACTTTGCGATGAACCAAAAGTGGGGCGCCCCGGCGGGCGCCCCTTTTCTGACCGTGTGCAGAGCGTGAAAAAAGGGGTATCAGGGGAAGCCCCTGATGTTAAGTTACCCTTCGTCTTTCAGCACCATCCGCACTTGATCGACGGCGTGGGTCTTGTTGGCGGCGCTGCCTCCGCCGCGGCCCCGGGTTCAGGCTATTTCACAATAGGTACAAAAGTTACAGACCATTATTGTAGCCATGCCCTATAATACTAGTTAGGTGTAGTGATGCTGACCATCGCAGGATTAAAATCGAGAGGATAAACGCAATGCTAGAGATAACAGATATCGCCAGAGATAAAATAAAAGAAGTACTTGACGGAAATACCGGTAAATACTTGCGCGTCACAATTGAATCAGGCTGAGGCGGTCCCCGTTTAGGGTTGGCTCTGGATGAGCTGAAGGAGAACGAGGAAACAACTCAGGTAAACGGTATTGATGTTTTAATTGCCGATGGGGTCAAACCATACTCAGACGGAAACAAAGTCGATTATGTACGATCAGCAAACGGAGAGGGTTTCGTCATCGATCAACCCGGGCAATCGGATTGTGGTGGGTGTAGTAGTTGCTGATATTCGTAACCACTCCGATCCAAACCAAAGCTGTTGACAAGGAATTATTCATTGCCATTTACCTCTGAAACCAATCGTAAACAGGTTAATCATACCACTACTTCGAGACACGGCAACATCCTAAACTGATCGGGATGTTTGCCCTTCCATGCGTACGTTCGGATAAAAGAAGCAATCTTGCAACAATGATAATTCGCGTAAAAAGACTAACAAGTATTTCAGTTTCGGACTGGTTGCAATAGTTGACAGCGACATCGAACTCCTGTAATATGCAACTAGTTGCATATCCAACCAGTTGCATTTACTCGATAAGTCTTCGTTACCCGTAATCAGCAACAATTGTATTGTGGAATTAATCACTATTTCTAATCAATAAATGCCATGACGAACGAAACAATTATACTCGTAGGTACCGCTGCAGCTATCGGATTTTTTCACACCCTGCTCGGCCCCGATCATTATCTGCCTTTCATCGTGCTGTCCAAAGCCAGGGGTTGGAGTAAGGTCAAAACACTCGTCATCACTTTTCTGTGCGGCCTGGGGCATGTACTTAGCTCGATCATTTTGGGATTCGTCGGCATTGCGCTTGGAATGGCCCTTTTCAAGTTGGAGGCCATCGAGGCCTTCCGCGGTGAAATCGCCGCCTGGCTGCTGATTGCTTTCGGTTTCACATATCTTGTCTGGGGAATCCACCGAGCCATTCGCCGGAAACCCCATACCCACCAACACGTTCACGAAGACGGCGAATTACATGAACATCAGCATTCTCATGCCGCCGACCATGCTCATCCTCACGATAATTTGAAAACCGGTCGTAAGTTAACGCCCTGGATACTCTTCATAATTTTTGTATTTGGGCCTTGTGAGCCACTCATTCCGCTCATAATGTACCCTGCCGCACGACAGAACATGCTGAGTGTCGCGTTAGTGGCAGTGATATTCGGGCTGGTGACCATAGTCACTATGTTGAGTGTGGTGTTAGTCGCCTCATATGGACTGTCAAGGTTTTCATTTAAGGGGCTTGAGAGGTATTCTCATGCCCTTGCCGGATTGACAATCCTGATATCAGGTGGCGCAATCAAATTTTTAGGCCTGTAACACCCACCAATCCGCAAAGGATTCATTGAACGATCATCGGGATGTTTGTCATTCCATGCGTACGTCGAGCAAGGTAAGGGATCAGGGTAATTCAGCTTCTATTGATTCTCTGACCGATACAGTCCGGGCAGTAATATTCACCGTTGAGTTCCTTGGCACATTGCCCACGGAGTGGAGCACCGCATTTCACACAGTTATGCTGTGCGAAGACCTCAGGGTGATACCGACAACGCCAAGACTCTCTTGCGAGGTTATCCAAGTTTGCTTGGATGATACCCTGCTGACCGTGGGTTCCCCATCTACGAGGCCACCAATGCACATATGAACGATAGAATCCAGGCCAGATGCGAATTGCAGAATAAGCCAATGAAGCTAACAGCGCCACAATCACTAATAGATATACTATTGCCTGGACGATACCCATACCTGGCCTATTGGCCAGACTAGGTAGACAATTACGAGCACAATTGCACAAGTAAGGGGCAAAAACAGGAGTTTGGGACTTGCGCCGCGCCCGCTCGGCCGGTTCTCAGCATCTTTCATGACACCTATGAGCCTGTCCCATAAACCTCTTGGAACAGGTAACGTCGTAAGGTAGAATGTT
>CAZWIP010000412.1:0-2335 GCA_964634125.1 uncultured Dehalococcoidia bacterium
GCGCGCGCGCGCTATACAACTTAAGCCGTAAGAGCTTCAGGTTGTTGGGTGTGTTTACTTCGATTCCTGATCTGTTTGCGACAATTGCTGCGTTGATATTGATTTACTTGGCTAGGACATAGGAGGAACTGGATGAGGGTATCTTACGTTGTGGGTTTCATCGTGGGGTTTCTCGTATTGTTGATAGTTTTATCGTAAGCGTTGTGGGGTGGAACTTGTTCAAGAGGGATTTTTATTAGATGAAATAAACCGTATAGTTGTTGGACTGGCTTGAATAGTATTATGAGCAGTTGTAGTTTTTCGACCTCTAATTACAATTCTGAACTTGCTAGTGTAGATGCTAGTATAGACCTATCCTCGTCCACCAAATATTCTCATATTTAAGGCGTTATTTATGGTTCTTTTAGGAAAAGAAGTCCTTATTCCACTTCCCTATTTTTTGAGTTTTTAGCTATTAATAAGTTGGATTTTACTCCCGTTTTTTCCGGGCAGTTTCACTTGGGGTGAGGCGCGGAAGTGATGATAAAATCATCGATTGTCTAAGGATATAATCGGTTAGTCGGTGACACACCAAATAATTATGGATTAGATCCCTGACAATACTGTTAAATCACAATAAACTCAGCAATAATCAGGGGTTTTATGGATTCTGGTTACGCTGAGGTAAACGGTTCAAAGCTCTACTATGAGGTAGCTGGAGAAGGAGAACCAATAGTCCTTATACAGGGGAATTTCGGTGACTGCCGCCATTGGGATGACCAGTTCACTGCCCTCGCCGAAAGTTACACTGTAATGAGATACGACTGCAGAGGCTTCGGCAAGTCCTCGATGCCCGTCGAAGGGGAGCCTTACTCGCATCATGACGACCTTAAAGCTCTCATGAGTCATCTAAAGATGCAGGAGGCTCACATCTGTGGAGTCTCAATGGGTTGTGGGATCGCAGTGGACTTCGTCCTCTTATATCCTAACTTGAGTAAATCGCTGATAGCCGTGGGTCCATGGGTGAACGGTTACACATCCCCAAAAGCAGAGGAGCTATTCTCAGAGATACGGAAAATACCTAGAACTCTCAAAGAAAAAGGACCAGAAGCAGCCTTATCTTGTGAGTTGGACTACATTTTTGCCCAGAAACTAGGCTGCAAGGGAGACCTTAGGCTAAGAGAGATCGGGAAGAATTACTCGTTTTGGCATTACACCAATGAAGATCCAGCGGTTGGGCTGAGACCACCTGCTGCACATCAACTGGGTAAGATTGGTGTTCCAACATTGATCGTTACAGCAGAGCATGATATACCTGCCTGTATCGAGATCGCTGACCTAATGGAGCGAGAGATCCCCAATTCAAGGAAAGTAGTGTTCAAGGATGCCAGTCACTTAATGAACATTGATGAACCAAGCTGAGATACTTCCCATATGATGCGTTCGTCAAACTCTTTTATTGAATTATGAATCAAAGAATTTCTATACCTATAATATTTAACAATGTTTTTGTAAATATTGAATTTTTCCTTCGAATCCTCTGTTATATATTCAGAGCATGCACGGGCAATTTGCCTACCAATATATTTTCGTTCTACTGGAGGAAACAACATTTCTAAAATATTCATCAGTTTTACGTATTGCCAACCAGCGTCCTGTTCATTAACATAACTATCATACTTTTCCAGCGCCGAGTATAGTTTCAAACTCTGTTTTTTATTTATTGAATCAAAAAGAATTATTATCTCATCTAAATCTGACTGAAATAGTTGATAATAAGGAGTATTGGTTGGTACCCAGTCTGAATATATTTTCATATATCTATCCTCATCATGATTGTAGTCATATATTGCATCGATATACAGCTCATACGTATCGTGTTTGAACAATCTCATTGAGGAAACAAGGTTATAGATTGGGTTTTTATCTTCTTCAAAAGGGGTCCAATTATTTTCATCGTATCTGCATTCTATCAAGCCATAGTGTTTCGCATGAAATGCTGGAAACTTTAATTCTTCCTTGGACACTACGGAAAACATTAGTCGCTCTCCAATTACTACGTTTTTTACTGGAATATTATCCGAATAATATAAAAGTAAAACGCAGTACGCTGAATACGATGACATGAAAGAGGCTATTATTCGATTGCATATAATAATATTCTAATAAGTCGCGCACTCTTCGTTTCTGAATTCATTGACTGAATATATAAAATCGAAAAAACCAATCATCTTGGTAAGACATGGTCAATCAGAGAGCAATAATGATCCAATGGTTGGAGGCTGGCAGAATCCAGGTCTTACTTCTCTAGGCCAAGAACAAGCCAAAGCTGTAGCTCTGAGATTATCAAACGAGT
>CAZWIP010000413.1:0-2329 GCA_964634125.1 uncultured Dehalococcoidia bacterium
TCAGTTTTTAACGTGATACTAACCAGATAGGATGACTCGCAACATAATGCATGAAGTCAGTGCCGAATCCTCGAATGGCAAACCTTTCTGACTATTGATCAAACCTGAAATAAATTCTTATAATTACCGCCCCTACATCTTGTATTTGCATAATCATTCAGATTCGGGTAATAAATTAACGATTGCATTCGGATAAAAGTAGTCTGAACAATGAAAGATACCATCTGTATGTTTGGAAATGATGGTGTTCAACCTTATGCAAGTATCGTTAACATGTAGTAATCTCCATGAATGAAGAAAAATCCATTCAGGTTATTGAGAAAGAACTTGGTGCTTTTTGGTCATTTAACAATGAGAACCGCTCAATCACTTATATGAAAACTTAATGCGATCATTCAAAAAAGGTATCCAATGAATGCTGATAATAATCGTATCCAGGTATCCGGAATAGATATTCAGTGGAATGTTGAAGATGGCGAATGTACGTTTGAAAAACTTCCCGTGGTGATGATCTGGATCGACACTTCTCTTGCAGGTCTCTTTTCTGGTGTACAGGCAATGGTGGGAACAAAACGGTACCTGCTTGCTTTGCAGAGCGAGGGACGTAAAAGCGTTGCCGATGACTGGAAGGCAATTTCGCAGTTTCCAGATTTCCATGATGGTTTCAAGGCGATAGCAAATATTGCAGCTGTTGCAGGATGGGGCCAATGGGAATTGGTATCACTCGATATTGAGAAAAAAGAAGCCTGCTTTCGGATACATAATGTTTGGGAAGGAACCTATCAGAAAGCATTGGGGGTATGCTGGGGGAGCGGGTTTTTAGCAGGCAAGGTGGCCGGATATTGCACAGAACTATTCCAGACAAATTGCTGGGCCGAGCAGACCGCCTATATTGCTGGAGGAGATTCATACGACGAATTTGTGGTGAAACCCTCCACGCGTTCCATTGAAGTCGAAATGGATAACCTGCTGGCAAGCGATGAGGCGACGCGTGCTGATATGGCCGTAGCGTTGCGAAAGTTGGAGAAAGAGGTTGCCGAGCGAAAGCGCACGGAAGAAGCCTTAAAACGATCTGAAGCGAATTATCGATCGATTTTCAATGCTGTTAACGATGCCATATTCGTTCATGAAATGGAAACAGGGCGGATCTTGGATGTGAATAAAAAAATGTGTGAGATGTATGGCTATACCCCTGAAGAGGTTGTCCACCTAAATGTAGAAGACTTAAGTTCCGGTGTTTCTCCCTACACCCAAGAAGACGCGTTTAAATGGATAAAAAAAGCGATTGATGGAGATCCGCAATTATTTGAGTGGATGGCAAAGGACAAGAGCGGGAGATTATTTTGGGTTGAGGTAAATCTGAAGCGAGTGAAAATAGAAGACCGAGATAGGTTATTAGCGGTTGTCCGAGATATTACTGAACGCAAACAATCTGAGAAGGCACTTCATGAGAGCGAAGAGCTGTTTCGCGTTATCAATACGTCGGCTCTGGACGCTGTCATCCTGATTGACGACACGGTGAAAGTGGTCCTGTTTAACCCCGCAGCGGAATAGATGTTCGGCTACGCAGCAGCGGAGATTATTGGGAAGGATGTCCACTCGGTCCTCATGCCGGAGCGTTATAGTGAGTCCTTTGCCAGGGGATTTCAGGAATTCCTGCAGACTGGTGCAGGCCCGGCTGTCGGGAGGGTGCTGGAGTTGACTGCAAAGCGCAAGAACGGGCAGGAAATCCCAATCGAAATGGCCGTCGCACCTATACGCCGGGGTGGCAGCTACTGGGCTTCTGCTGTGATAAGAGACATCAGCGACCGCAAGCGGGCAGCGGAAGCACTTCAGGTTAGCCAGGACAATCTTGCAAAGGCACAGCGTATTGCTCAGATTGGCAGTTGGGAATGGGATGTGCAAAAAAACACGTCATTTTGTTCCGAGGAAACTTATCGTCTTTTTGGGTTTTCCACCCACCAACCCGACTTTTCATTGGAGGATTTTTTTGAACGGGTTCACCCTGATGATCGTGAGCGGATCGATCAGGCTCTAAAAGGCGCTTTGGAGGGAAAAAAGACTTATAACCTAACTTATCGAGTTGTTAGAACGGGCGGTGTAGAGCGCATCCACCGCGGTCAAGCCGAGGTTATATTTAATGAGAGCGGCCAACCTCTTAAGATGATTGGGACACAGCATGACATCACCGAGCAAAAACAACTTGAAGACCGACTCAAGCAAACTCAAAAAATGGAAACTATCGGAAGCCTTGCCGGAGGCATAGCACATGATTTTAACAATATTCTATTTCCGATTGTCGGTATGTCAGAAATGCTATTAGAAGATC
>CAZWIP010000414.1:0-590 GCA_964634125.1 uncultured Dehalococcoidia bacterium
TTCCCCGCTATGTCCCCATTTTATGCACATTATTCGGTGAAATCTGGTGATTTGACCCCTTTTCCGCAAACATAATTATGACCCTGCATAAATGCGTAACCCCCTGTGTTTCAGGGGGTTACTTGTTGTGGGCCCACAGGGATTCGAACCCCGAACCTGCGGATTATGAGTCTTATGGCTTCATTGTGTAAGCTGCTGTAGATCAGCGAGTTATAGGATTGTGATTCAGTCGGTATCCCGGCGGTATCCCCAATTTTGTAGCGGTAGCGTGAATAAATGGTGGTAGTCGGTAGTCCAGATCACTACAGGTGTTGAATGCTGGTTCCCCATAAGAAGGGGTGATTCATTTGGAATCAGCTGCTTCTTAGCAGATATTTACCGATACCTGTTCAAAAATCGGAATTTTCCTCCGGGAGAGGGTCCATGTCACCTGCAGCAACGCCTGCTGAGAGCGAACGTCGCCAAGCCACCATTATGTTCGCCGACATCTCCGGCTTCACCGCCATGTCCGAGAAAATGGATCCCGAGCATGTTACCACCATCATGAATGACTGTTTTGAAATGATGGGCGCAGTTATCAAGAAGCACGA
>CAZWIP010000414.1:600-2324 GCA_964634125.1 uncultured Dehalococcoidia bacterium
GGTCTTTGCCGACATCGGTGGGTTCGCCGTGATGTCGGAGCGGATGGACCCGGAAGTAGTCACCAACCTGATGAACCGGTGCTTCCAGGGGCTGGTGGACATCGTCTACCGGCACGAAGGCACGGTAGACAAGTTCATGGGCGATTGCGTCATGTCCCTGTTCGGTGTCCCCTCTGCTGTTGAGGAAGCTCCCCAGAAGGCCATCAATGCCGCCATCGAGATGCGTCGCAAGCTTCAGGATTTCAACAAGGAAAAGGATCTGAAACCCCCTTTGGATCTGCATATAGGTATCAATACAGGGCCTGTCATTGCTGGCCACGTTGGTTCAGTAGATAAAAAGGAATACTCGGTCATCGGCGATACTGTTAATCTGGCTTCCCGACTGGAAGATGCATCCAAAGCAGGTCAAATCCTTGTTGGACCACAGACACATCGATATGCCAAGAAGGACTTCAAGTTCAAGGACCACGAACCTGTCTCCATCAAAGGTAAGGAAGAGCTAGTTACCATCTATGAGCTTCTCTCCAAGACCGAGAAGATCTACCGTACACGCATGGGATTAGACCGCCAGATCTATTCTGAGATGGTGGGACGAGATGATGAACTGGACAAGCTTGAGATGCATGTCCTCAAGGCCATTAATGGTGAAGGATCCATCGTCAGTGTGATTGGAGAGGCTGGTATTGGGAAATCCCGCCTTATTGCCGAACTGAAGCAACGAAGCGGCATGAAGAGGGTCACTTATCTCGAGGGTCGAGCACTCTCGATTGGTCAGAATCTGAGTTTTCACCCTATCATTGACATGCTGAAGCATTGGGCTACGATCAATGATGATGACTCCTCAATTGACCAGGTTCATAAACTTGAGTCCGCAATCCGCCGTGTTGATGCTGAGAGCGTAGATGAAATTCTGCCCTTTGTCGCAACGCTTATGAGTATTCGACTCGCTGGTAAATATGGAAAACGGATTGAAGGTATCGAAGGAGAGGCACTTGAGAAACTTATCCTAAAGAATATCAAGGACCTGATCAGCAAGGCAGCAAGCTTCGGCCCAATCGTATACGTGCTGGAAGACCTGCATTGGGCTGACCTATCTTCGATTGATCTTCTTGAATCTCTCTTCAGGTTATCAGTTAATAACCCGATCCTTTTCGTCAACGTGATGCGTCCAGACTACAAGGATACTAGCGACCGTATTCTCACAACAATCAATGATAAATATGCTGATTTTCATAGCATAATTCATCTGAATCCCCTGGATAATGCTCAGTGTGAAATCCTGATTAACAATTTGCTTAAGACTAAGGGATTACCAGTCCACATCAACAATCATATCACTCAAAAAGCAGAGGGGAACCCATTCTTCATCGAAGAGGTGGGTCGCTCCTTCATTGATGATGGTGTGGTCGAGATAAAAAATTATCAATTCGTCATCACAGATAAAATTGATACCGTTGAGATTCCTGAGACAATATCAGATGTTTTAATGTCACGAATAGACAAGCTTGATGAACAAACAAAGTCATTACTGAAGATGGCATCTGTAATAGGTAGGAATTTCTTTTATAAGATCATCGCAGAAGTAGGTAAAAATGTCGGTGAAATCGATGATAAACTTGACTATCTGAAAGAAGTACAATTGATTCGTGAGCGAAGCAGGATGGAAGAGATTGAATACCTATTCAAACATGCTTTGGCTCAAGAGGCAACATATGAGTCCATCT
>CAZWIP010000415.1:0-2313 GCA_964634125.1 uncultured Dehalococcoidia bacterium
GTAAACTGCTGCGAGTTCACCGATGAATGTCTTCCCTGACGAAGTCGGAGCTGACACAATGAAGCTGCCGTTGTTGAATAGCTCGTGACGCTTGATCGCTTGCTCCTGAATGGGAAGCAATTTCTCAATCCCTTGAGTCTGCCACGCTGTAATCAGTGGTTCAGGGAAGTCGTATTTTGCAAGTTCGGATATGCGCATATCGTCTAGCTGATTCTCCTAATCTGGATGTTTTACGGTCATTTGTAAAAGCGCTGTCGTCATAGCTAAAACAGCTTGTGCATCTTCCTGTCCCCAGTCTGTGACTCTCGACGTCTCATCTGAATGATGAGCAAGACTTGTTAATTTATTGAGAAGTACTCCTATTCTCATGAGTCGTTGCTCTTTGGTCATCTTATAGTCAGTCTTCAGCCATTCCCTTACTGGTTCTGGGACAGGATTTTCATTAGAAAAAAACGGTTTAGCGACCTCGATTGCATTTCTGCATTCAGCAACTACCGACTTGAAATGCCCATGCAATAAATGACCATGGGCAGTGGTTAGATGCTCAATTGCCACCGATAGTTCAGGATTTTCCTGTAGATTAGGCTCTTCTATTTCAAGTAGTATGGTCTTTTTGAACTTCATCCCTTTCAAAACTTTTATCCAATCACTCTGAGTAACTTGAAACACCAAGTCACGACCATCAATCGGAGTAACAACTTGGGTGCTACATTCAAAAGCAATAGCTCTAAGCCTCAGTTTTACATTCAAGTCGGCACCTTGTCGCAAGGCTTCGATAGCATGAATTCTGTACCTGTCGAGTTCTGCTTCAAGGCTAAATTCTGTTCCACGAGGATAATCCCTTGGTTCGAAAAACCGCTGGTCAGACTGATTAAACTTCGCAATCAGAATTTCTCCCCCTTTTGGAATAACTGCAAATAGTTCTCCTCGAATATCACGCAATCCAACTTGATCAACGTTAGCATCGACACGTTGAGTTTGATGCAGTGATAAGCCGATGAGGCAACGGTAGAATCCAACCCCGGGTTGTCCTGATATCCGTTTGTAATCCACCTCTGCAACGCTGAATTGCCCTTGCTGGGAGTTATAATAAAAATCTGTACTCAAGTTAATTATCCTTTTATGATTCCCTGTATATCGTCAGATCTTCTGGAAAGCACCAGATTCGCCAATGTTGGTTTCGCCAAATGGCGTCGGTATTGAGATGATCAGCCTTCTTACCACTGTAAATTTTAAATCGTTTGATAACCTGACCATGAATAGAAAGTAGTTTCTCGATTCTCAAAGATAGCAAGGAGGCCACTACTGGATGAAAGAAATTGCATTTAGTTAGTTCTGTTGTAAACATGTTTACTATCTCATAATGTAGTCATATCGTAATCCGTAGGACATATAGCACTCGGTTCCCGAATAGAATTCAAAATATCTCGTTTCATGCAATTCGTTTCCGAATCAACCAGTAACAGACAAATGTTCTCATTGTCCGCGACGATCAGCTCAACACCAGGTAATCCTCGTCTATCCATAATTTCACCAATCCAAAAAACTAGACTAAGATCATAATCGCTGGGTCTGGCAGAAGCACCAATTGGGTGTGAATGCCACTCTCCAAGATAGTCGATCTGACCTGATGTAACGGCAATCGCGTGTTCTATTTCTTGTTGCAATCCACTAGTTCCCCGGACATAGGAACTGACTCTTTCGATGCTATCCGATGGAGAAGAAGTGACATCTACGAGGTAAATTCGCTTTCGAATGGTTTCATAGCAACCATGCAGTACTCCACCGGTTTCATCTGGCAAATGATTTGACCTAAAAGTCCGAACCTTTTGCATGAAGCCCTCATCAACAATCACTGACCATTTTCCAAGATCGTACAGAATCGACTTGGATGCTAAATTGGAAAATACCTTTATAGACCAATCATGTTCATCTATTTGCCAAATCCTTATTCCACCTTCTTTCTCGTCGAGGATATCTACCATTGCTCCCGATAAGATTCCGGAGAAAGCCCCTACTGTGCTCTGTGGCATCACGAAACTGAAATCCCGACATGAATTGGAATACCGGATTTCACCTTTAGGTTTTACAAGGTGGTTCTTTAATAGTGGTTCATGCATCAAGAAACGGTAATATTGCATCTCCAAAGAATCGAGTGTTGTAGTCCTATCTTCATCTTCTGATAACAACACAGCATCGGTTCCGTTGGGATTTAAGAATAAAGAGATTCTCCGACCTCTGATTTCTCCTACTGAAGCTAATTCACGTGATGCGGTTATGCTTGTTGTTGCGTCAATTATTATATCAGAAGAC
>CAZWIP010000416.1:0-2311 GCA_964634125.1 uncultured Dehalococcoidia bacterium
GTTTCCCGTCATTACCAAGACAATAGCCGAGGAATGAAATCACCTGGTTCAAAGTGTCTCGACGCTCTGCGAATTTCTCGCTATGACCTGTGAATCGAACAGGTTCCATAGCCGCCTCAATGAACTGACAAATGCTCGCTCCATGTCCATCGCTATTCTGTTTAGACACCAGCGCGTTATAAAGCCGCTTCCATTTGGTCATAGAAGGATCGAGATCGTGTATGCTGAGCTGTCTCAGCAAATGTCCAATCTCCGAGCCTGTTAAGCCCTTATCCGTATCTGCAAGCACTTTGCAGATGGCTTCAAGTTGGTTACTGTTGATGGCGGGAATCGCTGCCATATCGATTTCAATCTCCACACACTCTGGTTATAACGCCAACAGCCGCAGGACCCGGTCAGGGCAAACTGCGGTCACGATACATTATTATAATTTAAGACCTGATAGATGTTAGGTCAATACAAATGCGTATATGCCTCTTCAAATAATGTATTATTCAGCACAAAATGGGAGTCAAAATGAAATGATTGAAATGGGAAGTCAAAGGGGGAGGGGGGATTAATGCATTGGCAAGACGGTATTACTGGGGTATTGTGCGTTCCTTGACGAGGCTTGCCCACATCTTACGCTGTCGGTTCCAATGTGGAATGGCTGCGACGGGACGAAGGTCTCTTTCGCGGATCTGGTCACGACCTTTCACTGTTCTTGGCAGGAACAGAATCTCCTCTTGAATGTCCGGCGCAAGCAGGAGCAAGTTCATAATCTGGGTTATTCGTGCCCTACTTACATGCCCGAGACGGGCAAGATCTGCATAATCGCGAACTTCTCCAAGGTTAACGAGTTTCTGCAACCTAATCGCTAATGCTACAAGCCTGGATACCCGAGGGATGTTCCCCGGTTTGATCGGATGCTGTACTGGTTTTTCGCCCTCAACCATGTGTTTACGACCGTTGAGCCCTCGTTTGAAGTGAACCTTACAATTGATTGTTAATTCCATATAGGTTTCCTCTTCTCCTGTATCTTTATTAGTTATTATCTCGTTGTACCGATAACTGTGATTCCTTTACCAGTGCTTTGATCCCTGACGGTCGGAAGGTTATGCTTAATTCACCTTTCTCGCTGTCGTAGCCAACTCGTTCAACTAGAAGTTGTATCACTCTTGTTCGATCCCGGAGTGATAGCGATTCCCAAACAGGATCGAATTCCTTCAGCGTTGAGGTGAGTTCACTCTCGTCAATTAGTTCGCTTTCCCTTTTCGAAATCTTCTCGCGGATGCCATCAGCTCGCTGTCTTGCAAAACGAATTTGATCCTCCAGATCGGCAAGCTTGGCGGATGTTTGCGCTTGATTGTCTGAATGTTGAGCTTTATCACCAACCAACCTGTGAACCTCGTTGGCATGACGCTTGTGTTCTCCTTTCACTACATCGAGTTCGTTTTCGAGCTTTTTAATGCTATCTTGAACCTGACTGCGTGCCTGGTTGAGCGTTTCGGCGATCAGATTGTTATCACTTCCAATACAGCGGATTCGGTCGATCACAAATCCCTCGATTTCAGATGCCGGTACAGACTTCGTCGGACATGAATGCCAACCCTCCTTTTGCGCTCTGGAGCAAACGTAATATCGGTAACTGGTAGTCTTATTTTTAACCGTGCATGCGTGAACCATTGCTGATTGACAAGGTATGCAGTAGAGCAGTCCTTTCAATAGTGCACCATATTTATTCCGCACCAGCTTGCCGCCGTTTCGCCCATTACGTTTGAGCAGATCTTGCACTCGGCGCCATAAGTCTACTTCGAGAATAGCTTGATGTTCACCTTCGTAGAATTCGCCCTTGAAATTGACCTTTCCGATGTAGATTACGTTGGTCAGTAATCTGAAAAGATTATTCTTTTGAAAGGGCTTACCTTTACGTAACCGTTCTTTTTTGGTTACCCATCGCTTAGTTGTCCATCCACGTTGGTTCAGTTCCTGGGCTGTTGACAACAGTGATTGATGCTCCAAGTAAAGCTCGTATGCTGATCTGACCCTGTAAGCCTCTTCTTCATTGACGATCAGGCGCTTGCCACGAGTGTCGATGTCGTAACCCAACACCGGTATGCCGCCAATCCATTTTCCCTTCTTACGAGCTGCAGTTATTTTATCTCGCGTTCGCTCCGATATAATTTCCCTTTCGAACTGTGCAAAAGAGAGCAGGATGTTGAGGGTCAATCGTCCCATCGAATGGGTTGTATTGAACTGCTGAGTTACGGAAACAAAGGAGATGCTGTGTTTCTCAAGAGTCTCCATAATCCGGTAAAAGTCCAAAAGTGAT
>CAZWIP010000417.1:0-2288 GCA_964634125.1 uncultured Dehalococcoidia bacterium
ACTCCAGGGTAATCATATTCCCCACCCCGGGGTAATTAAGATTCCCCACCTCTACTAGTGATACCCTGCACCTAAACTAAAGGCCTTTCCTCCTCTTGTCAATCAAGTTTCGCCCCTTCGATGGGTTATCCACACACAGTTGCCGGGTGGATTCGGGTAGTATATATCCACCGGCGACTGTTTGTGGGTAACCCACGGCGACATGGCTTTCACTGTTTGAGCTATTCTTTCCTCTTTTCTTGGTCCTGATAGTAGGGGCTGTGGGTATGTGGTTAACTCGGAGCGCAGCGTAGAGTTATCCACATATCCATCAGCCTTTTGTGCTTGGCCGCAGCATTTATTCTCCTGTGTCGTTAGCTCGAGATCTTTGCTTTTTTTAAACGTCCGAATAGCTCCGGCTAATCTCATGCTGCTACCTTCCCAATCGGCCAAAAGTTCCTTTCCGGAATATATAGGCACAATACTCTCTTCAAAAGGAGGCTCACAGTACCAGGGGCTTGAGAAAAGACACTCTCTGCGTTGTGTAATACAGATCGTACTATATTAAGCATTTATCCCTCTCATAGCATGTATCCCCTTGATTTTGGCCGAATCTGAAAAAAACGCCAAACATATTAAAAAATTTGCCTGAGGATTGGCTGTAAGGCCCATCCAAATGAAAAATGGTATATAGATACCCCCCATTTCAGACCCTTCTGTCCAGGATATCGATATTCACTACCATCCTCTCTTTACCGTTTTTAGCCCCCTAAACAATATTATAGATACCAGGTGCTTTGAAAAAATACGCAGACGGGCGATTACAGGCCATGTTTTTTCTTCAACGGATGCACCCGTTCGCACTCCTTGCATAGAAATTGAAGGGCTTGTGCATGAAGGACCGCTCTCTGATTTGGCTTCCTTTGTCTTGCGTCGAAGGGCATACCGGGAGTAAGCCAAGGTTCGTGTTTGCCAACACTCTTGAGCGGGTCGTAACAGATCGCCGACGGCCATCTCTGCAATCTGTTCAGAGACAGTGTCACAGTATAGATTCATGAGAGTCCGACACTCCTTCTTTTCGGTAAGACTTCCCCTTAGTGGTGATCACTTTCACAGCTGATGAGACCAGTCGATCTAGAATTGCCTGTCCGATCACGGGGTCCGGAAAGATGCCATACCAATCCTGAGGCGGACGATTGGAAGTAAGGACCGTCGAGGCTCTTCCCAATCTCTCATCAGCAAGCGCATAGAGAAGCTCAGATTCTTTAGAGTCGAGTTTTCGAAAGGCAAAATCATCGAGGATGAGCAGCTGCGTTTTCAGACATTTTCCGAACAACCTCTCAAAACGACCGTTGGAGGAAAGATCATTCAGTTCCTGCAGCAGCTTGCCGGTTTTCTTAAAAAGCACGTTATCACCTCGCCGACAAACCTCATGCCCTACTGCTTTGATGATGTGGGTTTTTCCAATTCCTGATGGACCGCAGATGACCAGATTCCTGTTCTGTTCAACAAAATGGCAAGTAGCCAGATCTCGAATCAGAGCAGATGGCAAGGCCTCCTCGTTGAATTGGAAGTTAAAGCCTTCAAAGGTCTTGATGAGCCCAAATCCTGCTGCTTTGACCCGCTTGTGAAAGTTATTTGCGTCTCGATTGATGAGCTCGTCGCCGATCAGCAGAGACAGAAACTCAAGATAACCCAAACGGTTCTCCTGTGCTTCCTGCAGCCTCAGCTGTAGATTGTGCATGATCCCGGGCATCTTCAGTCGCTTTAGGTTTTGTTCCAGATGATGTTTTATCTCCATCGCTTTCTCCTTTCTGTTTCAGTTGATGTAATACGAAGCATCGCGGATCATTTGCTTTCCCAACTCCGAGATGTCGATCCCCATATCCAGCACCAGCTGCTTTTCCTCGACCTGCAGCATCGCCTTAAAAGTTCGAGGAAGCTTAACCGCCCGCTTCAAGGCTTGGCCGCAGACCTGCTCATAGAAGGGCTTGCCGCTGTAATCAGCCATGATCTTCAGGATGCCCTGGACCCTTCTGCAGTTCAGATAGGCATGGGGCTTCAGTATCGACTCAACGAGCCTGTAGCTTGTCTCTCCGAAGCTTTGAGCCTGGGTCAGCAGATAGCGGGGGAATGATCCGTTCATCATCTCTCGTTTGCCTTCAGGGTAGTCTTCAGGCTCATAGTTCATGTATTTGCCGGTGACAAAATACTCTCGAATCAATCTTGTGCCGAAGAAAACACGCAGCAGCTTGTTCGGCTCTGTGTAGCGTACCCAAACATCTTTGCCTTTGTAGGCTTCAGGCAGG
>CAZWIP010000418.1:0-2273 GCA_964634125.1 uncultured Dehalococcoidia bacterium
CCGTGAGGGAAAGGCGAAAAGAACCCCGGGAGGGGAGTGAAATAGAACCTGAAACCGTATGCCTACAAGCAGTCAGAGCCCCGCTACTAAATTGCTTCGAGGAGTAATGTATGCGTTATGTATATGTGCTTTTCAATAAAACCAATTCATCAGATACATATCTTGGGTACACATCGAATCTGAAACGGCGCGTGCGAGATCACAATGCCGATAAGAATCGCTCAACTCAAGGAAGACAATGGCAATTGGTTTATTACGAAGCCTATGTAAGCGAGCGAATAGCACGTGATCGTGAACGAAAGTTAAAGCACGATGGGGCGTGTGAAACGATATCTGATTCAACGAATCAGAAGTCAATTCGGAGCAATTTAGTAGCGGGGTGATGGCGTGCCTTTTGTAGAATGAGCCTGCGAGTTACCGTATGTTGCAAGGTTAAGGGATTGAAGTCCCGAAGCCGGAGGGAAACCGAGTCTGAATAGGGCGATTGAGTAGCATGCGGTAGACCCGAAGCCGGGTGATCTATCCATGGTCAGGTTGAAGCTTGAGTAAAATCAAGTGGAGGACCGAACTCTAGTCTGATGAAAAAGGCAGGGATGAGTTGTGGATAGGAGTGAAAGGCTAATCAAACTCGGAGATAGCTGGTACTCCCCGAAATGGCTTTAGGGTCAGCCTTGTATTAGTGTCACGGAGGTAGAGCACTGGATGGACTAGGGCTCTTCACCGGGTGTAACCTCAAACATTATTCTAAATACAAAGAGCATTAATCTTACAAAATAAGCTGGACAATTTAATCGATTTCTCTAATTATTTTAACTATAAAAATAGGGGCAACCAACAATAACTAACAACCGGTTGCCCCAAATTTAATTACGAACACTCTTCTGATAATCTATTTTTCAGTAATAATCAAGGAATTAGTAGAAAAACAAAAAAGCTATCCCTGGCCAAAATTATGCATTTGTCCTAAATGTGGCGGGATAAGGGTATGGGGCCATGGATATGTGGAACGTTATTTTGACGGCGCAGAGGGAACTGTATGGATCAAAAGGTACCGGTGTATCGATTGCAGAGCAGTACATACAGCCAGACCGAAGAGTCACTGGAGGGGATTTTGGGCACCGTGGACAGTTATATTGGCCAGCCTGGCAGGGAAAATAAAGAAAGGTCGGTGGTTATCTGGCATCAAACGCCAAAGGCAGCAGTACTGGTGGAGAGGATTGATTAAACAAATAGCCAGGGAAGATGATTTCAGAGAAATCGATCGAGATAAGCTTTTAGAGTTAGCCCACAGGCCGATGATCCTTTGCACACATTCATTAAAATATTATGAGATTCGACTCATAACCGAAGCAACCCACCGGATATTTGCGGCGACACCTGCCAGCGGAATCGATTAGATTAGAGTCAAGTATTCGTTTTTGGAGGGAAAAATGATGGAACAAGAAGACAAGAGACAGAAGATTGCCCTATTTCGGTTTGGAGTTATCTCGGACCTGGTGGGGCGTAAGGATATCGCTCGTGGGGAGAAGGAGAAGCTGATTCAGGAGCTATGCGAGAAGCAGTGGAATATACCCGAGACTGCTCGTACATTTATCAGCCGATCGACGATATTGGAATGGCTTCGCAAGTATGAGAAGGCGGGAAGGAAACTTGATGCGTTATTACCGAAATCACGAAACGACGCGGGCAGTAGTCGGTGTATCGATGAAGAGACAGAATTGTCGCTGGTGAATCTGAAAAAAGAGCTTCCCGAAGCATCTTTGAGGGTGTTATTGAAGGTGGCGAGGCAGAGAAAGATAGTGCCTCATTACTTTTCGGTATCGCACCAAAGTATCTATCGTATTTTCAAACGCCACGGAATGGAAAAACCACAGGCAGCGGCAGAGGATCGGCGACGGTTTGAAGTGGAGTATCCCAACGAACTATGGCAGTCTGACTGCATGCATGGGCCAAGGGTGGAAGTGGATGGTAAGATGCGAAAAAGTTATCTGTTTGCTCTTTTGGATGACCATTCCCGCCTGATTTCACACGCACAGTTCTATCTGCAAGAGAACATAGATAGCTTTCAGAATTGTTTGATCCAGGGACTTGAGAAACGAGGACTACCGAGAAAATTGTTTGTAGATAATGCACCATGTTTTCGATCTGAAAGATTGAGATACGCTTGTGCCTGCCTGGGGATTGCCTTGATTTACACCGCTCCCTACTCCCCGGCTGCGAAGGGTAAAATCGAGCGTCTATGGCGAACCATCCGGTCGCAGCTCTTAGCTCTG
>CAZWIP010000419.1:0-2268 GCA_964634125.1 uncultured Dehalococcoidia bacterium
TCAGATGCCACTGATTTCACTGGGTAAGCATCATGAAACTGTCAACCTTTGAACCCCTGAACCTCTGAACCGTAACTACTAAATGGAATCGGAGTTATTGTCCAATACATCACCCCTTAATTAGCAAAGTTTTACGAGGTCTGAATGGAAGAGATACTTGTAAATAATATTGGGAAAAAATATAAACGGTTTCCCAATCATTGGGCTCGACTTGCCGAATATTTCACCGGAGGTCACTACTGTGGCCACAAGGCCCAGTGGGCATTAAAAGGTGTTTCTTTTCATGTACATCCGGGTGAAGCTCTTGGCATTATTGGACAAAATGGTGCTGGTAAAAGCACGTTGCTCAAGATATTAACCGGAACTACGTTGGCAACGGAAGGGACGATAAAAATTGATGGACGTGTTGCCGCTCTACTTGAACTTGGTATTGGTTTTCATCATGAATTCAACGGAATTGAGAACGCCATTATGTCTTGCCAAACGCTCGGTCTAAACCGAGAGCAAGCAGAAAAGATACTTCCAAAAATCGAAAAGTTCTCAGAGCTTGGCGATTACATGGACCAGCCGCTCAGAGTATATTCAACGGGTATGCAAATGCGTTTGGCTTTTAGCACCGCTACTGCCGTACGTCCGGATATCCTTATTATTGATGAAGCGCTATCTGTTGGCGATGCTTATTTTCAACATAAATGCATGAAGCGAATCCGATCTTTCAAGAAACAGGGGACAACATTGTTGTTCGTTTCACATGATCCGGGTGCAGTCAAATCTCTCTGCGATCGGGCAATCCTTCTGGATATGGGAAGAATCATTCTGGATGGGGCACCGGATACGGTGCTCGATTATTACAACGGGCTGATCGCCAAAAAGAGCAAGGATGATGAAATTAGGCAGGTTGAAACTGAGTTGGGCCGAACTACCACACGCTCTGGCAGTGGGAAAGCGCATGTTCTAAACGTTGAGATGTTAGACGAGAATGGACAACCGGCAAGGGCCTTTATGGTTGGAGATACTGCCAAGATTCGATGCCATATTGCCTTTCAAGCATCCATCGAGAATCCCACATTCGGTATTCTATTTCGGGACCGATTGGGTAATGATGTATTTGGGACCAATACCTACCATTTAAACACTGCAAACCGTTCCTATAATGCCGGGGAGAGCATTATCGCAACTTTTACTATTCAGCTTAACCTGGGTCAAGGTAATTATTCATTATGTGTTGCCGTCCACTCTGGCGGTACGCATTTGGAAGATAGCTATGATTGGTGGGACCAGTGTCTTGTCTTTCAGGTGATTCCAAATAACTCTTTTCAATTTATTGGTCTAGCCGCCCTGCCAGTTGAGGTAGAAATACAAAAAGATACACACAGACGTGGAGAAAGGGGTGAACGGTGAACAAAGCTTCAGGATGCTGGTGTAGAAATACCGATCTGGCCGTTTTTTCACCTAGGTACTTAAAGTGCCAGGCCTGTGGAACATTGGTTGCAGCTGAGGTACCCGAGTTAAACTTTGCGCAGGTCGGTGATGATGAAAAGTATTTTTACGGGCGCAACTACTGGTTTTCTTATCAGGAGAAGGATCTGGGACTGACCAATATCGATGTTCGCGCACGTACTGATCTGCTGGAGCGTTGTCTTCATTGGCTGAGAACCGTGCTCAAGTACAAACTGCCGCCAGGAAAAACATTAGAGCTTGGGAGTGCACACGGGGGGTTTGTGGCTTTACTGAGTTGGACAGGCTTTGATGCCACGGGCCTGGAACTGAGCCCATGGGTTGTAGACTATGCTCGCCAAACTTTCGGTATCCCCATGTTGTTTGGACCAGTGGAAGATCAGCAAATAGAAAAGGATTCTCTCGACGGGATTATCTTAATGGACGTGCTGGAGCATCTTCCCAATCCAGTTGAGACCACCCACCATTGCTTGGATTTACTCAAGGCAGACGGTATTTTGATTATTCAGACACCCTGCATACCCGAGAATGTGATTTACGAAGATCTGGTCGCTCGGGGCGATCGCTTGTTAGAAATGTTGAATGAAAAAGGGCATCTATATCTATTCAGCCAAAATTCGATCCGAGAATTCTTCTCACGCTTGGGATGTGAACATGTGCAATTCGAAACGCTCGAACCGGCTGTTTTTGGCGACTATAACATGTGTCTCGTAGTAAGTCGCGCAGGTTTTGAGGTACACTCACCGGCAGAGTTTGAAAAGACTTTGAGATCAAAGCCGGAAGGGCGGCTGGTGCAGGCATTATTAGATA
>CAZWIP010000420.1:0-2268 GCA_964634125.1 uncultured Dehalococcoidia bacterium
GGCGAAATCGGGCAGATTTCAGGATTATGTCCGGATTTCAAGTGGCGTGAAAGGGGCACGAATATGTTTTAAGTACAAAAATATTGACATTATAAACGTCAGATGTTATAATTTTACTAGATGCGGGATCAGACCTTCTTCACTCAACCCACCCTTGGCTGGCAACGGCGCTATGAAGCCCTGCGTGCTTCTTTTATTGACAACCTGTCGGCGAAAACAGTGGCCGAACGCTTCGGCTATTCAGCGGAGTACGTCCGTTTGCTCAGACATCTGTTTGTGAATGAAAAACTTGATTTTACTGATCCCGTTCCCGAAGGCAAGGTTTCCAGAAGAACGGTCACCACCGAAATACGCAAGAAGATCCGTGAGTATCGTGAAAAGCAGCTCTCAGCTGCCGAGATCGCTCGGCTGCTCCAGGAAGAAGATCTACGGATATCGGTGAGAACGGTGGAGCGGGTATTGGCTGAGGAGGGATTTCCGAGGTTACCCCGCAGAACCAGAGTACAGCGTGGTCGAACGGTTAAGGGTGCGGAGATCCCGCAACGCTCCGAGAAGCAACTGCTAGAAGAATTGGATGGCACGCGCTTGAGCAGTTCAGCAGCCGGGGTCTTTCTCTTCACTCCCTTTCTTGCCCACCTGCAAATACACAAGATCGTAGAGCAGGCCGATCTTCCCGGAAGCAAGGTGATTCCTGCAATCAGCTACCTGCATTCTTTTCTTGCCCTCAAGTTGCTTGGTACCGAACGCTACGCTCATGCGAATGACCACGGCTTTGACCTCGGGCTTGGATTGTTCGCCGGGTTGAATGTTCTTCCCAAGTGCACCGCGATGTCCACCTACTCCTACTCCCTGGACGAAGTACAGCTTGTGCAGCTTCAGCAAGCCTTTATTCGTCAGGCATCGAATCTCGGGCTCTACGAAGGCAACTTAATCAATCTTGATTTTCACGCCGTTCCGCACTTTGGAGAGAAATCGGTACTTGAGGAACACTGGACGGGGGCGCGCGGAAGGAGGATGAAAGGCGCCCTCACGCTCTTTGCCCAGGATGCCGTCTCAAAGCTCATTCTCTACAGTGCTTCTGATATCTTGCGAGAAGAGGCAAACGATCAGGTGTTGAGTTTCCTTTCTTTCTGGAACAGCGTGCATCGGGGGATGAAACCCATGCTCATCTTTGATTCACGCTTCACCACCTACCCAATACTCTCTGAGCTCAACGCTTCGGGAATCAAGTTCATTACCCTTCGTCGCAGAGGCAAGAACCTCGTGGATCAAGCAGAGCGGCTCACGGGATGGAAAAAGATCCATCTGGAGAACACCAAACGCAAGTACCCAAACCCCCAGGTGCACGAATCCACCATTCAACTGCGTGGCTATGAGGGGGAGCTTCGACAGATCATCGTTCGTGGTAATGGGCGAGAAAAGCCAAGCTTCATCATCACCAACGATTTTGCTAGTGCCACCGAACAGACCGTGGGTGATTATGGTAGACGATGGCGTATTGAGAATGGGATCGCCGAAGCGGTGAAGTTCTTCAATCTCAACTGCCTCTCTTCACCCATTCTCGTAAAGGTCCATTTTGATGTGACGATGACCATGATTGCAGACACCCTCTACTCAATGCTTGCCCGGAAGCTGAGGGGTTTTGAGAGCTGCGATGCCCCTAAGCTCTACCGCCACTTCGTCCGCGGCAAAGGGATGATTTCCGCAAACAGCCGTGAAATTACGGTAGTCTATCCAAAGCGTGCGCATAATCCGATTCTTCGTGCAGTGCCTTGGAAAGAAATGCCTGATGAAATCCCAAGCCTCCCGGGGGCACGACTCTCCCTCCGCTTTCAGTGATGCCCGTGTTATATTTAGGTGACGCTTAAAGCAGTGCGAAAATCGGTGTTTATTCATTACCACCAGAGACTCATCGTTTGTAAAATCTATGTTGTAGGAATACGCAAAACAGATGTCTTCATTATTTCGCGCAAAAACCTCAGTCGGTTTCACTAAATGTATTTTTTGCTCGGATGCAGATACGAGCGAACCATAGATTACGTCTGAATAAACATAACTCGATTGTAATGTCGAAAGATCGATTATCAGTGTTTCAGAACCATCCTTGTATACATGTGATGTTTTCGGGTTAACAACAAGTAATTTACCGTCCGCAAAAAATCCTGCGATCTGCACAACCGCATAGCTGGGCAAAAAATCAATCAGAGACTTGTCAAATCGATTCCAGCTGAAGATCTCTCCTGAGTTGCTGGTTCCACTATTGATAAT
>CAZWIP010000421.1:0-2268 GCA_964634125.1 uncultured Dehalococcoidia bacterium
AAACTGTGGAGCCGACGGCCAGAGTCGAACTGGCTACCTGCTGATTACGAATCCGGGCAAAGGGGAACGGCTAAACAGTTATTTTTATTAAATTAAACGGCTTATTGAAAATCGAGGTGTATAAACAATAGAAAGAAAATAGGCAATCAAAACAATAACTGCCACATTTTGTCACAAAAGAGGGCGGGGCCTTTCAGTTCTGCCCTTTTTCTTTGGTGTTGAGGTTTTGATTCCGTTTTGGTATCTTCAGTTTTCAGAAACGCTTGATGTAGGCAAGGAATCCTCAATCAGAAGTTTTAAATTACCGATTAAAGAAAAATTTTGTAATAATCATGATATTTAAGATATGCAGAATTAATTCTGTATAGTAGTTGTTCGGCGGTGACAAAAATTGACTTCCGAGCGTAACAAAAAGGAGAAATTGCAATGATTAGGGCCAGTAATATATTAGCAATATTAGCTATCTTTGTAATTTTGGTTGGATGTGCTTCTCGTCCTACTCCTCGACCTATGTACTCAGACAATGTGCCGCCGTTAGAGAGTGGTTGGAGTCGATTGAAAATAACTTCAGGAAAATGGGTATTGGCAAGGTTGTCGGCAGTTGGCCAAGTTGGCCCTGTGTTTATAAATGATCAGCAAATATGGTCATCCGCAAAAGATGAATACATAATTGTTGACTTGTTACCAGAAACCTATGAACTGTCTTGGACACCAGGAAACCCAGATAAAAATTTTACAGAAAAACGTAAAGTTACGTTTAAAGCTGGAGAAATACGTCACTTTGCCTGTGATATGGCCTGGAGGGGAGCTGGAGCGTATTTTGGAGCAATAGGTATTTATGCCTCCGAATACGTTACAAAGACATACTTGGAAGAAAGACCAATGGATAATCCCAATAGTACTCTTGTCGCGTACATAGTATTCAACAAAGCTCAGAACTCGCCTAATTCAACTGCCAAAACAATAGAGGAAAAGACCCCTATCCCCGGTTCAAAAAGCGAGAAACTATCAACAGGTGATAATTCAGTTTACACAAGATTAGAGAAATTAAAGAAACTATATGAAAATAATCTTATTACTAAAGACGAATACGACAAAGAAAGACAAGAGCTTTTAGATGAACTCTAACTTTTCTTCATTCCAACAGGTCATTATGCAAGTGGTTTTGATTGGGATACGAAATAAAAGCGGCATAACAAAAAGCTCCGTCAAATCGGCGGGGCTTTTTTAGTGATCAAAAAACTATAAATTAATAAAGCGTATGATTTCATTGACAAATCATCTATTTATGTAATGTATGATGTAGGCAAGACATCCTGCATTTTAAGGCATTAAATGTCGACACAATATATTGTGGGAGGGGACGAAATGATAGATGAAACTCACAATAGGCAAAAAATCCCGGCAATCTGCCTTCACCCGGCCAGCGTACCGAGCGTTGAGGTCTTCAACTTAAATGAGTGGCAGGGGCGCAGCAAGGGCATAGTGTAGTCATGTTCGACCAAATACGCCGTTCTCCTTTACGGCTGCACCCGCCTTTCTGAGGCGTGTCGCGAGGCGAAAACGCTTTGTCAACCACATTTCGAGACACTGAACCAGTACTGGCAGGACCAGCCTTGGGACCTATCCAAGGTGGAGCACTATTGCGAGGTCCCGGCAGTCCATCTGAGCATTGAAGGGTTCTTCTCCAGCATAAAGAGCCTGTTGGACCTGCTTGTTCAGTTGCTTTCAAGTGAGCACATTGTAAACGTTCAGGTCAACGGTTTTCACAAACAGCGTGGGGTAGTTGGTGGCCGCGTGCTCAACGCACTTGAGCGCAATGTGCCTACTGGTAAAAAAACCGTGACTGGGGAATTGAATGCGCTTGTGCTCAAGAACAAAGAAGAATGGATTGATGAAGCAACAGGATTGAGGCACCAACTACTCCATCCCACACAGGTCGTTCAACAAGTAATGTTTAGGATGGAGATCGCGGACCACGACGGTCAGTTGCAGTACCATTCCGCAATACCGCCTGCGATCAACGGAGAACGCATTGATAACTACGCTGCTTGGATGCGTGACAGGATCAAACGGTTCTCTGAAGAGTTTCTTGCTACTTGTAAGCAAGGAACGACCTAACCAGCGCTTGCACCACGATTTGGCATTGCCGGTCGCTTTGCGCCCGTCAATACCAAACGGGTGAAGCGCGACGTTATTGCAATACACGATTACTGCCTTTAAAATGTAACAAAAATGACAATTGATCTTTAGATATTTAAAGTGCAT
>CAZWIP010000422.1:0-2267 GCA_964634125.1 uncultured Dehalococcoidia bacterium
GAACAACGACGACAACTCAATAGTTAGGGTGAGTAAGCTAGCTTCAGTGCCAATTGTTGGCAGGAATACTCCCACGGTACGGGTCGGAGAAATCCAAGTGAAACTGAGCGGCCATGAAAGCGAGGAGCTGCTGGCACGAATATTCAGAGCGTTGAAGGCAGCATTATGATAGTGGATTTAGAGAAGGTGAGTATCTATGTGAAGCCTGGCAAGACCGATATGCGCAAGCAGATTAACGGTCTATCGATCGTTGTGCAGGAGGAGCTGAAGCTTGATCCGTTTTCCGGGGCGCTGTTTTTATTCTGCAATCAACGACGGCATCTTTTGAAGATACTGTATTGGGATCGTTCTGGTTTTTGCGTTTGGATGAAACGTTTAGAGCGAGCCCGATTTCCCTGGCCTATGAATCGCAGTGAAGTCGAAGAGATTGATCTTGAAAAGCTGCGAATGCTTCTGTCGGGAATCAACTTCTGGGAAGCACATAAAGAAGTGAAGTTTCAGTCGGTTTATTGATAAAAACTCTGTACCAATATACCAGATTATGATACACTGTTTCTTGTCATGGTATTACGGGAGGGGACGATGACATCGGAGTTACCCGATGACATCGAACTGCTAAGACAACTACTCACACAGAAGAACAGCATTATCGCAGATAAAGACGCGGCCATCACCGGTAAAGATACTTTCATTGCAGAATTAGAAAAGCGTAATGCGATTCTCATGGAACAAGTGAGGCTATTGGAGAATTACAGATTTGCCCGTTCGAGCGAAAAGTGGACCGGTGAAGATGAGAGGCAATCAAGGCTCTTCGATGAAGCAGAAGCGGGAGTGTGTGAGGCAGATCCTGATAAATCATTTCAAACAGAGCGTATAACCTACACACGGAAGAAAGGTAAGAAGGGCAGAAGGCCGATACCGCCGGATTTTCCACGTACAGTAATACCGCACGAGTTTTCAGAGGAACAGAGAGCCTGTCAAAAGGAAACATGTCCACAACACGGCGATTGTGGAAAGCTTCGACCGGTAATCGACAAAGATATACGCGAAGAGATTGAGTTTATCCCTGCGCAAATCAAGGTCAACCGTCATGAATATTACAAATATGGGGAAATTGATTGTGCAGAGTTTGATGACGATGGGAGTCAACCAGGAGTCATCTTTGTGGGTCGAGAGAAGCGTATAATCCCGCGCAGCATAGTGACGCCAAGCCTGTTAAGCTACATCGTCGTCAGTAAGTTTGCCGATGCGCTTCCGTTTTACCGTCAAGAGAAGATATTCGCCAGGTTTGGAATACTCATAACGCGTCAGAGCATGTGCAACTGGGTGATAAAGGCATCTGGTGCTTGTGGAGATTATCTTGACCTACTTCGCGAGTACATCCGAGCAGGGCCGCTGATAAATATGGATGAGACGGTACTGCAGGTTCTGACAGAACCGAACAGGCCGGCAAGTACCAAGTCATATATGTGGGTCATGGTGGGGACGCAGGAAGATGGGCATCGAATAGTGCTCTATAATTACTCGCCGCATCGCAGAGGAGAAATAGCTGAGTCGCTGCTGGAAGGCTATCGCGGATCGCTTCAGACCGACGGTTACAGAGGCTATAATTCGGTTGGAGCGTGGGCGGGTATCTGGCATGTGGGGTGTATGCTGCACTCGAGGCGGAAGTTTTATGAGGCCTATATAGGTGCAAATAAGAAGGGCCAAGCGAAGGTGGGTTTGCAGTTTATAAAGGATCTTTATCGGGTGGAGCGGGAGCTGAGAGCAGCGGACCTGCCGGTGCAAAGGTTTGTGATTGATCGAAGAAAAGCGGCTGCGCCTATTTTCCGAAAGTTCAAGAAATGGCTGAATGCCATGTCAAAAACCGTTCCTGATGAAAGTCTATTAGGCAAGGCGGTCTCTTACACACTGACTGAGTATAAGCGGCTGGTCAGGTATCTGAAGTACGCCTACCTGACTCCAGATAATAACGTTGCTTTATGCTCAGGATTTCATAATCCTCAGGATTCAAGTAAATCCTTAGTAGAAAGCAAGAATTTTGGATTTACCGCCTGAATCCTGAGGATAATGCTCGCTTTGTATCGTTCTATCGGAAATACTGAAGAAAACCAAAAGGAGGTTTTCAGATGTGCCAACAGTACGACAAAGCGGTTCAGACTGTTCTCGACTATCTGGTAGAGCAAGGTTTTTCCAAAACTACTCGCAAAGATTTTTGTCAAGCAACCAAGGCATTTCGGAGATATCTTGAAGAAAGACGCCTTGAA
>CAZWIP010000423.1:0-2267 GCA_964634125.1 uncultured Dehalococcoidia bacterium
TAAATAACTTCATTTTGCCCCCACTACCATAACACACAATCATAACACTATTGATTCGATAGCAATGTTATGATAGTGTTATGAATACATTATGATATGAAAGGGGGACATATGAAAGGAAGTATTAGAAATCGAGGAACAAATACATGGTAACTCACCATAGACTTGGGCAAAGACGGAGAAGGAAAGCGAAAACGGAAGTTTGTTACTTTTCACGGTTCAAAACGGAAGGCTGAAGCCAGGATGAGGGAAATACTGAATGAAATGGACAAAGGTATTCCCATTGATAAACCGGATTTGACCGTCGCGCAACATTTGGATAAATGGCTTAATTACAAAGCACAATACTTATCAGAAAAAACAGCTCATGATTATGCAGGCATAGCAAGGCGTTATCTGAAGCCGGTACTTGGGCATATTCCACTGATATTATTGAAACCCGATCATGTCAGCGAGCTTCATAAACAGATGCGGCAAAAAGGGCTTTCTTCAAGGTCAATCCAATATGCACACAGAGTATTGAGTCAAGCCATGAAAGACGCCGTTAAATGGGAAATCCTGGGCCGTAATGTGTGTAATTCAATAAAAGCCCCTGGTCCACAGCGAAAAAACCTCAAAACATTGGATAGGGAAGGCATAACAAAGCTATTGGAAGCCAGCAAAGACACTTCAGACTATCCATTGACCTTTTTAGCTGTCTATACTGGTATGCGGCGAAGTGAATTGCTAGGTTTGCGCTGGAAAGACATTGATTTACAGCAAGGAAAACTCAACGTCAATCAAGTCATAGTCCGGGTGACTGGCAAGAAATTGAAACCGAAAGCACCGAAAACGAAATATTCACGACGGTTGATTATTTTGCCAGCAAGCGCGGTTAAGCTTCTAATAGACATAAAACTCAAATCAAAAAAGTTTCGGGAATCCGCTGGTTTAGAATGGGATGAAAATGCTCTAATATTCTCAAATGTGGACGGAGATCCGATTTGCCCGGACGCGGTTATTCGAAGATTCAAGGAGGTCGCGAAAACAGCTGGATTTCCTTCACTAAGATTTCACGATCTTCGACATACACACGCGAGCCTATTGCTTGACCAGGGTGTACCAATCAAAGCGATATCAGAACGGTTGGGACATGCGTCAATCCAAATAACTCTGGACACTTATTCACATTTGACGGAAGATTTCCAACAGGCAACAGCGGAAGCGTTTGAAATAGCCATGAATCCGAAAGAGACAATAGAAATAGTTGAAACGAAAGCCGTTGCGAATATGGCAGAAAAAGTGTGATGATTTGAACGAAGCACTATCATCGCGACTCTAGATGTACAACACATAGACCTCCAGATTTTCCACGAATTCCTTGGATAGTTTAAAACTGCCGCCAAATGGAGTATAATGACGTGTTAAAAAGGAGGTACTTATGCGACTCGTCATTGTTCTGGCTGTTTTGCTCTCAGTTGTGGCTCTGATTGGGTGTGGGGGTGATACTGATACTTCAGGCGATGCGGTTACCCAGGATCAATCTGCCGCAGTTGTTGACCAGCCTTCGCCGACGAAACAACCTGCATCACCAACAGTTGCCTCCCCCACTCCTCCAGATCAGATAGTTCCTGCCGTCGTAGCTGAGACGTCAACGCCTACGCCAATGCTGGTAGAGAGCCCTTCACCATACCCAACTCAAGCACCGGTAGTCACTAATACACATACACCCATGCCGGAACCATCCGTCAAACCTACTCCCGGTTTGACGAGGGAAAATCCAGTGCCAATGGGCGAGTCATTGTTGACACCTTCAGGTATTGAGATTACCGTGCTTGACAGTATTGCAGGTGAAAGAGTTTGGACAATGTTAGGTGAAGCGTACGCCAATAAATATCCAGAAGAAGGGATGGAATATGCATTAATCACTGTAAAAGTTGTGAATGTCAATAGTGAAACAGCTTCACAGTTAATTAGCTACAGAGATTTTGAACTGGTCGGTAGTCACGGGAAAGTCTATCACCCCTATGATAACAAAGCCACTCTACTAAAGGATGGTCCATTTGGTGAATTGAGGACTGAATTGTATCATGGAGGAGAAGAAACAGGAGTTGTTGATTTTTATATCCCCGTTGATGAAACTGAATTTGTATTAATTTGGGATGACTACGATGACGAAAACAAGCGTTTCTTAGCTATCGATTTGGATAGACGAACACCTGAGATATTGAAGCAATGGTCAGGTCGAGATGACTTCAGGACAGAGGAATTTATTATTTCAGAAATCC
>CAZWIP010000424.1:0-2265 GCA_964634125.1 uncultured Dehalococcoidia bacterium
CCCGCTATTGAAAAGCGAAGGTCACGCAGACATTTTGATGCAAGCCAGCCAATCGAACCTGACAAATTGTCAGCGCTTAATGAAGTGTGCAAACGGTTCGTACCCTTTCCCGGCGCCAGGCAATGTCTGGTGACTGAATCGGTAAGAGATGTTTTCAAAGGCATTATCGGCAGCTATGGGAAAATTAGAGACGCACCCGCATTTATAGCATTTATTGGGAATATGGACACGATGAGCTCAGCAATCGGCATATGTTGATTTTTGGCGCTTCTGGTATGGGCAAAACATACACCATCCAATGTCTACTTTGTGAGTTGGGTTATCATCGTCAAAATTCTCTCATCATTGATTATACAAACGGCTTTACACAGAATCAGCTTGAATGTGAATTTTCAGATCTGTTACAACCCAAACAACATATCGTGAGAAAATATCCACTTCCTATCAACCCATTTCGGCAACAGGTCGAACTTATTGGTGATGAGTCTATCCTAGAAGGCGCTGCCAATACTGCACAGCGAGTTAGCGGTGTTTTTTCAGAGGTGTATAACCTCGGAGATCAGCAAAAATCGGCACTATATCAAGCTATAAAAGAGGGGATTGGCAGCGCTGCTAAAACCATGACGTTAGATGATTTGGGTCCCACTCTTGAATTAATGGCAGATGAGAAGGGGACTGCAGGTAGTTCAGCAAGGAGCCTTCTGAGTAAGATCTTGCCATTTACGGACCAAAAGCCATTCGGTGGAGAGGATGCCGGTAGTTGGGAGATGATGTTTACCGATCCACAACACAGATGCCATATCATCCAACTCGCTGGTTTTCTTAGGGACTCTGCTCGATTGATAACGGAATTTTCGTTGATAGATGCATTTTGGTACTATCGCACATGCGGAACACAAGAGAGCTCCCGTGTTCTAGTGCTAGATGAAGTGCAAAATCTGGATCATCAAGATGGAGCTCCGTTAGCACAGATGTTGCGTGAAGGTAGGAAATTTGGCTTTTCCCTGATTCTTGCAACACAAATCATGAGTAGCTTAGAACGAGATGAACGGGATCGACTCTTCAATGCTGCCCATAAGCTTTTCTTCCGCCCTGCAGATACTGAGCTGCGGACGTATGCAGATATTGCAGCTGTCTCTACTAGTGAACGGACTGATACTTGGATGTCGCGTTTGTCTTCTTTGAAAAAAGGGGAGTGTTATTCATTAGGACAGAGTTTGAACCAGACAACAGGAAAACTGGAGCTAAAAGCATATCGTATAGGAGTTACGGCTCTTCAACATCGAGAATTTTATGGCTGATACTGCACAGCAGAATACGCGTTTACCGCGAAGATTCCACAATACGTTCAAGCCTGAGCGGCAATATATACATGCGATGCTGAGATTTGCCGCTGCACAGAAATCTGGTACTTATCAAGAAATACGAGATGAAACCGGCATACCAATGGGTAAGAGCAGTGGGAAGGTTTCTGCAATCTTGGATTATTCACGTGGTATGGGGTTAATCCACTTAGCCGGTGATGTGAGATCTGCTGTTAAGAGACCAGAACTGACGCCGTTTGGTCGTGTTGTCCTTTTTGAAGATCCTCATCTGAAGGAAGCCATTACACAGTGGATCGCTCATTTTAATCTATGTGGACCTCTAATCGGGGCTGATGTGTGGTATTACGTTTTCTTTCAGGGTAGCCAACGTTTGGGCGTGCGGTTTTCGCGTGAAAAGCTGGATGAGTACCTGAGACTTACCTATAAAAAGGAAGATACCAATCTCATCGGTCCTTTAGTGGGTATGTATGAGGATTCGGCTGCGTTTAGTCTTTGTGGAGCATAATCTGAAATAGAAGGTGTGATTAGTCAAGAGCCTGCTCCAATTATAGAAGAACTCGGTTTTGCCTATGGTGCTTGGGTCTTGCAACAGATGAGTAACCATTTCCCTCCCAATACTCAAATAACGGTGACAGAACTGGATGCAAAAGTTGGCTGGCGGTCTATACCAGGATGGGATGCTACTAGTGTAAAAAGGGTGCTTGATCTGATGGAGCGAAAGGGGATTTTGGATGTCGATAGACATATGAACCCTTGGATATTGCGGCCAATGGTTCCGGTGGATGGTATCTGGCAAAGAATCTATGATGATCTGATATAAGGGAAGGGAATAGTCTATGAAAGCACATCTGGGAGATCTTATTAGATATCAGAGTGATCGGCTATTTTACGGTGCTGTTAATGTCGAGTGGTTCCAAACTGATTATCAGAAACGAGAGGC
>CAZWIP010000425.1:0-2263 GCA_964634125.1 uncultured Dehalococcoidia bacterium
AATGTTACGAGCAGGCGCTTCAAAAGGATCCGCATTATGCACTTGCTTATACTGGGCTGGCAACGGTCTACTGGTGGAGCTCCCATTTTGGAAATGTACCACCAAACGAGGCATGCCCCAGATCAAAAGAATACGCGAATAAGGCTCTGGAGATAGACAACACCCTTGCAGAAGCCCACGCTTCATTGGGTTATATCAGCACAGTTTATGATTGGAATTGGACAGTGGCAGAGCAAGAATTCAGGCAAGCCCTTCAGTTGAACCCGAACTCCGCCCTTATTCATTTGTGGTATTCCTTCTTATTGACAGTCACCGAGCGTCACGAGGAAGCCATCTATGAGGCAAAACGAGCGCAGGAGCTTGATCTGTCTTGGTTCAGCGTGAATTGGAGTTTTCCCATTCGTAAATTAGGTACACACGAACGCAGGAGAACTCGATGAAACCACGCAAGCATTACACTCCGCACGAGAAGGTTTCGATCCTCCGCCGTCACCTGGTGGAACAGGTTCCGGTGTCTGATTTATGCGACGAACTGGGTTTGCAGCCCACGGTATTCTATCGTTGGCAGAAGCAGTTTTTCGAGAACGGAGCGGCGGCATTTGAAAAGACGACCAATCAGCAGCAGAAGTCTGCCGAACGTCGGACGGCCCAGTTAGAAGAGAAGTTACGCCGTAAGAACGAAGTCTTATCCGAACTCATGGAGGAGCACATTCAGCTAAAAAAAAGTCTTGGGGACCTTTGACCGGCCGGTGGGTGCCCTCGGACACCCGGGATACCATTGTAGATTTTGTGCGCCACTGGGCCAAAACAGCTGAGATTCCGATGGTCTGTTTCTTGTCGTGGCTTGCTCTTTCATCGAGCACGTGGCATCATTGGAACCGGCGCTATGGGCACGTCAATGAGCACAACGCCTGGATTCCCCGAGATTTTTGGCTGGAAGCATGGGAGAAGCAGGCGATCGTGGATTTTCGTGCGGACCACCCGTTGGAGGGGTATCGCAGTTTGGCTTTTATGATGCTGGACCGCGATATTGTCGCGGTGAGTCCGAGCAGTGTGTATCGGGTACTGAGCGGCGCCGGCCTGCTCCGACGATGGAACCAAAAGGTCTCGCAGAAAGGCACCGGTTTCACCCAGCCGCTGCATCCGCATGAGCATTGGCATGTGGACATTTCGTACTTGAATATTTGCGGCACCTTTTATTACTTGTGTAGTCTGCTGGATGGGTGTAGCCGGTATATCGTGCACTGGGAAATTCGGCCGTCGATGACGGAAGGTGACGTGGAGGTGATTATGCAGCGCGCCCGGGAACGATTTCCCGATGTTTTCCCGCGGATTATCACCGACAATGGGCCGCAGTTCATCGCGAAAGATTTCAAGACGTATATCCGCATGTCGGGTATGACCCATGTCCGGACATCGCCTTACTATCCCCAGAGCAACGGCAAGGTCGAACGGTGGCATCAGACGATCAAGGGTGAATGCATCCGGCCTGGCACCCCTCTCTCACTGGAGGATGCGCAGAGGCTCGTGAGTCGATTCGTTGAGTACTACAATAACGAACGTCTCCATAGTGCAATCGGATATATCGCGCCGAAGGATAAACTGGAAGGCCGGGAAACGGTCATCTGCAAAGAACGGGACCGCAAACTCGAGACAGCAAGGCAAAAAAGAAAAATGAAGCGGCTCAAGGAAAAAACACAAACAACAAATTTCATGCCCCAAGGCTATACAGCTAACCAACTAACAGAAATGGGGTAAAACTCCAATTCCGTCTGAAGCATTACAGTATCAGGAACGATCAACAGGCAGTACACCCGCAAAAGTCCGGGACATCCGGTTCGACGCTCAGGCAGACATTCGATCTTCTGAGCCGCATGATGGGTGACAAGCGGATGCGGCAACTGCTGCTGTTTATCGCAGCGTTTCATCTGTGCCTGTCAGTACTGCCGGTGGCCCTGCCCTTTTATACCGAACATGTCCTCAGAATTCCCGATTCCCGGTTCGGGCTGTTCATCGGGGCCTATACCCTGGGTATCATGGGTGGTTTCATAGCGGCCGGAATATTCAAACCCCGGGGGAGCCGGTTCCGTTTTATCGCCGCCGTCAGTCTCGCCGTTGGCGTGATGTTCGGTTGTGCGGCTGTTACAACTTCCGCAATATCCGCCTGGTGCGCACTGCTCGGCATAGGTATCGGGATTGGAATGATTGTTGTGAATCTGACCACGGCATTGCAACTCCATGCCCCCGATTCGGAACGGGCAGG
>CAZWIP010000426.1:0-2261 GCA_964634125.1 uncultured Dehalococcoidia bacterium
AATCACAACTAGAATGCGTCCATAAGCATCCATACCGATTGTAATAAATCTTTCTTCTCCGTGATCGGGATCATCGATGGTGATGGCTTTCGAATCATCAAAAACCGTAACCGCATCGGCAAAATCAATGTCATGTTTCTTTAGGTTTGCGTTTGCCTTATTTCGATCCCACTCGAAACTCATATATCAATTATATGTACAAACGGTGTACAAGTCAAATGTAAAATTACTGTGCAAATCATCAATTCTTGAGGGATGTGGATACGTTTTCTAGTTTAAAATCGTGGATTATTTATTGTTTGAACACGAGGAGATCACGGCTTATTGAAGTGCCTTGTCCCGGGTAAGGTTGCGGTCGATGATAAACTGGATCTTTCGAGTGGTTGAATCTCCCGGACGGATCCCACATCATTTGTCCGGTGCATCAACCAAATCATCAACGGCATACGTGGAATTTCAGCTGAATCTGCAATGCGATTATCCAGATACTTTGGAAACAGTGCAAGGTTCTGGATGAACCTTCAAACCAGGTATGATCTGGCAATAGCCGAAAGGGATATCGGCCAGAGGATTGATACCGAAGTCAGCCGGGCTGCATAAGAGTGGATGGATGCCGACCCTTTGCCTTTTAAAGTGTGCCCCTATACACTCCGGTTTATAATGTTGTCTGGCTGACAGGATTGACTGGATGGTTAAATTACTATTTGATTACGTCGAATCTTCTTCGTCCGGAAGTTCTAAAAGTCGGACATCCTCCAGATCAACTTTTCTACCAGCTGCTCTTTTAGATTTCTTAAGATCCTCTAATGAAACAACGTGAAAGCTCTGTCCCTGATAATCCATGGTTTCTTTTCTTTCCCAAGCCTCATCAAACTTTAATCCTGGGGTTATGATCTGGAGATCAATGCGAACACGATCTTTGAATATGGTGATTTCATTTGATAAGATCTCATCGGTATTGGTCATGCTGGCGGTTCCCATACCAGCATCCACTAAGGCGTCGAGGAAACGTTGGGCATTTTCAGGAGTGGCTTCAATGAGGATATCCACATCAAAAGTAGCTCTCGGTACACCGTAAAGGACAGCGGCGATCCCTCCGATGATCACATATTTGACATCATGCTGCTGTAATGATTTGAATACGCCCTTCAGTCTGTTCAGCATGCTTTTTATCCGAAAGCTGAGGATTTATATCCAGGGCTATATCTGTGAAACTGCATAAAAGGTTCATTCTCTCGGAGAGGCTAAGGGAACGAAACCATCTAACTTTGGCTTCAATTGTCTCATCTTTTGGGCTATGAGAGATTTGTAGGTTCATGATATCTTTTTAACAAATATCTTCAATTTTTTCAACATATAGCAGGAATAACACTGACCCCTGAGACCGTAGAAATGAGTTCTTACTGGTGCACTCCCTAAACGCCTTCGGATCCGGCGGGCTTCTTTTTCGGATGCAGGACAACAGATACTCATAATGAACCTCAACGATTGTAATGATTGGTCATTCCCCATCTCCATGGCACTTGTCCAGGTACTTCGGTGGCAATTAGTGCCGCATTCGCCAATATGGACAAAATTAAACTTGAAATTTAAATTTGTCCATATACAAACCTATTTGGAGCGAGATGTTCGTCAAATCGTTAATGTTGGAGATCTCAATACGTTTGATCGGTTTTTAAGAATTTGTGCGGGACGAACCGGACAGATACTCAACTTATCGGATATCGCAAGGGATGTGGGCGTCAGTGTTCCGACAATAAAGAAATGGGTCAGCATTCTCGAAGCCAGTTATCAGATCTATCTTCTGCCTCCCCATTTTAGAAACTTTGGAAAGCGTATTGTGAAAAGCCCGAAATTATATTTTTTAGACCCGGCCATAGCGACATATCTCATGGGGTTGCACGACAGGGAACCGACGTTAAACGGGCCGATGATCAGGCATCTTTTTGAAACAATAGTGATCTCTGAGTGGGTAAAAACATTTTATCACCGGGGAGAAAGACCGGAACTCTATTATTGGCGATCAAAGACAGGGTTAGAAATCGACCTTATTATCGATCGAAACAATCGCCTCTATCCGGTTGAGGTAAAGTCGACCGCCACGCTTTTGCCCGGCCACGCGGAAGGATTGTTTAAGTGGCGAAATCTTGCAGGTGATCATGCAGAACCGGGTGTGTTGGTTGCCAACATCGATAAGCCGTCATTATTGAAGGGATGCAGAGCGATCTCTTGGCGGCATCTCCTCGATATTTGAATAGATC
>CAZWIP010000427.1:0-2257 GCA_964634125.1 uncultured Dehalococcoidia bacterium
TACAAACAACCTCTTGTGAATAGCATTCCCACGCCCGTCATTTACAGAAGCGGAGAAGACATCGAGCTTGTATGGAGTCGAATGATGCAAATCAAAGAATATAGTCCCACGACGCAGGTCATTCTCGACACGCTCAAGGACCTCGGTCCTGACCACTTCAAACAGAGGATGGCCGGGAGTTATCCACTCCAAGGTTGCGTCCTTCTTGAGAATTTCCTTATCAAACACAATCCTGCGGTATTCCCGTCCCAGCTTGCCAAACCGATCTTCCAACCGTTCACCAAGGGGCCAAAGGTTCTTGGGTATCTTCCCCACCTGATATACATGAGGATGGCCTCTTGCCGCTTTGGGATGTACGCCTGTGATAGGAGCGGCTTCCTTAAAGAAACTTTCGATGACCTCGGGGACGAGCCGCCGTTCCTTCGCCTCAGCGGATTTACCCACGATGACCGACAGGTTGAGCTCGCGCTTGGCCAAACCTTCCAGAGCATGCTCTGTTATTTGCCTGAACCGATTGGCGTCTATCTGGTCAACGATACGATCTTCAATGGCATCGAGGGTCAGGTTATGAGCGTACATTTCCCTAATCATTCTCTCCAGGAGATTGGACGGGAACACTTCGCCCACTACATCAAATACCTGATCAGTCCCCAACTCAGCCCGGATCTCCCGCAACCGGTCCAGCAGACGTTGAAGCACCCGGCCCTCACGCGTGTTGGTAGCCACGAAATTTAAGATAAGGCAGTCTTTTTCCTGGCCATAACGGTGAATACGACCCATGCGCTGCTCGAGCCGGACGGGGTTCCAGGGTATATCGTAATTGATCATGAACCAACAAAACTGAAGGTTAATACCTTCCCCGGCCGCTTCCGTGGCTACCATGACCTGAACTTCTTCCCGGAAAATCCGTTCCGAATACAAGCGGGTACCAGGCTTATCACGGTCGCCGGGTTTCATTCCCCCGTGAATCTGCGTAACCGTGAGACCCCATTCCTGAAGCTTGCCAACAAGATAATCGAGGGAATCTTTATGCTCCGTGAACAACAACAGTTTCATCTTGGGATCATCGAAAATACCGTGCTCCGTCATGACCTCCCGCAGTTTAACGAGCTTCGTCTCAACTTCACGTTGCTCCAGGACCAGTGCCTGGTCGATGAGTTTGCCCAGCTGTAAAATCTCTTCCTGCAGGTCTGCAGGGTTGACCGAGACTACGATCTTTTCTAAATCGTCAACGATCAGCTGCTGCTCATCTTCCGGGAGGTCCTCGAAATCATCCGGGAGCTTACGTTCAATCTGTTGTTGCCGATAAGCTTCCGGATCAGCCAATATCTTTTCACGCACGGCCCGCATGCGCTCCAGACTCCGGCGGACCGCGCATGTGCTGGAAGCAAAACGCCGCTGTAGCATGGCCATGATAAATGTCAAAGCCCTGGCCCGGGGAGATTTTTCTTCACTTGCTTTCATGGATTGGTATTCCACATACCTGGTGAGGGCGTCATAAAAGTCGAGTTCTTCATCGTTGATTTGAAAGCCGACCGTCTGGACATCACGTTTCGTAAATAGTTTTTTTGATTTACCTGTTTCGGGATCTGGAAATGTCACGAGAGCTTCTTTGATGCGACGAAGATAGAAGGGCGCTTCGTTACGCTGCATCGCGTCTTCCAGGCTCTTCACATCGCCGTAGACATCGCGATCAAGCAGTTCGAGGAAGAGACAGAAATTCTCCGGATCGCCCTTATGGGGAGTGGCTGTCATCATGAGATAGTGGTCTGTCTGTTGAGAGAGGGCTTCGCCAAGTTGGTACATCAGAGTCTTCTTTTCCCGGCTGGCTGCGCTCATCTTGTGGGCTTCATCGACAATTACGAGATCCCACCGGCTACGCAGAAGGCTTTCCTTTGCGTCTTCAATGCGGGAAACCCAAGAAATCGATGTAACGACTTGCTTTTTATCCTTCCAAGGATTCACCCCGTAGGTTGCCCTGAGTACGTCACCGTTCATTAAATCGAAGTGTTCCCTGAACTTTTCTCTCATTTCCCGCTGCCACTGAAAGCAAAGGCTGGCCGGAGCGACAATCAGTATCCGATTTATCAGGCCCCGGATTTTTAGCTCCTTCAGTAGCAGGCCAGCCATGATGGTCTTTCCTGCTCCGGGATCATCCGCCAAGAGGAATCTTATCCTGGGAAGTTTTAGAAAATAATCATAGACCGCTTCGAGTTGGTGAGGCAGCGGATCGATCCGGGCTATCGAAAGCGAAAAA
>CAZWIP010000428.1:0-2250 GCA_964634125.1 uncultured Dehalococcoidia bacterium
CCCAAACACAACATGTAGTAGGTAGTCCAACGAAAGGGATAGCCCTATAAAGATAATAGTGATCCAATCAAGTCGAGAAGCTCTTTCCTTAAGAAACCATACCCCAAAAATGGCTACATATATAGGAGCTGCATACTGAAGAAACACAGCATTTGCCGCAGTGGTTAATCTGATCGCTGAAATAAACAACAACTGAGTGCTAGCGAAGGCAATCGCACCGCCAATTTGTAGACTAGGCCGTTCAAAGGTAAGACGATGCGACCTACGAAGGAATATGTATATGACAACCGCGGCTATAGCACTTCGCACACCAGCGATGGCTATGGGATTCCAAGATATGAGCTTAACAAGAACTCCAGCACTGCTCCACATGAGGGCTATGAAGACAACGAGCAGTATGGCATTTAATTTTGACATCCTGTAATCAATTCATTTTAATTAAGATACGGAACAAGTGGGTAGAACATTCAATCAATATTGGGTGGCCATCTATCAGCCCATGGCCTAGCCGATTCGATTTGACTGGCAAGTCGAAATAGTGTAGCTTCATCTCCAAATCGTCCGACAAACTGAGTTCCGATAGGCAAACCTTCCTTACTCCAGAAAAGAGGTACGGACATGGCAGGCTGTCCGGTGAAGTTGGCCATCCCCGTAAAAGGAGTGAACTCTCCGGCACGGATCATGCCCTGCCAGGGATCCTCGGGTGAATCAAATGCTCCAATGGGTACTGGAGGTTCTGCCAAGGAAGGCGTTAGCCAGATATCGTACCTAGTAAAGAACCGAGCAACGTCCCTGGATATCTTTTGCAGTTTCATGACTGCGGCTGGATAATCTGAAACGCTTTGGGCCTTCCCCATCTCGTACATGATCCAGGTGGACGGTTCAAATCCATCCACGGAAGGGACACGGCCTGTCTGTGACGCAAACCAATCGATTGAGGAAGCACAGGTGGCGCTAAACATGGTACCAAAAGCTTCTCCTATGACATCAACATCCATCGTTGGCCAATCTTCCACTACATTGTGACCCAATTCAGAGCACAACTGTACGGTATCACGGACTGCTTCAATACAGACAGGATGAACCGGTTTGCCATTGGCAGTGGCCGTTGTAAAGGCGATATTCAGCTTTCCGGGATCAACGCCAACTTCTTCAAAGAAAGGTTGTAGCCGAGGTGGCGCCCAGTAAGGATCACCCAAATCCGGACCGCAAGTTACATCTAGTAGGGCGGCACTGTCCCTGACCGATCGGGTGATGGCATGTTCGCAGACGAACCCGCTGCGAAGATCACCGAAGTCGGGGCCGAGAGGATTACGCGCCCGTGTTGGCTTCAATCCAAATACTCCGCAGCATGAAGCGGGAATACGGATCGATCCGCCCGCATCACCAGCATGTGCCATTGGCACCATACCTGAAGCAACCGCGGCGGCGGAACCGCCACTGGAACCACCGGTGGACCGATTCACGTCCCAGGGATTGCGGCAGGGTCCGAATACAACCGGTTCGGTCGTCGAAGACAGTCCCAGTTCCGGCGTATTGGTCTTGCCTACTACAATCAATCCGCTTCGCTTCAATCTCGCCACCAACTCGCTATCATGATCAGGTATGAAGTCCATCAGGTATCTGGACCCACCGGTCATCCGCACTCCGGCATAAGTGGCAATCAGGTCCTTCAGCAGGAACGGCACACCGCTAAACGGTCCATCGGGCAATCCCTCAAAAGCCAAAACACGTGCCTGTTCATACATGGGTGTGATCACCGCATTCAAGATCGGATTCAATAATTCAATTCGCGCAATAGCCGCATCAACAAGTTCAATTGGCTGGATCTGTCTTGAACGGATCAATTCGGCTTGAGCGATGCCATCCATTAATGCAACATCATCCAATTTGGCCATATCTACCATTGTATCCTTTGTTTTTCAACGATTTGTCTGTATGAGTTACTTATGTTTTTACGGTTTGTCAAACAGGTGGAAAGTCCCTAAAGGTTTCACCTGAGTAGCATATTCCAATTCAATGACACAGATTCGGTACTGACTCATCACCAGCAACACCTCAATACTGCCCATATTTATCATTCCATCACTGGCGGTTGGATTCCGATGTTCATTGACAGTACCCGGAACTCAGACCTGTCAGCAGGCCTGAGCTCCGGGTAGGAGTATCTATTTACATCGATATTCTATGGTTCAGGTATGAGCTTGGTAGTGTTGAGCGGATCGGCATGGGTGATGTATTCCAAGTCCA
>CAZWIP010000429.1:0-2250 GCA_964634125.1 uncultured Dehalococcoidia bacterium
GCCGAATGATCAAGCAGATCAAGGATGAGAAAATCTGTGACGGAGTGCATATTATGGCCATCGGACGTGAGGGCGTTGTCCCTGATATCCTGGCCGCTGCCGGATTGTAGTTAGGGAGGAAAAACATGACTCAAGATGTCGAAACAAAGGCTGCTGTTGAGCCTCAGGTGATGCCTCCCTGCCAGGCCAGATGCCCGCTTCATCAGGATATAAGAGGGTATATTGCTCTCGTGGCCCAGGGAAGGCTGGACGAGGCAGCAGTTTTGATCAGGCAGGATAATCCCCTGCCTTCCATTTGTGGTGCTATTTGTGCCCATCCCTGCGAAGAGGATTGCAGGCGTTTAACGGTTGATGATGCGCTATCGATTCGGGGAATCAAGCGATATGTGATGGAAAATGCCCCAAATCCTTATATTCCTAAAGAGACGGCGCCTTCCACTGGTAAGAAAGTAGCCATAATTGGTGCAGGACCCGCAGGGCTAATTGCAGCGCACGATCTTGCGCTGGCCGGACACAGCGTCACCGTATTTGAGCGGCAGGAGGATTTTGGAGGAGCAGTTCGATGGGGAGTTCCTTCGTATCGATTGCCGGTACCTACCATCAAAAATGACGTAGATGCCATTGCTGCTATGGGAGTTGAGTTTAAGCATGGAATGGACCTGGGAACAAACCTGACCATTGATGATCTGGAAAAAGATGGTTTTAATGCCGTCATGTTGATGATGGGCCTTTCCGATAGTCGGGGACTTCCCATAACCAACAACGACCATCCCGATGTATTGATGGCCCTGCCTTTCTTGAAAGCAGCCCGGCTCGGCGAATCAATGATAAATCCCGGTGCTAATGTGGTGGTTATTGGCTCCGGTAACGTAGCTATGGACGTAGCCCGGACTGCCAGACGGCAGGGCGCGAATGCAGTGCGCATTGCTTGCCTGGAGAAACCTCACGAGATGCCGGCATCGCCCTGGGAGATCGAAGAGGGCAAGGAAGAGAATATCGAGATGGAGTTCTGCGGTTGGGGGCCGACTGCCGTAGCTTTGGATGACAATAATAAAGTTAAAGGGCTTGAGTGCCGCGAATGCCTATGCGTTTTTGATGAGGAAGGCAGATTCAATCCCACATACAACGATGAGAACCTGAAAGTTGCCGAGGGTGACGTGGTTGTCTTTGCTATCGGGCAGGGTTCGATCATCAATTACCTGAAGGATATGGGTATCGAGCTTAATGAGAGAGGCTTGCTTCCCGTCGATCCCAAAACATTCATGACTAACCGCAAAGGTGTTTTTTCCGGCGGTGAGATAATCAAGGGGCCTGGCCCTGCAGTAGCTGCAATGGCTCATGCCCGAAAAGCGGCCATAGCGGTTGACGCTTATCTTAATGGCGTTGAGCCTGAATATGAGCCTGAACCCGAACCGATAGGCGAACTCGAGGATAACACCAGAGAGCATGTTCGCCACCAGGACAGACAAGAGCTGACCCTCATGGAAGTTAAGGATCGTATAGATAACTTCACTGAAATTGAGACCGGCTTCACACCGGAACAAGCGGTGAAGGAAGCTCGCAGGTGTCTAAGCTGTGGTGCAGGCGCTGAGTGGATCAGAGGGAAATGTGCTTTCTGTCTCAACTGTGTACGAGTGTGCCCGTATGGCGTGCCCATAGTCACAGAAGGTAGCCGTGTAGATATTAGATTCGACCAGTGTCAGGGTTGCGGTATTTGCTTCCCTGCCTGTCCCGGAGATGCCATTGGGTTCCGAATGATCGGCGTTGCAGAAATTCAACCTCGTATGAAGGTTGCGATTGATGAAGCTAAATCGCGAAATGGAAGCCAGACAATCCTGGTGGTATATTGTGATTTTGATGTATACGATGTTACTAATCTCAGGGAAACCATTAAGGAAAAGCATGCCGGAAAAGCTCTTGTTGGTATTCCATGCCTTGCTAAGCTTAAAGCCATTGATTTATTGAGGGCTTTTGAGTACGGTGCAGATGGTGTGATGGTTATTGGATGTCCCGGCAATAACTGTGCTTACGAAGAAGGTGAATTCTGGGGTAAACGCAGGGTTGATGAGGCCAAGAGGCTATTGGCTGAGGTTGGATTAGGTGCTGAACGGTTAGAAATGCAATTTGTTGAAGGTTTGCAACTTGAGCAGTTCGATAAAGCTCTGGCTGAGTTTGCCGAAAGCGTGAAGAACCTGTAGTACTATTAACCCGGCAATTAAATACTAGACAAAACATCGAAAATATATTACA
>CAZWIP010000430.1:0-2231 GCA_964634125.1 uncultured Dehalococcoidia bacterium
GTGTTGCTTCAGTCCAATTGAATCCATCTGAAGACGACCAAACATCTTTTTTATAGCTTCCATCGTGTCCCCCTATCACCCAGAGTTTGGTGTCAAATACGACACTTGAATGAATACGTCTGCCGTCCCAGGAAGCAGAAGGAGTCGCTTGTGCCCATGAATAAGAACCCCGTCCTCCCCGAACACAACGAACATTGAAGCTGTAACCTTTCCCACTATGGTCGACATATCCTGTGTCAAAACGCACTCCCCATGCGTTCGAAGAATTGGAAGATTGCGTGGTCGACGTCCAGTAATACTGCGAATAGTTTACATCTGAAAAAAACGATTGATTAATCGCCGGATTCTTCTTTGAATAGTCAGCTATAAGCTGTAATTCTTTATGATTTGGCAATCGCCAATCATTTTTATTCGCTAGTACAAGATCTTCACAATATGAAATCGCGGTCTCCCAAGCCTTAGCACCACCTTCATATTGCTGCCATGTTAGCCCTGTGACCGCTTCTGTAACTGTATCGTTTCCATTGTCGACAAAATCTAAATTCTGGTTTTGGGTCCCACGAACACAGCGGACGTTGTGAACGGCACTATCTTGATTTTCGTATACTTGCCCGTATGAAAAATCGACTCCCCATGCACTGTTTTGATTGCTAACTGAATAGGTAGAAGACCAGTAATACGAGGATTGGGTATTTGTGAATATAGCATTAGCAGCCGGATAGTTCGCACTCAAATCGAGAATTCCGACTAATTCTCGAACGTTTGGTAATCGCCAATCGTCCGCACCATCAAGAGAAAGCTCACTGCAATATGTTACTGCTTCATCCCAATCTCCTTGGTAATTACTATTTCCCCGTTGCCAGACTAGCCCCGTCACATTGTCTTTGACAGTTTCTGGACTAAGTACGGAGAAAGACGGCGGATTAATAGTATAGTCTGAATCTTCTCCAATCGTCGCCGTATAGTCACCTGTTTGCCCAGTATCCGGTAACTTGTATGTAGAAATGGTAATAAGGTTGATCGTATCGCTTACACGCTGTGAGATATTCCCCGTCTCATCTTTAAACCAGGCATAGATGGTTTTTTCTCCCTCGCCATCACTCAAGCTGAAAGCAATATCAGCAGAAAAACTCATGGTCGTGGGATCAATAGCCACCCATCCAGCATCATCCACCGGCGGGGTAAGCCCATCCTCGGAAATAAAATAGGCGGCGACTCCGAATACATCTTCTGCCAACAAGCTCACACTCACTTGAGCTGAATCTGTGGTATCGGCGCCACCATTGATGATAATCGAAGAGTTGACCGGCGCTTCTACATCATCAATAAAGACAGTTATTGCACCGCCATCCATGAGGGAAACATCTGCTTGGATCAAATGTAATCCATTTGTGTGGGGATTATGCTTGTATATGTCGTAGGTTCCGTAAGGCGTGTAGGAGAATATGACCTTTGTCAGCCCATCATTGGGATCTGTGACCGAACTAGCTGAGCTGATGGCATTGGCAAAGGGCTGATTAATGGTTTCATCATCGGATGGTTCATCCGGCGTACCGTTGTTATCGATGGCTGTTGCATTGGCTTCGTTGGAAACATCTGCGGTTGAGTCGTAGAGGTAAAATAGTTCACCGGTCTTACTAATGTTGTTCAAAATAACCACAACATGAGCCGCCACATCATTTTTGATCAACTTTATAGTCGGCTTAAGCGCATATCTGGGATTTTTCTTTCCCCCTTTTACCACAATCGATTTTCTAACGTTAAAATCGATGGTGAGTTGGGTTTCGATACCTGCTTCAAGTTCGAAACCAGAGACCAGTTTTAACCCGTTATTCTTAATTCCGTTGTTTATCTGAAGATTGTGGATAGTATCATCCATCAAGGTGATGGTATTCTTTTCCTCAACATCACTTAAGAAAAAGCGGATCTGTCCATAGACGCCCGGATCCATCTCTTTGGAATCCACTGGAAGACTGTTACCGTTTCTGAAAAGCAAAAGATCGATCTCGATTTCATCAATTTGATCTTCGGCTTCAAAATATTCGATAAAGCCTTCGTCCTCCTTGGCAATTTCAATTCTCTTTATACCGACCATTACGGATTTAGCATCATCAATCGGAGCATCCGTAAAGTTCAAAGCCAGGTAAGTTTTCCCGTCGGCTGATGGGGCGCTTTTTTCGACCGTTAAATCCTCTGGTATGATGATTGGAGGTCCACCGTTTTCTGCCGAT
>CAZWIP010000431.1:0-2229 GCA_964634125.1 uncultured Dehalococcoidia bacterium
ATGGATAGGTTTCAAATACTGGATTTGAGGAGGGGGCGCAATGGGTGAGGTTGCAAAGATAAGATACGTGTGGATGGGGGATTATTACAAGGCTAACCAAATTGAGCAGTCTACCATAACTGATACTGCAGAATTGGCAGGGGCGCTCTGCCTTATTCTACGGAAACGACGTGTAAAGGGTGTCCCAGCATACAGGGTGCTGTACGTGGGTTTGATACGGGACAGTGAGTCGTTGCTTGTTGTCCGGGAAATGTTTGAGAGAATCAAGTTGGAGCAGCGCGGCCGAGGACGTATCGTCACCAGAGTAGGGATTTTTTCTCAGAAGAATAACAGCGGGCCGTATGGTGAACTGCTTGAGACTATCTATCGTTATTTGGCCAAGCGGATTAAGCCACAGTACGGAAAAAGATGCTGGGCAGATGACAGGGATGATGTAGTTGAAGAAAAGAACTGTTTATTCGCTCAAATGGCAGGATTCGAACAGAGTCATCTCGTTCTGGAGACATCCGGCGTCACATTCGAAAATTTAGGCTTCTACACACCCTTGAGGAAAGCTTTGGATACAGATCAACCTATTTCCCCGGTATTTAACTTAAACACGCGAGAAATTGGAAAAATACACCGGGAGGTCGATGATTGGCTGGACCACCTGATAAAAGTCTCCCACGATTCTCTGGAGGCATTCTGCTTGAGCGAACAGGCACTTGATATTGCGGAGAGCAGATATGGGCCTGACCACCCGGTGACCGGTCGCTATCTTCACTTGCTGGCATTTTGCTGTGTCGAGCATTGTCTAAACCAAGAAGCAGAGGAGATGTTTAGGCGTCAGCTCGATATCCATTGCAAAGAGCATGGAACTGAGAACTTAGAATTCGCGGGAATGATCGCCAATCTGGCTAACTCCATAAGGTGTCAGTGTCGGCCTAAGGAAGCGTTACCGCTGATGCGTAAGGCGCTTGCGATTTGTATGAAGGAAGCAGGACCTGAAGCAGTAGACACCAGCAGGTACTACTTCAACCTGGGATTGATCTACGATGACATGGGAAGAACCGGTGAAGCGCTGAAGTATTACCGTAAATCTTGGGATATCATGGGAGAATCTCCTAGAATAGCTCACAGTGACCTGGGGAAATTATACCTCCGGTTGACATGGCTTTGTGAAGAACTTGGTGACTATGTTTATGCCGCAGAGGTTCATCGGCATTGGTTGGCCAAGTGCGTGGAAACGTATGGTATTAGTCATTCCCTTACCATACACCAGATGCACAAAGTGGCTGATCGTTATCTCATGTGGGAGCAGCCTCTTAAAACCGCCGAGTTATATCGAGAGTGGCTTGATAATTATGAGAAGGCAGAATGTTCAAACTTCCATTTACAGGTGGAACTCATCAAACGACTGGCGAGTGCATTATTTAACGCTCACAGGTTTTCGGAGGCAGAAACTTGCTGTACGCAAGGATTGAATATATCACTGGAAAGTAACTTACAAATACCAGACTGTCAGCGAAGCGCCCTCATGACACTGAGAGCAAAAGCACTTGGGAAAATGGGTAAAAATAGTGAAGCCGACGCGGCGTTTGAGCTAGCTTTCCATGAGGTTAAAGACCTTCATGACAAGTACAATGTATTTAAGAAATGGCTTGGTGGCCTGCTGGAGTTTGCCGAAGGGGCTTCATGCGAAAGCAGGTTTTGTGAAGCCGTTCGCTGGCTGCGAAAAGCGCAGCAGCTCCTAAATAAACACGATGAATTCCAGGATAAAGACCTTATAGAAAGAACCCTATATAAACTCGGAAGCCTGCTCCAAGCACTGGGCCGACTACAAGAAGCGGTAGATATCTTCCATGAATACTTGGAGTGGTTGGAAAATCACTTAAGCCCCGAAGATCATCACACTATTACACCCTTAGAAAAACTCTCATGGCTGTACCGTCGCTCCGGTCAGCCTGAGAAGGCTTACAAGTTCCAGTTGAGAATTCATAAAGTGAAAGTGATCTGCTCTGGCGTTAAAGGACGGAGCGACTTCGAGTACTTTCAACCGATTCAACGACCTATCTATCTTCGCAGTATTCGTAGCATTTATAAAAAAGGGTGCAAAGTGGCGGAGATGATGGTTCATGAATAGGACGGTCGGCGTTGTTCCCCCGCAGAACCTGGAAGCCGAGCAGTGCGTCCTGGGCGCCATGGTGCTGTCGAAGGAGGCTGTGGTCCAGGTGGCGACGTTTCTGAAGC
>CAZWIP010000432.1:0-2226 GCA_964634125.1 uncultured Dehalococcoidia bacterium
GCTTGTGAGGGATGCGGGGTTCCCCGGTAAGCAGTCCTTTCGGAGTAGTCATTGAACGTAAACGTAACGTAACACGTAACGTAACAAGTGCTCCAAAAGGACTTGATATAGGAAATCCTTTCCGCACTTAAAATGCCACTTTTGCATGAATTCTTCCGTATAAAATTGATCCAACCATTATGCTAATCCGGTGAATTTAAGGACCTGGTTGAAAAGTCATTGGAGGTCATCTTTCACATTGAACTGTGGGGGTGGGAAACATTGTAGTCTTTCTACCATTCATCAACATCATGCAAAGCAGAAGGCTGTAGCAGACTGACAAAACATCGGATACGACTTGTTTCCTTAAAGAGATGTCGATATTATCCTGTTTGCGGGGGCCGGATCGAGACAAATTAATGATAGCGAACGAAGCAAGTGACGCAATCAGCAATCTGGTTTCGATAACCAGGCAGACCAAGCCGCCCAACGAAATCAAAAACGGAGAAAGGAGGACCATATGGATAAACTTAAAGACTATAGTGGGCCGTTCAAACCGGATCTCAAAGTGTCTGATTTCTCACAAGAAGTACTGGAAGAGGCGTTGAAGGACGTTTCAAGACTTTACGGAATCGCAAGCTCTGTTCTCATGGCTATCGACATGGAGGGCTACAAAGCATCAAACGGCGAGGAACTGCAGCCAATGTCTCTACCTATTGCTCTGGGAAGGCAAGAACTGTACTGGTATCGAATCGTTCCACAAGAGATTCAAGCAATCTGTGCGAGATTCGGTATTCGCACCGGCGATGGAACTGTTGCCGACCTGTTCAAGTACTGGCAGATCGCTCCCACCGTTGGATTGGAGAAGCCGATTACTTGCGAACTGAAGGATGAAAACCACGGCACAATAACTATGCACAAGTGTCTTGGTTTAGAGTCATTGGAGGATACAGACAGCTGGGATCTTCAATACTGGATGTGCCACGAACTGTCTGTCAAACAATATCAATATACCGCCTGGGTATTCAATCCCAAAATCAAGTCCACCCCCACAAAACTGGTGTCAAAGGAAAATCCTCGAAAAAGTAAGGACGAACCTGCTTGTGTGTTTGAACTCACAATGATGGACACAGTAGTGGACGAGGAGGGATATAAGGCTTGGCAAAAACTTCTCGGAACCACTGCGCTTACCGAGGACTTGTTGGAAAAATACGTCGGGTAATTAAGGAAGCGTCAAAGCAGATCTCCACAGAAATTCTGTTGCGGTACTTGTTTCTTTGGGAGGTCGCGGAAATTAGACGTAGGATCTTATTGTGAAAAAGGAGGAACCGTGAAAGCTTTAGGAGTTAATCGCGTTATTATAGCAGTAAAAGATCTCGACAAGGCTGTAGACTTGTACACCAAACTTCTTGGCTGTACCTTTGAGGATCAACGAGAGGCCGCGAAGGACCATGGAGTCCAGGCAGCATTGAGCTGGGATGCCGGTATAGAGATGGTTGCCCCGCTTCCCGGGGTGGAAAGTGCCGTCACGATGGCCATAGAACAGCAAGGCGAGGGCTTGATGGGTGTAATTTTTGATGTTGAGGACGTAGAGGAATCGCGCAAAGTTGCGGAAGAACTGGGCATTGCCGTCATAGGCGAGGTGGAGTTCAACGAGGAACAGATCAAACAATACCATCATGGGAGATTCAAGAAATACAAGGAATACTATCTGAATCCTGAGAACACGCACGGCGTTTTCATTGAGTTGGCACAAATCCAGCCAAAATACACGGGGTAACTCTAATTAGCTCCAATCTTCCAGATTCCATGTGTAAGTCTTGTTATGTGCAACAATTTGCCGCATCGATTCAATCCGATCTGTAGGTGATCCTAGCAATATAGTTATCGTTAATAGTTGAAGTCCTGAACCTTGTACGTCGGACTCAGATCAGGTTATGCGCTAAGAAAGCGAGGTCCGTTCGTACTGTCATATTTGCACCTGCCGACAGCAACGATGGTCCGGTGCACAATTGCCCATTTTTACGCAGTGCTTGGCACGAAAAGAGCAAAATCGCTGCTCCGTTATAGGAAGGGGGTCAAAACAATGAGACTCTGTCTGATTCAGGCATCGGATGTGCCGGATGAGTTCTACCAAGCCGCGTTTGACATGTACAAGAACAGCTTTGAGACAGTTCTGCAACCAACCACGGAGGTTGTGTTTAAAGGTTCCAAAGGTGCTCTGACTGGAGACAGTTATCTGGATTT
>CAZWIP010000433.1:0-2211 GCA_964634125.1 uncultured Dehalococcoidia bacterium
GAGCTTTCCGGTGGTCAGCAGCAAAGAGTATGTATTGCCCGAGCCCTGGTTACCAATCCCGCCATCATCCTCGCTGATGAACCTACCGGGAATCTGGATACACGCACCGGGCATGAAATCATGAACATGTTCACCGAACTGAATCGCAGCGATGGAATTACTATTGTGATGGTCACTCACGAACGGGAAATTGCCGCATACAGTCAGCGGATTATCACTCTTCGTGACGGTGTGGTAAGTGATGAGGAAGTACTAAAACCATGAAGCACCTCGCAACTTTGATGGTAGCGCTTCGTGGCATTTTCGCCCATAAGCTGCGTTCATTCCTGACCATGCTCGGGGTCATCATCGGTATTGGCTCAATTATCGCTATGATGGCCGTTGGTGAGGGATCGGAGAAATCAATCCTGGCGGATCTATCAGACATAGGATCAGACGCAATGTGGGTGGAACCGGGAGCCGGTATGATGGGGCGGATTGCCGGCGCTCCGGGAAGTACCAGGAATCTTACCTACGATGACTACCTGGCAATGGAAGAATCCCCTGAACTGATACCTGCTATCAAAGATGTAACTGCACAGGTATCAACTCGCCTGCAGATCATTGCCGGTGAAGAGAATGTTAATGCGACAGTTGCTGGAGTAACTCCGGATTACCTGGAATTTAATAATGTTGTTTTAACAAGTGGTGAGTCCTTTACATTTGATGATGTAGATAACAAGGCAATGGTATGCGTTTTAGGAAACAAAATAGCTGAAGACCTGTTTGGAGATGAAGACCCCGTAGGAAGTAAAGTACGAATCAAAGGTCGGTCTTTGGAAGTAATAGGTGCTCTTGAAAGCGATGGGAAAGGAGGTTATACAACGGCCGATAGACAACTTCTGCTCCCTATTACTACTGTGATGTACCGGATTAATCCGCAGTACTCAATTAAGGGGGAGCGCCTGGTCAACATGATTGGCATGCAAGCCGATGAGGGTAGAGTCGATGACGCTGTAGAGCAGATCACGGCGTTCCTGCGTGAGCGGCACGACATTGGCCCGGGTGATGAGGACGATTTCACCGTCAATGTACTGCAGGATTATGTAGATATGATGACTAATACTAACGACACCCTGAAAATATTGTTACGATGGACTTCCGCTCTGGCGCTCCTAATTGCTGGAATTGGAATTATGAATATCATGCTTGTCTCAGTAACCGAGCGTACCCGCGAAATCGGCATCCGCAAAGCGGTTGGCGCCAAACGGCACCACATTTTGATACAGTTCCTGCTTGAAGCAACCACCATAAGCCTGATAGGAGGGATAATTGGCATAGGAGCCGGATATCTGGCTGCAGAATATGCTTTTAGCAGTCTTGAAGTAAACCAGATGGGAGGCATGCAACAAGCACCCATTGAGCCGATAGTTTCAGCGAACATAGTCTTGTTGTCATTCCTGGTGGCGATAGTAGTTGGCGTAATAGCCGGAACCTACCCTGCTATAAGGGCTTCCAGACTCAACCCCATAGAAGCCCTGCGGTACGAATAAATACGACCCAACATTTTTACTCACTAGCAGTTGATGAGGATACCCTAATATACCTGTAGCCTATTCCACTGGTGTTAATCTGATTGAGGGGGTAACTGCAGTGTATGAATTGCTAGTCAAGAAAGGTGCTTTATCCGAGAAGGAAAAGCATATTGCCATTTGTGGTGAAGATACAATTGCCCGTCTATTCAACTCAACGAAAAGTCAGTCATTCAAGTTTGATAACAGGGCCTACGAGGTTGTTTTCGAATCTGGACAACCCATTGAGTTCGTTCAGAGTCCGAGGTTTACTATCAACAGCATTATTTACAACATCTATCAGAATGATGGTTGCCTGGGTACGATAAGCAGAAAAGCATTGAAGTCAGACTATGAAGTAGGGATAGATGAAGGATCGTTCGTTATCGAATTAGGCTGGATGCTAAAGAGAGATGTAGAGTACACAAATCATTTGGGTAATCAGATTACGATTGAAAAACGGATATCTACGCTTGCAAATTGGAAAGTGCACAGTGAAAGCGAAATAACTCAGTTTGATATATCTATCATACTATTTCTCAGGGCTATGTCTGAATTGATCCAGTGACTCTTATTCCTAAACCACCTGCCTGCCAAGGCATTTCCTGAAGTGGTCTAATGGAAACGGACACCTGGAAAAGAGTGATAGACTTTTGGAGAG
>CAZWIP010000434.1:0-2186 GCA_964634125.1 uncultured Dehalococcoidia bacterium
GCGAGCCGGATAGGGAAGAACGGAAGCTGGAGTTAGCGGCATACACACCACTTCTATCCGTCGGTGTATGGTCATTCATAGAGTCCCTAACATCTGTCGCCGGACGAAACGAGAATACCGACTTTTATTCATACCTGAGTAAACAAAAGATTCAATTGTTGGATTGTATGCCTCGAAAGGATGTCAAGGCAGCAAGGCAGGCGCTCAAGCGCATATCCGAATTTGGTAACACTACTAAACACGACAGTGTTGGAGCGATGTTCAATGGGGAGCAACTAGCTAATGACTTTGAGACAATTTCCCCAATCATTCTACAAGTGGCTCGGGAAGCAAAGAAATGACTATATATTCTCCGCTCAGATATCCAGGTGGCAAGACTTGTATGCTGCCACTTGTTACGAGCTTAATTAGGGAAAACCGGCTTGTTCGCCCTGATTACGCCGAACCCTACGCTGGAGGCTGCGGTCTTGCACTAGGCCTTTTGTACGGCGGCTATGTTGATCATATCCATTTGAATGATATCGACCCCGGCATTTGGTCATTTTGGTACTCAGTTCTTAACCATTGTGGCGAGTTTCTCGACTTGGTAAATAATGTACCCGTGACAGTTGAAGAGTGGCATCGACAGAAGCGTATAGCATCCGAGGAGAATTTGGATGATCCGGTATCTCTAGGCTTCGCTACCTTCTTTCTTAATCGGACTAACCGGTCTGGTATAATCAAGGGCGCGGGAGTAATCGGCGGATTCCAGCAAAAGGGTCGCTATACCATCGATTGCCGTTTCAACCGTGAGGATCTAACACGGCGAATCAAGAGGCTGCGCAGCTATCGATCACGAATCCACCTGCATAGACTTGATGCGATCGCTTTTCTTACCAAAGACTCATATTTTGAACCCGATACGTTCTTTGCCATAGACCCGCCATATTATAGAAAAGGACCCTATCTGTACACTAGCTTCTACAGGCCTGAAGATCATGCCGAGGTGGCCTGTGTGATTAAAAGCCTCAGGTACCCATGGATTGTCACCTACGACATGACCGATGAGGTCAAGAGGCTTTATCGTGATTTCAGGCAATTTGAATTCGACATTAACTACTCTGTTCAATCCAAACGCGTAGGTACGGAACTCCTGATCATTTCTCGAGGACTTAGAGTAACATCAGAGATCAGGGATCGCCGGGTCGGGAGGTGTTTGCTTAAGACCAAGCCAGGGAAGAATGTATCGCAGAACAAACTCCTGCAGGCGGCACCCTAAAGGCGGGGCGGAGCCTGGTTATGTTGGAGGTGTGGGAAAAAATTTCATAACCGAGACTCCGTAAGGTGGGTTATCCGGAGGCGAGTTTTAGGTGGTTGGGGCGATCGCGTTTGGGGAGTTTGGCAGATCCGGCCGGGTAGTGATCGCGGAATTCTTCGATCAGATGGTACGGAAGTCCGGTTCGGTATTCCATCCACCATTTTGCGGAATCGAGCCAGTATTGAGATGATTGTTCGAGAGAGGCGATGGCCTGCTCGAGTATTTTGATGGTTTCATCTTTATGCCGGCAGCGTGCCTTCAAATTCTGGCAATGTGAGCAATTATCCATTTAGACCTCCTTCCGGACGGTCTTTGGCCGGGGTGACTGGAGGTCGGACTATCGTTAACAATGATTCCATCAGAGAAGCTACACGGTTCAGGGCTTCGGTGTTGGATTCGAGGAGTTGGTTGAGGGATTGGGGCTTCCGCGAGGAGGAATTTTCGGGGTTTTGATTTTGTTCTTTAGACATCGGTGATCTCCGTAAAGAAATCTTACGGTCACCGCCAGGTGTAGGCTCTAAAAACGAGAAAAGCCCAGAAGCCTGGCGGTGCTAGCACACCATGGGGCAAGGGCACGACCCCTCGCCTTGCCAAACCTCTGGGCCCATCTCGTTTCACCGTTGTTTTGCGGGTGATGAGTCCGTCGAATCCCGTGCTAGCAGAATTCTCAAAACCTGATGAAATGAATGATCCCAAAGATCAACTGATTTAAATTTACGTTTTTTATTTTCGAGTGTCAATTAAGAGATCCAATATGAATAAGCTAATTCCAAAGATTCTTTATATATTCGGTGCTGGATTCTCTGCTCCTCTAGGTTTACCTGTGATGAGTAATTTTTTCAGCAGATCAAAAGACATGTTTGCGTTATATAAGGATCAGTATTCTCAT
>CAZWIP010000435.1:0-2184 GCA_964634125.1 uncultured Dehalococcoidia bacterium
GGGAAAAGTCTTATCCAGCTGAACCATTACCCCGCCGATGGAGGACTTATTGTCAACTAGATAAACCTTAAGCCCGGAATTGGCTAAATCCAACGCGGCTTGCATTCCAGCAATGCCGCCGCCAACAACCATCACTGCTCCAATTTTATCCGACATTCTACCCAACTTCCAGAGATAACTTGTCTTCTTGGCTGAGTTTCATTTCGGTAAGCTAGCCCCTTCTTTGACTGAGTGAAAGTAAATCGCCAGGGGACGGTATAGCAGATGCGGCGTTTTGCTAAAAGGTACTATAACGAATGCCCACGGGGCGAGTAACACCAGATGAGCGGTGTATACAGCATAACCAACGCTTTCCAATCCTAATGACAAAAATATATAGGCTAGCAACAGCATGAAAACAAAAGCGAATAGAAAAATCGCAAATAGCCAATCGCTTAGCTCAGAGAATTTATGCATTACAGTTCGTTTCTTAACACGATCGGCAATCAACATAGCCAGCGAGGTTAGTAAACAGATGCTACCTATGATGCCTAAAAGGTTGAACGGGTGATAGGGCGGTAAAACATAGGTCTTGGGTGTCCATCCTAACACCACGGCCGAACCCAGGGTGAGTATGTATCCAGCAGCTACGAACCAGTGCTTTAACCAGTAACCTTTATCATTACATTTTCTGAGCTGTAGTTGGGCAACTGCGTGGAATACCAACGTTTTGAGTTCAGTAAGGTAAAGTAACAAAGGTGGTCTAGGTTTACTCGTACCAAGTGTATACATATACATGCGCATCATATTTGGAAAGAAAATGAGCAAGAGCACGACACCGACTGCAACAAGTGTGAAAAAGTGTCCGAATTCAAGGATCCGCTGAGGATAAAAGAACAACAGAATTGAAGTGAGCATGGCAAGCCCGACTGCAATGAGCGCCGCTATCTCCGTCACTTTAGATTTGAAGAATCTTGCAGAAAAACCAGTCCAATCGTACAATCCGGTAAGGTACCGTCTGAGTGTCATTATTGATTCCCCGGTTTCTGTTTGCCGAGGACATGAAGTGGAGCAATCACCACAGTAATAGCAAAGCCACGGGTCGAGACTACCACGAAGCTTGTCTCTCAATCCGACTCGCACATATTGTATATTCTTACGAGGTGAAAAGGTCGTCCCATTTGATGTTAATGAGCAAACGACAGTGCATCCGCCGCAATTCAAGCAAGCATTGGCATCGAATATGCCATATCTGCGGACTTCCTCTAGAAGGGCCGGGTCAGCCCACTTTTCCCGTTTTCTCATCACAAGTCCGTTGTCGTCTTTGAGTGCCTCACTGAAATCAGAGAATCCGCGCGCAATTTTTACCGTTTCCATCAATCCAATCATTCCCTGGCGCAATCTCCGACGAACTGATACCTCTTGAGTATCGGGTATAATTGCCTGGTATCAAAGGGAAAAACACCCCATATACAAATGAAAAGCACCCCATATATTGGCGGGGAGAGTAGAATATCAGTACAAAATAATAGAGCTCCCCGCAGGGAGCCCAAAAATTCCAACCGGATGAGTGTATCCTGGTTATTCAGGTTTGTGCGGCATCTCAATCAGCCCTTTGCTGATAGCATACTTGATTAGATCGGTACGGTTATGAAATCCCTGTTTCTCCATCACGTTTGTTCTGTGCCTGAGGACTGTTTTCACACTTATGAAGAGAGTCTCCGCAATCTCCCGATTGGTACGCCCTTCCGCCACTAGTTGGAGGACATCTTTCTCCCTATCGGTAAGGCGCTCATATTCATCTTTCTCGTCCCCAACCCGCATCAGGTATTCTTCAATCAGGGTTGTGGTTGCCGACGGGTACAGGTAGCTCTCCCCTTCACAGATAGTGTGGATTGCGGACACCAGCTCTGACGCTGTAGCAGCTTTTAGAACGTAGCCCCTGGCTCCAGCCCTCAGCATGGATAGAATGTACTCGCTATCCTCATACTGAGAGAGAGCCAGCACCTTGATATTGGGACTCTGCTTGTGGATGCGCCGCATTGCTTCCAGCCCGCCCATTACCGGCATGGCGATATCCATCAGCACCACATGTAGAGAAAACTGCCACCTCTTTCCGGGTAATTTGGAACGTTATCTGTTTTGGAGTACGAACTTCTCCCTTGTCAGCATGATAATTCATGGGTAACCTTACTGGTGATATTC
>CAZWIP010000436.1:0-2169 GCA_964634125.1 uncultured Dehalococcoidia bacterium
CATTCTTTCAAAATCTGAGCATGGACAATTTCACACATAACTCTTGACACTACCTGATCCACCGGGTGCTTCATGGTATCTATATCTATTCAACTATTAGAAACACATACCGTGATTTAGCTACAAAATTACCCCCCGAATCCCCGTTTTGCCGACATATTGCCGACATGTAACTTTTTTTTACCCCCTTTTTGGCCCTGTAAAACTTAGTCCAGGTTTTGGCTGGATAGAGCAACTCCATGAATAGATTCCTTGATATATTGCAGTCCATATAGTATCATGACCCAAAGCTAAATTATCGACAAACAACGCCAAAAAGGGCAATTTTATTAATGAGTTCTGGAAAAAACACGCATCCGTATATTAATTGTTCGAGTGAGCCCGGGGCAGTAGTTTTGTAGTTAATAGTATGGCTGATGTGAGTGTGGCATCTCCCCCAGAAGATACCCTGTGTTCCCCTTCACTACCCAGGCCCCAATATGAAGTAGCCGATATTTTACGCCTTTATGGAAAGTCGTTTCGTGCCTCGCATGCTGTGACCCCGAAACAGTCGTCGGTAATGCGCGCGATCGAGACGTGCCGGAGTAGCGCCCTGGGTTATCATATGGATCGGTGTGATAGTTGCGGACACACGGAGATATCGTACAACTCATGCAGGGACCGTCACTGCCCGAAGTGCCAGGGCATCCAGAAACGTAAGTGGGTGCAGGATCGCCTGAAGGATCTGCTCCCGGTTCCGTACTATCATGTGGTTTTCACGCTTCCGGATGCGATCTTTCCGATGTGCCTGTTCAATCAGGAGGTGATCTACAATCTCCTGTTTGACACTGCAGCCGAAACGCTGTCCACATTTGCACGAGACGAGAAGTGGCTGGGAGCCCAGCCAGGGTTTTTCGGGATACTGCACACATGGGGGCAGACTATGTGCATGCACCCGCACATCCACTTCATAGTCCCCGGCGGAGGGATTGACCAAAACGATCGGTGGGTTCCTGCCAAACATGCGGACAAGTTCCTGTTTCCGGTGCGGGCATTGTCGAGAGTGTACCGGGCTAAGTTCATCGAGGGACTGAAGGAAGCCTATGAGAATGGCAGCCTGAGTTTTCCGGGGGCACTGGGACAATATGAATCAGAGGAAGGATTCAGAATTTGGATGCGATGTCTCTGTTCAAACGAGTGGATCGTATTCACCAAAGCCCCCTTTGCGAATCCAGAGCAGGTGGTGGAGTACCTGGGCCGGTACACACATCGGATAGCCATCAGCAATCACCGAATCCGCTCGATTGAGAACGGGCGCGTTGTGTTCAGCTACAGGGACTACGCGGATAACGACCAGGTCAAGGAAATGACACTTACAGGGGAGGAATTCTTGCGACGATTCCTTTGGCATGTATTGCCGGCCGGGTTCCACAAGATACGGCACTACGGGTTCATGGCCAACGGTATGAGAAAGAAGCTGAAGATGATACTTGAATACCTGCAATTTAATCCTGCTGAAGAGATTGCCGATGATTTCTCTGAGATTGGTTGCCGGATTGTGTGCCCGGTATGCGGAGAGGGAAGGTTGTGGATGATAGGAGTCATAGGCCGTTTGGGAGATTGGACTGTAACCCACATCAATGCTCTTGTGAATCATCCAAAGTCTTATATGGTTGATAAATCAACGGAAAGCAGGTTTTCCTTTGCGTGATATTAATGCGAAAACGGCATGTCGGATAACGCAGCTATAGGTCTGTTATAAGGGTGATTTAATGAGTCAAAATGCAACAAAAACACCTCCACCACTGTACCCCGGACAGTTGTTCGACAAAGCCGACTGCTGTCAGAGTCCCAACCAACGGTCACTCAATGGTTATCTTTTAATGCCCGCACAAACTACTTTACACCATAGGTCCCGCAGCAAAGCCGGGCCACCCGAACCAGTCGTTGAACCTGACCGAAAGGGCGCGTTTTCTCTGAGCCTGTCCTGCCTTTTGAGGTAATGCTGTTTCCTCTATGCGGCACGCACAAATAGAGTCATGGCACTGACTCGATGTTCTGTGATAAAATCCAATATCGACGGCGATGCCGCACAGTTCAGTGTGGCCAGTGCCTGTTCGGCAAGTTAACAGAGATGATACTTATATAAGGCCTCCTCCCAAACAAGGCGGGGACATGATATCCTGCCTT
>CAZWIP010000437.1:0-2169 GCA_964634125.1 uncultured Dehalococcoidia bacterium
AGGTGAATCTATTTACTCTTCACTGACTGCAATCTGCCATCAATACCCAACCAGATCGTTTTGGATTTTAAATCGACCATTCGCTTTATGTTCACGGTGTTTCGCTGGATACCTCGGTTTAGCAGTAGGATTCTTTTTTATTAGGTGGCCTATTCGGTATTTCATACGCCTATTCGTAGGAATTTTCTTTCTTTCGCTTGGAATTACTGATGGATTGATTCAGCTCGATTCTGCTTATGAGAGCAGCAACATCGTAAGGGCTATTACGGGCTTTGTGGGAGGAATTGGATTGTTTTTAATTATATTTCCATATTCATCAGTAAACAATCAACCAAAGGGGGTTGCATGAAGTATCTAAGATTCGTGTTATGTCTCACAATCGGTGTCACTGCTATTGCCCAAACCATTACTCTTCCAAACAGCAGCGTCATACCAATTAAGACAACTCACCAGCTATCGAGCGACCAGTTGTCCACTGGACAGGAGGTAATCCTCTCTGTCGCAGCTGATGTAAAAGTTCAGGGGGTTGTTTTAATCAAAGCCGGATCACCAGCTTACGGGATTGTTCAAGAAACCAAAGACTCACAGATGGCTGGAATTGCTGGTAAAATCGTAGTGTCAGTGAACTCTGCTGTGGCAATTGATGGCACAAACATTGCGCTTTCAGGACAATTTGCAAACGCTGCAAAATCTGAGGTCGGAGGAACCGTAGCGGTTGGGGTCATACTCTGTCCATTAGCCCTATTAAACAAGGGGGATGCTGGGATAATTCCAGTTGGCGCTCAGATTAGAGCTATGACGGTTGGTACTTACGATATTAAAACGGAATAGCAACATATTGTAGCAGGCTAAATGTCTGCTATAATCACACACATGAAACCCTTATAGGATAAGCCCTGTAAGGGTTTTGTCGTTTTAGAGCCTTCGGTCTGAAAATCTGGCCAAGTGTCACTGAGTGCTTCTGAGTGACCCTGGGTGACATAAACGGGGATGCATTTTTTGGGATACATCCACCTTTCTCACTATATTGATTACATTCAGCTTACTGATGGAGGGGGTTATGTCCACAGTGCCTTTTAAAGCCGCAATCATTCTAACATGTGGTTTACTGGTTTTCCAATGTGAGGAAACCGACTCTACACCACCAGAAGTAACCCTTACAGCCCCCTTAGATGGCAGCATTGTGTCAGAGATTGCGAATATCACGTGTATGGCTACTGACAATAGTGGTATAAAGCATGTTGAGCTATGGGTGGACGGCTTATCGCAGGATGTAATAGACGAGACAGAACCTTACTCTCTTCCATGGAACACAACTACCTATGAGAATGAATCAGAACACACGGTGATTGTACGTGCAATAGATAAGAGTGATAATCAAGCCGATAGTGATCCGATTATTTTGATAGTCGATAATTTTGATTCGGTGCCTATCTCCATCGAAATAATCTCAATCAATTACCAAGATGGTGGTCATCAAGTAACTTGGCAATCTTCAACCGAAAATGATTTTGCATCCTACGAACTGCAAGCCACTCAAATCCCTCCGAATTACACAGCCATGTATCTCACTGAACAGATGGATGATACAACATATTTCAATGGGGATATTAATCCATTAGTGAATGAATACTATCGTGTCAATATCACTGATGTTTACGGGTATTCAACTGAAGGAAGCCCATTCTCATCGGGAACTGATGCTATCCCTCGCGGAGTAGAAATTACCTCGATCATATATGATACTCAGGAATTGGTGATTGTATGGGAGCAGTCAGCCGAATTGGATTTTGCTTTCTACACGCTATATAAAGGGGATTCAGCCCAATCACACAGCGACTTGGACTCTCTTACCAGAATTGATGATATCTTAACGACACAATATATGCTTTCTGATTTTAATCCTCTTATTGCCAATTGGTTTTTCGTGTCGGTGACTGACACCTTAGGTCAAACTGGCTATGGGGATGGGATGGCAAATGAGATTGATGCTGCACCCACTCAAATTGCCTTTACGTCTATTGAATACAACCTTTACGAAATGACATTTCATTGGGCACAGTCAAGCGACTGGGATTTTATTTCGTATGAAATATTCTACTCCGATTCTGAATTTGGAACAATAACGTCCATCCATAGAATTACCGATCCAACTACCACTACTTATAC
>CAZWIP010000438.1:0-2159 GCA_964634125.1 uncultured Dehalococcoidia bacterium
CGGGAAAGCCGTATGCCGGTAAATATGGGGAATTAACCCCATTGCGACAACGGGGAGGAAGTGGTTACGACCTCTTCCTTACCCTCTGCGTGAGTCGCTGAATAATCACGCTTAGTCCTAAACCGTGAGGTTCTGGTAACAGAGCCAAAGCGTACCCGTGCGGGTTCGTCCCCGTACGGAAATCATTGCTCGAACCTGCAAGGGGTAAGCAGCCAGGACAGTCCGGTGACGGTCTGTGTTGAAGGGGCCAAGCAATGATACTTCGGGAGGAATCACGTTTCGGCCTCGCCTGTGTGCCAAGGTCCATAACAGCATGAAGCACCGGGAACATCCAATGTTTTTCCGGCTATGAGCTAGGCGATTACTCGTAGTCGACTTGTCGGGGTGTTTGGTGGTTTCGCCTGGAGAAAAGGGTGTGATTATTTTACCGACGAGATCCCACGTCGTTCCTGATACATATATCTGGATAAGTGCTCACTATAAGGCTTGCCGAAGTGTGAGGATTATGCGGCGTTGAGCACGGGGCTGTTCTTGGCTCTTGCTCTTCAGGGATTACAGCGTACCCAGAGGAGGTTTGACTCCCAAACCAAAAGGGTACACCTTATAGAGTAGGATAGACAAATTTTACGGCACGGGTTCAGTTAGCCCACAGGTATCAACCGACTCAGGTTTCCCGCTCCTTTTCCGGGAAGGCTTTGTGTGCGCTAAGAACAGACTCAAAGTAGTGGAATTTTACATTCTCGATTTGTATAGACACAAAGAGACACTTATATGCTTAATATTTTGAAGAAGAAACACCGGGTACACTCCCTCACCGGGCGGATTACCATGAAGGTCCTTAAAAAGGCTTTCAAATCCGTCAAACGGAACCGGGGAGCGGCGGGAGTTGACAAACAGTCTATCGCCATGTTTGAAGCCAACTTACAGGCGAACCTTGAGGCGCTGATGCGAGACTTAAAAGACGGCTCCTACCAGGCATTTCCACTGCGGAGGGTATACATTGAAAAAGGAGGCGGAAAATTCAGGCCTCTAGGTATTCCCGCCGTCAGATGCCGCGTTGCCCAGGAAACAATTCGTTCGTTGATTAATCCTATCTTCGAAGCATTATTTCATAACAACTCCCATGGTTTTCGCCAGAAAAGATCCTGTCACAGTGCAATGGAACAATTAAAATCGATTCATCGCCTGGGATACCGGTTTGTGCTGGACGCTGATGTCAAAGGATTTTTCGACAACATCCCACACAAATTGATCATGGATCTTTTAGCGCGTGAAATTGCGGATAGCAACATCCTGAACATTATCAAGAAGTTTCTTCAGGCCGGCGTGATGGAAGACGGAATAGTACAACCCACACGGAAAGGAACACCCCAAGGTGGGGTTATCTCTCCATTGTTGGCTAATATTGTTCTCAACCATCTCGATTGGCGTTTGGAAGAGGAAGGGTACAAGTTTGTTCGCTATGCGGATGATTTTGTGGTTCTGACTAAAACCAGACGACAGGTGGAGAAGGCACTTGAGGTAGTGACAGACTGTATCGAGAATGATCTGGGGTTGCAGTTGAGCCCGGAGAAAACCTATATCACGACGTTCGGTCAAGGGTTTAAATATCTCGGTTATTATGTCTCTGCCTTTACTGTCCGCATGGGCAGCAAGGCGGAAGACCGCTTCAAGGATAAAATCAGGAAGTTGACCATTCGTAACAGAAACCTGGATGCCAGTGTTGTTGCGGCATTAAACCGAGTAATCAGTGGAACAGTTCGGTATTTTGGAGCGTCATTTGCTACCTGTCTTGGCCAGTTCAATGAACTGGACCGATGGATCAGAAGGCGAATTCGTTCAATGAAATACAAAAGAATCTGGAAAACTGATAACCGGCGCTTGAAGAATAAGCACATCTACCGAATGGGTCTTGTTACTTGCAGAGAAATATATTTGCGAATAAGCTAAGGTGCATATACAAACTCCCCAAAACAGGGGCAATCTATCGGGGGCCGCCCGGTACGGGAAAGCCGTATGCCGGTAAATATGGGGAATTGACCCCATTGCGACAACGGGGAGGAAGTGGTTACGACCTCTTCCTTACCCTCTGCTCTCCATCTACCATGCTGATATATTATTTCTTGAGTAAATAAATCCCGATTTGGAACAACTACTGC
>CAZWIP010000439.1:0-2158 GCA_964634125.1 uncultured Dehalococcoidia bacterium
CCATACTTATTTTACCACTTACAGCTAACTAATTCGAGTTCGGCAACAGCCCCACTTGTGTTGTGACACATATTATTAATCCGGTAATTAAATATGGATAAAACATCATTTGCAGGATGTCATTCTTGAGGGAGTTTTGCGACCGAAGAATCTCTCGCTTGGAGGAAAGCAGACTCTTCGCTTTGCTCAGACTGACAGACGGTGAAGTGTTCAGAATGACAATGCGTCAGATCAGAGTTGACTTAACACTAGTAACCTTGGGAAAAAGTTGGGTAGTGTTTCCCCTCTTGAGAGGGGATAAAAGGGGTGTGTCAATAACGAAAAAAGAGATTTTTCCAGATATTTATCCTATTAGAGGTTAATGTTGAAAGAACGAATCAAACGAACCCTTATTCAACGTGAGAAGAGACATCTACTTAATACTGGGGCTGTTCCGTCAGCGGTTCTCATGCCCATATTCGAAAAAGACGATGAAGATCACATTCTTTTCACCAGGAGAACAGATACGGTCGAACATCACAAAGGGCAGATATCATTCCCCGGCGGAAGAAGAGACGATACCGATAAAGATTTGTTGCAGACAGCTTTAAGAGAAGCTCATGAGGAGATTGGGCTCAGGCCGGAATCTGTGGAAGTTCTTGGGGAGCTGGATGACGAATTGACGTATGTAACAAACTACGTCATTACTCCCTTTGCTGGTTATATCCCTTATCCTTATCCATTTAAGTTAAGTCAAGAGGAAGTGCAGGAGATCCTGGAAGTTCCCATATCCACCCTTCTGGATAAGGCCAATTTTCATGAGGAAGAAGAGACCGAAGGGAATATTACATATCCGGTTTATTACTATCAATATGGTGATGAGGTTATCTGGGGGGCCACCGCAAGGATCATAAAACGCTTCATCGATGTGATATGTGCCAGCGGTTACACATAGGAGTATTTGCGGGGATGTTTCATTGCCAGAGCGAAAGGTATCATCACCGCGTTAGCTACAGCAAAGATGATCCAGGCCATTTGATAATCGCTTCTCCAATCAAATATCAGCCCGGCAAGAAGTGGGCCGATAATCCCTCCGAATGTGAGTATGGTCATCGTTAAACCTTGAATAGCTCCGAAACTGCTTCTCCCAAAATAATCTCTCTGAATAGCAGGGCGTAGTGCAATGGATCCACCGTAGCCGGTACCAAATGTAATTAGAAAAACGACCAATGCCACTTGATTGGGCGCACAACTGAAAAAGATCAATCCAATACCTTGGAGCAGTATCGTTGAGCCCAGCAAATATTTCTTGGAATAGATGTCTCCAAGCCATCCAAATCCGAGGCGTCCCACCGCACTAAGAAGTGGAATGAAGGTAATTACTAAGACCTCTTTTAATGATCCTTCCTCAATTCCCCGTGTGTTAAGGTGATCAGCCACCAGTGTGACCACGGCATTCATTCCCATGAATCCCACAGCCGTTGCCAATACCAGTATCCAGAATGTTGAAGTCTTTGAGGCTTGTCTGGCGGTAAACTCTATATCATTGCATTCTATACTTTCAGTCTCAGAAGCGGGCAATGGAATTACACCGTCCGGAGAACACCCATACTGTTCTGGTTTGTGGCGCATAGCCAGAGCACATGATGGAATGATAATCCAGTTACCGATAGCTAATATTATGAGGGTAGTTCGCCAATCGTAGCTTTCAATAAGCCAGCTTACCAGAGGTACCATTATTCCACCCAAACCGAAGCCAGCGGTGGTCAATCCCATAGCAAACCCCACCCTCGTGTGAAACCAGTTTGCCACAGCTGTCGTGAGTACAACGCTACCACATGCACTGAATCCAAGTGTCATTACAAGGAACGCTCCAAAAAACTCGGCGAGGGAATGCATCTGGCTGAGTAACATCAATCCCAGGCCACCCATCAATCCGCCTGCCAGGACGATCTTTCTTGGCCCAAATTTGTCGGTAAGGAATCCCATCACAGGTGAGGCAAGACCCATTTCCATCGTTCGCAGACCGACTGCCAATGCGATAACGGCTGTTGTCCAGTCAAACTCATCTCTTATGGGACCAATAAAAAATGCAAAACCATAATAAAATGATCCCGCAGTGTAGATTCCTACGATCATGGATGCTATTACGATCCACCAACCATAGAAAATGTTTATT
>CAZWIP010000440.1:0-2152 GCA_964634125.1 uncultured Dehalococcoidia bacterium
GTGGATTCCAATATTGCCAGGTACCGACATTGCTTTGATGTCTGCGATGGCATACGTGATGATCCAGGAAAACCTTCATGATACACAATTCTTGGAGAAATATACAATCGGGTTTAACCGCTACAAAAATTATGTATTGGGGAAAGACGACGGGATACCCAAGACACCTGAGTGGGCTGAATCGAAGACGGGTGTCCTTGCCAATAAGGTCGTTTCACTGGCACACAAGTATGCTTCCATCAAGCCCGCAGCACTCATTCCCGGTTTTGCGCCCGGTCGATCCGCTTTCGGGGAGCAGTTTCATCGAGGAGCGGCGGTACTGGCAGCCATGACCGGGAACGTCGGTATTCACGGTGGTGGGGCTGGGGGATTCGAACGACCGCTGGTAGGGCCGATGGTGCCGATCGGATTTGCCAAGTACTTTGAAGGGGGCCCGCCGGAGGAGCGCCTGAAACAACTGAATGTTCCGCAAAGGCTGACCCATCATCCGCACGCCTGCCGTCTGTGGGATGCAATTCTTGAGGGCACTGCTGGCGGCTATCCCGCCGACTACAAACTTGCATATATCGCGTTTAATAATCCGCTCAACCAATATCCAAATATCAACAAGGGCATTGAAGCTCTGAAAAAGCTCGAATTCATTGTGGTTCACGAGCAGTTCATGACCCCCACCGCTAAATTTGCGGATATTCTACTACCGGTTACGACCCTCTGGGAACGGAATGATTTCACCAGACCATGGCTCGGTGGATCATATTTCCTTTATCAGAACAAAGCAGTCGAACCTCCAAGCGAGGTGAAATCCGACCTGGACATTTGCCGGGAACTGATGCCTCGGCTCGGGCTGAAGGATACCATGTTTGATGCCCCCGAAGATCAACTGATCCGGCAACTTATAGAGACAGCGGAAGACGTTATGCCAGAGATCCCGGACTGGGAGCAGTTCAAGAAGGACGGGGTTCACAAGATCCGCCGTCCTGCCCCGGTAATCGCCTTCCAAAAGCAGGTGAATGATCTGGACAACAATCCCTTTCCGACTCTCTCCGGGAAGATAGAGATATTCTCCCAGCTCATCGCCGACCTGAATAATCCCGGCATTCCGGCTGTACCAAGTTATATCCCCCCGTGGGAAGGCCCGGAGGATCCCTTAATGGAAAAGTTCCCGCTGCAGCTCATTACTATCCACCACAAAACTCGAGCCCATTCATGCTTCGAAAACCATCCCTGGCTCAAGGAAATCGCCCTGCAGAGTCTCTGGATCAGCACCAGTGACGCTGAATCACGGGGTATCCGCGATGGCGAGAGTGTCAGGGCTTTCAACGACCGTGGAGAGACGATTGTCCGAGCCACAGTCACCGAAAGGATCATGCCTGGTGTAACAGCCCTGGGTGAGGGAGCATGGTATTCGCCGGATGAAAAAGGCCGGGATCGAGCGGGTAGCCCCAACGTGCTGATGCGCGATGATTATTCGCCGGGGGGTGCTTTCCCGTTCAATACAACCCTGATTCAGATCGAGAAGTTTGTCGAGGAGGCTTGAGATGCAGTTGGGTTTTTATTTCGATCAGACACGATGCACGGGATGTGATACTTGTACCATTGCATGTAAAGACTGGAACGAATACCCACTTGGTTCTGAACCTGCTGACTGGCGATGGGTACAGGAGACAGTGTCAGGAAAGTTTCCCGACATTTCGGTTAGTTATCTTGCTCTGTCGTGCTTCCACTGCGCTCAGGCACCTTGCATCGATGCGTGTCCAGTCGGTGCCATTCAAAAACGGTCGGAGGATGGGATTGTTATCGTAGATAGAGAAGTATGTCTTGGCCGCGATGAATGTGGAGCTATGTGCGAATCGGTTTGCCCATATGATGCACCCAAGTTCAGTCCAGAAACAAACGCAAAAATGCAGAAGTGTGATCTCTGCCTAGATCGGTGGGCCGAAGATAAACTGCCTATTTGTGTGATGGGCTGCCCCATGCGAGCTTTGGATGCCGGGGACATAGAAGAACTCAGATCAAAATATGGAGGCAACATCCAAGCGGTAGGTTTTGTCTACTCGGAAATGACTCATCCTTCGATAGTGATCAGGTCCAAGTAGGAATCTATTACTCCGGCAATTAAATAGTATCAGTTGGTAGCATAGGCAATCTTGGG
>CAZWIP010000441.1:0-2141 GCA_964634125.1 uncultured Dehalococcoidia bacterium
CACCCTCACCGCAGCCTGAGTCTACTCCTGTACTCACTCAGCCGTCCACTTCATTGCAGGAGCAGAAGCCAGAGCCTACACCACTGCCGCACGCCGCCGATTTTGAGGTAATATCTCTAGATATCGAGCCTCCGGAAGTCACGGTTGGGAAAACAATTAGCATTACGGCAGAGGTTAAAAATACTGGCGATGGCGCGGGGACCTATACTTCAATTCTGACTATCGACGGCGTGAAGTTCGAAACAAAAGATGTTACTCTGGCAGCGGGTACCATGGGGACAGTAACATTCACTGTGACCAAGAATGACCCTGGAACTTACGATATCGAGTTGGCTGGACTATCAAGCACTCTTGAAGTGTTAAGGCCGGCTCCAGCTATACCTACAACAACCGTGGAGGTAACCAAAGACGTTGAATACGGTAGAGTGGGTGACATTCCTCTCCTGCTAGATATATATATTCCCGAGACGCCGATAGCCACTCCAATGCCTGTCGTCATCTGGATACACGGTGGCGAGTTCAATAAAGGTGACAAATCCCAAGGTCTCTTATTGCGTTCGATCAAGGCTTTAGCTGAGCATGGCTTCTTTGCGGTTAGCATCAATTACAGGTTAAGTGGAGTAGCCCCATTTCCGGCAGCAGTAGAAGACTCCAAGTGCGCCGTGCGCTGGTTGAGAGCAAATGCGGAGAAGTATAATATTGACCCTAACCGGATTGGCGTATTGGGTAGCTCAGCAGGTGGGCATTTATCGATGATGGTCGGTTGTGTCGATGAAACAGCTGGGTTTGAAGGTAGTGGTGGCTGGGCGGAATTCTCCAGTCGAGTACAAGCAGTTTGCTCCTACTATGGCCCAACTGATCTTGTTACCACATATAGAAAAATAGAGGCAATGCAGGGTTCCGTTCCAGATAGTTTCCCCTACGTTCAATTTCTCGGTTCTCACTTGGAGGAAAAGCCAAACATGTGGAAAGCTGCCAGCCCAATCAATCACGTAACTACAGATGACCCACCACTGCTTCTGGTCCACGGCGAACTTGACTCAGTCGTTCCTATTATCGTGTCCGAAAAAATGTATAAGACTTACCGGCAGACAGGGCTTGAAGCAAGCCTTATAAGAGTCAGCGGGGCTGATCACCACTTTAAGCAAGTCGCAGATAGACATGTTTCTCCATCAATAGAGGAAATTGAACAAATAGTTTTGGATTTCTTTGTAAAACACCTATTGCGCACCAGATAGCGTGGTTTGTTTTCTGTGTGAGAATGGCATGCCAGTTCATCGAACCAGGCAGTGCATGAGAGAACAGCTATGTTGAATCATTCAACGGTAAACTAAGGGATGAGCTGCTGAATGGGGAGATATTCTGATACCCAGGATCACGCGCGTCGATTTCTCTATGTTGGTCTGGGCCTCCACATGGGGCAACACACATTCGGCAAGCTCTGAACTATCCAGGGGAATCAAAATCTTTCGTACATTCCCTAGGTCATCCATAACCAGAAAACGATTATACTACTGCACTGGCAAATGTCAACATCCCTAAAGGTCGTTTCTCAGGACCTTATGTGCTCGAGGGTTTTAGCACATCATTATTGACTGTGCGTAATAATTGTATCATCTTTATCTCTGGAATCGCTGTCGCCAGAACCGAACCCTTTTACCTGACGAAGGGTGTGCCTAACTACCATACTTGCGTAACGCCAAGCGCATCTGTCAGTACTACCAATTGGCGATTCATTCCAGGACCTCAACCCCGGGCCCTATCCGTTCGGGCTACTAAAGAGCGGTGCTTCTTGCAATCTGTATTCCCATTAACTTAGCACCGCTTTCCGTTTTCATGGAGATTGTTGCCGGTTCAGTGATGAGACACTGTTTATCTTTGAGGACTACCGTCTCTGAGTTTACTGTCACTCTTGTCTCGCCATCCAAAACATAAAATATAACGTGTTCCGCCATTTCGCACAGGGGAATCACCCCGCCCGGTGGTAGCTCAATGACCCTGGCCTTAAACTCCTTGGCCTGGTAAAAAACATTCTGCCCCCTCTCTTCGTAAGGGTGCACCATCATCTCATCAAGGTTAAAAACCTTCATTCTCCTACCTCCCGTGAAGCGCCTATTTGTCTGTTATCAGTCCACTCAATG
>CAZWIP010000442.1:0-2139 GCA_964634125.1 uncultured Dehalococcoidia bacterium
GATATGGCATCGGTAAGATAGTAGCCGGGCTCAACCCCGGGGTCGATAATCGTCCGATTACGGATCATATAAGGCGGATGAATGTAGGAGCCACCGCCGCCAAGCATACCGTAATGCTCATCAAAGCCACGATCCACCGGCAGCGGGTGGTCATGCGAGCCCGGAGCCCACGTTTCTGGTCGGTTTGCCGCATATCCACCGCCAACGTGCCACTTGCCGGTCATTAGGGTCCGGTAACCCCCCATTTTTAGAGATTCCGCGATTGTGACGCATGAATTGTTGAGATACCCCTGATACTGCGGCAATCCTCGGTTGCTAACCATGTGGCCTACCCCCGCCTGATGGGGATTGAGCCCTATCTATTACCCATAAATCCTCTTGATATATCTCTAATAACTCCAACTAGACATTTTCACTAGTATTCGCTATTGTGCTCCCAAACTTCCTTGGGAGGGGAAAATGGTAGGTACTTGGGCGTATAATGAATTTAGAACTTTGGATCTTGGAGATCAGCGGTTGAACAGCCGATTAGTCAAGCTTTCGGAAGATTTTATTAAGTCACCTCAAAGTCCGATCAACCAATCCTGTCAAGATTGGGCCGCTACTAAAGCCGCATATAGATTCTTTCACAATGAATTGATTTCCTACAAAGATATTACCCAAAGTCATGTCGATGCGACGGTAGAAAGATGCAGTGAATATCCGGAGATCCTGGCAATCCAGGATACAACCTATTTAACTTACGGCCATCACAAAGAAACAACAGGGCTGTGCGCGTTGTCCAAGAACAGGGGAAAACACAAGGAGGATATTTACACGCTTGGTCTAATAATGCACTCGACGCTCGCAGTGAGTTTTGATGGTCTTCCTTTGGGACTTGTTGATCAGAAAATATATTCACGCCCTGAAGTGTCGGAAGAAATAAAAGAAATCAAAAAACGAACACACAATATTACGATACCAATAGAAGAAAAAGACAGCTATCGATGGGTGGAATCTCTGCAACAAACCCACGCCATATTTCAAAATCAGACAGTCAAGCCCATAACAATATGTGATAGAGAATCCGATATATTTGATTTTTTTCATTTAGCCAAAGACTTGGATGCAAAGATACTAGTCCGCGCAAATCATGACAGAAAAATCAATAAATCATCACCATATTCAGAGATAACAGGTGAGCAGCTATGGGCTCATATGAAAAAGCTTCAAACCAGAGGTTCTATCGTGGTAGAAATTCCGGCGCAAGATGATCAGCCAGCAAGAACTGCAGAATGTAGCGTAAGGTTTGGCCCCATCACATTTAACCCGCCTCGAAATCATCCTAAAAAGAAAGCTCTGTCGAATCTATCATTATATGCACTATATGTTTCAGAAATAAAATGCCCCAAAGATATATCGCCTATCGATTGGCTGTTGCTAACGAACATTTCAGTTGACACATTGGATCAAGCGATAGAGAAAGTAAGGTGGTACTGTCTAAGATGGCGAATTGAAGTTTTTCATAAGGTATTAAAATCAGGGTTAAAAGTTGAGGACTGTCGACTCCAAACCGCAGACAGACTAATCCGATATCTATCGGTCATGAGCATTGTGGCGTGGAGAATATTCTGGCTCACATTGGTCTCACGGATTTCTCCGAATATATCGTGCGAAATATTCCTAGATGCCGAAGAGTGGAAGATACTGTACGCCAGGTACAATAGAAACAAACCTATGCCAACACGTCCTCCTACGCTAAATCAATGCGTGAGATGGATAGCAAAGCTCGGGGGATTTCTTGGAAGAAAAAGCGATGGCGAGCCCGGCATAACTCACGTCTGGCGCGGCCTAAAAAAGTACGCGGATATTCTTGAGGGAGCTGCATTGGCGAGAGGACTTATGGGTAATAGATAGCGCACAGATCCGGACTTGAGGATTTCCGCTCATCCGGCTCCTACCGTGGGTGAGTAACGCGGGGACGTTGATCGGGATATGGATGAAGAATCCGTACTGGCGGCAGCCACGTATCACAAAGCCGGTGCATCCGTTCCCAGGTAAGGTTACGACCCTTCTGGCTTCGTCGTCGAAGCGCCCGAAGCCATGCTTTGGCTACCTCGTTGCGAAACCGTCCAAGCATTTGAGCGTTACCGGGAACTG
>CAZWIP010000443.1:0-2128 GCA_964634125.1 uncultured Dehalococcoidia bacterium
CTAGTAACCCATCAAGCGATGAGAGGTACGTTCTAAGGTTGATTGTCTTGTTTTTCAGACCAAGTTTAGTTCTGATACTATACCTGTGGTTCTCGACTGTTCTAAGTGACATGTTCAGCAAAATGGCTATCTCTTTTGCCGTCTTGCCTTCTTTGACGAGATTCGTAACCATAAGCTCAGTCGGTGTCAGGGTTAGACACTTCGCTGGCAGGCCCTCCAGAAATGGCTCAGTGATTTGCGTCAAGCTCTGTTCCAGGAGGTCCACATAGGATCTTTGTCTATCATCCAGTTCAGTCCTTTTCAATTCATCTAGATATGGCATAACTTGCTTTTTCGCATTGAACAGTACCATTTCTTGCATTTCGGTCCGCATCGTCTCAGCGGTGTTCAGCATCACACGCAATGCCGTATTCGCTTCCTCGAGACTGGCAGTGCGCTCCTTAACCAGGTCCTCCAGATCATCGCGATAACTCTGCAGCAATTCCTCAGCCCGCCTGTGGTCGGTGATATCGGTGAGGATCACTATCAGATGATCCACTCTTCCTTCCCGTTCCAACGGCGCACAACGACAATCATAAATCCGGCCGACAATGAGCTGGGCCTCGGTGCGATAAGTCTCACCGGTCTGAAAAATGCGTTCTGCGATTTGACGATAGAAATCGACTGTTTCCGGTATCATATGATCATAGATTTTGGTTCCAATCACATCCTCAAGCCTGTCCCCCGGCAATGCGTGGTTAACAAATATAATCGTGCCTTCGCGGTCAATGATTACGAATTCGTCCGGAGCATTATCAACGATGGCTCGGAATTTCTGCTCGCTCTGTTTAAGCGCTTCGTCAGTCCTCATCCGCTCAGCTTCCAATGCCTCTAATTCTTCAATTCTTTGACTCAATTCCATCACTTGAGTCATAAGCTGCTCTTTTGTTTTATGGGAGTCTTTCACCCTCTACTCCTCGAAAAGCACTAAGTCTTTTGAAACTCATTCGTCCAATGGATTAGAGATAACAGGAATCCAGTCAGGGTCTGCACGGAAGAGGTCTTGCCCTTCAGCACGCATTTCATACATTCCCATATAATTCAACGAGGCTCGTTTGGCATCACTAAAGCTATCCATTTCAACACCATCTGTCATCAGTGAGAATGATTTTGCAGCATTATAAATAGCTTGAGACGAGAAGTTTTCGGGACCGACGTTCTCGACTGCGTCAGCTACAAGTTCAAGCATAATTGACATTGGGCGAATCCCAAGGTATCCGGAACCGCCCAGAATGATATCATCGGCTTCATCAGGGCGATTCTCAGATAACAGATTATGGGCCAAGTTGATCATATCGTAGTCTTCGTTCCACCATCGGCTTGACCAGTTAACCAGCATCCCATCTGCCATATCAAAAATGTTCGCAGCGCGCCCCATTCCAAGCACTGAAATATGAATATTTGTTCCAATGAACTTTGCTGTGTAATCAGCATCACGATACTCTTTGGCAAACTGATGCATTGGAGCGGGAGGGATAATATAGTCACAGTCTTTCAATGCCTCCACTTCAGGACTCCAGACGAAAGTGAAATCAGCCAAATATCCACCCTCCCACTCGTACTGGTTTGGGTGAGTCTCGGTATATGTCTTTGTTGCATCTAAGGCTGCCGCCCCATAAGGCTCATTCCACATAGCCAAACCAATTTTGGCCGGTCTGTCTATGGGGAAATCCGGGTCATTCTCAGCGACCCATTTGAGAAGGGTATAGCAGTCATAGGCAGGAAAGGTCTGACCTGGTGCAAATACGTTTCCATAAGGCTTTACTTCTTCCTCGTTTGGTGATAGTGTGAATAACACCATCTGATCTTCTTCGAGAAGAGGACTAAGTGTTATTGCGACTGACGGCACAGCAGTGAATATGAGGTCAGCTCCCCTCTCTTTGAGCCACTCATAGCCGGGTATATCTTTGGAAGGATCGAACTGCTCATCATAGGTGATCACCTTCAACTCTACTCCGGGAATGAGGTCTTGCTCGTTGTAGTATCCAACCAAATCCTCCAGTGCCATATTTAGGTATGTCATTATATTTGCAGAGGTAATGTACAATCTTTTGTGTGAATTCTGAAAGGGGTAGAACTAAGGGTGCTT
>CAZWIP010000444.1:0-2121 GCA_964634125.1 uncultured Dehalococcoidia bacterium
TTCTGTTTCATCATTCATTCACACCTCCACTGCTCACTGCGTTTCTGTGTAACGCTATACCATCCGCAGTATTGTTACGTGGTGCCTCATATGGTAAGCATCTCAATATTATTTGTCAACTATTATCTATTATCATCTAAATGTGCCTAATTGCCCACAGCACTCTACCATTGTATCTAAACACGTAAGGGGTGCTGAGAGTGGGTAGGAATAAATCAGACGGTAACATCGAGCGCATACATTTGACCTTTGCGGAAGTTCAGGAGTTCTTGGGGGTCAGTCATCAGACGGTCTATAACCTCATGAAACAGGGATTGCCGTCCCATAAGATTGGTAAAAAACGGGTGTTTTTGAAGGAAGACTTGGTGAAGTGGATTAAGGAGCATTAAGAACATCCTAGCTGGGAGTGATTACTGTTCACCACGAATGCCGTACATGATCTTTATTTCTTTTTGGATTTCCCAGACTTAGACTTGTAGGAATTGGTTGTTTTCTTGAAAGCGGTCTTCTGCATAGGTGCTGATATCAAGTTTGCAGTCTTGAACTCCCCGTTGCACTTGGCACAGACGAACTTCTGCCCTGTTATGCTGAAGCCCTCTTTCTTCTTGAAGTCCTCATGACCACAATGTGGGCAAACTTTTATCTTGTTTGATTTTTTCTTTACAACAGTCTTCGACGTGGTTGAGCCTTTTTTCATACTGTCCTCCCAAATATTAGACCTATGTCTCCTTTAATATTGCAATGACTCGCGTCTTCTGGCTTCGCCAAGACAAGCTTGCGCCTTTTCGTGTTCTCCTTTTTGGGCAAATATCTCTGATAGCAAAACCCAGTTTGATGGAGCGTAAGGGCACGCGGCTAATAATTTGATGCAAGTTGACAAGGCAGCGTCTATATCGCCGTCTTCAAGCCTTACTTGTACCATCTTACTGAGTTCTGGGCTTACAATCCCGCACCACATAGTCTTGGCAGTGTCAGTATGGAACTCCTTGCCTGCAAAAGACTCAGTGAAAGAACGAGTTCTTCTATCTATAAATAGTAGTTCATCGTCATCAAATGGGATTCTTTTCCCATACTCAACCTCCTCGAAAAACACTGTCTGCTCTGGGTCGGGATATGGAATGCTCCCATCTTCAAAAGTACACCAATCTGGCTCTGCGAGTGGGTCTTTTGGCTCCGCTGCACACGATGTCGATCGAAGTACCGCTGACCTTCCCCACACAATAACCGGATTACCACAAGCATGACAAAACGCTGCATTATCGGGAAGTTCTACCCCACAGGAAAGGCAAACTCCTTCCTGTACCTTTCCTGCAATCGGATTGCCACAGCCTCGGCAGAAAGCTGTACCATCAGAGAACTCCGTTCCACACTTTGTACAGAACATGAGAACTCCTCCTTTTAGCACAGTATGTTAATGATAGGCCCATCAAAGCTGAGCTACCATCCCATGTGTGACAGCATTATACGCCTATTGGGGGATGGAAGCAATTAGGTGGCTTTCCAAGTGGGGTGGAGGCTACTCGGCTATCCCTCTCAGGTTATACTCCATTTGTGGATCAACAGGTATAACTCGTTCTTGGTCGGGATAAACATGCCAGCGAAAACTTTGAAAAGTGTCGATGCTATCCCCATATAAAAGAACTGATACAGACCAGATTTCTGGCAATTCATGGTCACGGGCGAGTTCTTCTCTAGCAATCTTAGCCTGTCCTTCAAAAGTTAAATCTTCCCGACGAATGCTGCTCGACAAAGAATCATGATCAATTTCGGGGGGATACTGTTTCGCCAATTCTTCATAGTAGTCCAACCTCTCGTTTGCCAATCCCTGTTTCAATTCGATTCGCCACGATCCATCATCACGGGCATCAAGAATATTCTTTAACACAGCACCGTTCTGTGCTATCTGAATGAGATGCTCCACAAGCATCTCCTCAATTTCATCTTGTTTATCCGTCCAAGGCCGTTCAAGCCAATCACCCTCATCAGTCGTTGATTCACCAGCACATGAACTGATGATCAGCGGCACCAACATCAAAAATACAGCTAAAAGCCGGATATTTACCATTTCCAAGTTCGCTTATGTCGTATATTTGAGTGTTCCTATCCTACACCCCCCTTAAC
>CAZWIP010000445.1:0-2111 GCA_964634125.1 uncultured Dehalococcoidia bacterium
ATAAACGATTATCCGCTAAACGTCATGTACTGGGCTGTGCGTGATATTGAGGGACAGCAATCAAGTCTTTGGCAGGAGTTTGGGCGAGCCATTCGGGTACTTCGACCCCGTCTCGTGCTCGTGGAAAACGTACCAGCTCTCCTTTCTAGAGGGCCTGACCGAGTTCTCGGGGACTTGGCCACGCCGGCCTCTGAAGGGATTAGCAAATGAAGAACACTCTCTACTACGGCGACAACCTCGAAGTCCTCAAGCTCCACATCCCGGATGAGTCAGTCGATTTGATGTACCTAGACCCACCATTTAAATCGAACCAAGATTACAACGTGTTATTTGCTGAGAAGAATGGTTCTGACTCGGCTGCACAGATACAGGCATTTGAAGACACCTGGCGCTGGGATATGAGTGCTGCAGAGGCCTTTGAAGAGATCGTTGAGGCTGGCGGAGAAGTATCGCAGGTGATGCAAGCATTCCGGACTTTCCTTGGTTCCAATGATATGCTCGCCTATCTCTCGATGATGGCACCCAGACTCATTGAGCTTCAGCGAGTGTTAAAGCAGACGGGATCTATCTATCTCCACTGCGATCCGACAGCAAGTCACTATATCAAGGTTATGATGGATGGGATATTCGGACACAAGAACTTCAGAAACGAGGTTATCTGGAGACGTACTGGTGCTCACGGAAGAGCAAAGAGATGGGGACCAATTCATGACACCATTCTGTTCTATACAATGTCAAATAAGTACACATGGAACAGAGTCTTTGAGGAATATGACCCTGAATACATTGAGAAATTCTATACGAAAAATGATGAGCATGGACAATACGGGCATGTCACACTTGATGGACCAGGTATCAGGACTGGTGACTCTGGAAAACCTTGGAGGGAGATTGATCCGACTAAGAAGGGGCGACATTGGGAGGTTCCGCCAGATAGGGCGCTTCCAGAATGGTTTGAACATCCCGATGGATATTCAAAACTGACCATACAAGAGCGTCTAGATGTCCTTGATGGACAAGGACTTATATACTGGCCGGAGCGTGGGACTGTTCCTCAATACAAGAGATACTTGGGGGTGTCTGAGGGGGGCAACTCGGGAAAGAGGTTGCGGCGATAGTCCAGAGGAATCGAGAACTCGAACGAGAGTAGCCTGACGATCCCGGGGATCGACCTCTGGGCTGAAATCCTCGAGGCGGCTCTCGTCAGGGTCGAAGAATTGGAGATGACCGAATGACTGACCGAGTGCAGGAGATACAGGAACGGGATAACTGGAAAAGGGCGGCGCAATCGTGGCAAAAAGAATGTCACGAAACAAGAGCCAAGTGCGCCAGCATGGAGAAGGTGGTTGAGGCGGTCAGGCAGGAATGTGCGAATCACGACGCCTTAACAAAGGTGAATACGGACGGCGAGTTCGACACTTGTAACTGCTTCTTATGTGAAGCCCTGAACGCCCACGACTCAGCCCTTACAGGTACAGAAAATGAGTAGCGCATTCAGGGGGCTTCGCCAGATAGTTGCTGACCACCTTGACGAATTCTTGACCGCCCTCATGTGCGAGGTCCTGCTCATAGGGGCAAGGCGGCAGCGATGAATGACCCACGCATATTGCCGCAGGGGGATGAGGCCCAGAGGCTGCTGGAACAGGAAATAGAGGAGGCCACCGATGCCGACGAAAATTGAGTGGACCGACGAGACGTGGAACCCCGTTACGGGCTGCACGAAGGTGAGTGCGGGGTGCCAGAACTGCTATGCGGAGCGGGATTGGAAGCGGGTATACGGAAAACGGCTGTTCACGGAAGTGCAGGTACACAGGAACAGGTACCCACAGCCGTTGCGATGGCAGAAGCCCCGCCGGGTGTTCGTCTGTAGCATGGGCGACCTATTTCACAAGGACGTCAACAATGGGTGGCGTGCCGCCATATTCGCCATCATGGCCTCTGCCCCTCAGCACCACTTCCAGGTGCTGACGAAGCGCCCCCACAGGATGCTTGAGTGGCTGCAGGGGGTTGGAAACAGTGGCGACCCGGTGGCACTGTTGCAGGTGATGTTGCGTATGGAGCTGGGACTGATGGGACTTGGGGAGCCGCCCGAGTGGAAGTGGCCTACCAGT
>CAZWIP010000446.1:0-2104 GCA_964634125.1 uncultured Dehalococcoidia bacterium
GTTTTGAGAATCCGTGTACACAATCAGCCGTCTTCCCAAGGCTTGAATATCGCTGAGAGCCCATAATAAAGTCTGCAATTCCAGCTTGGTTGAAGACGTATGCTCAAAGGCCTTCACTTTCACGCTGGTCTTCAACGAATCCAATGAAAGCTCACCTTCGGGCACAGCCAGGTATGCCCCACAGCCAATATGTGAATGCGTATTCACACTCCCATCCGTAAATAGCATCAGTACATCCATAAAACATATAATACGCTAAAAATTGTTATGGCTCAATTTAGTTGCAAGTGTGGGTGAAAACTTACCTTTACAAGGAAACTGACTAGCCAAATCCTTGCTGACATGGCAAACGCGGAGATTGCAAATAAAATCCCAAACCCAATGTTGTGTCCTAATATATGATGGTATTTGCTCCACCATTGAAGTGGTGGCCCTTGAGAAAACCCCAATCTAATATGAGCCCAGCGCCATCGATGTCTGGTGCTATGCCCGCAATTGTGACGAATGCGCGTTCTTTTATCGTGAGGTTGCGGGAGTTTGCAACTGACCAACCTATCAGAAAATGGGTGACGGGACTCATAAATAATTTCCGACGCTTAACAATTGAAAATTATGCAATTTTGCCTGGGGAAAAACCCTGGGGTCGCATCTTTAATATTAAACGTTCATATCGAATATTTAACATTTAAGATGTGCCCCGGTTCCTTTCATATATGGTATTGTTCCATATTGACTTAATTCCTTGCTGATTATTTATGCCGTACACCAAGCTGAGGGGCCGGGAAACGGTGACTTGCAGCGGGTATTTAGAGCATAAAGAGTGTCGCATACAGCATTTCCATCTTCATGATTTGATGTAAGTGGTCATTCAAATGTCTCAGATAATCAATCATAAGCTCACCAAGTGTAATCGATGTATCTTCATCAACAACCCATATGTGGCCGATGCATTCTTCATTAACTGTTCGGATGACGTGTGCTATGTGAAGATTGAAATATCGCCACAGATCTATCAATTCATCCCTAGGAGCGTCCTGGTAGCTTTGGATTGATACCCAGGCATCGTTGTCCTGTGAATAATCCGGGAGAACCAGACCATCGGCCACCTGCAAACGAACAAAGCGTTGGTGATTATTAGATGCCGAGTCTATCAAGTGCCCAACTATCTCCTTCACTGACCAGTCGCCAGGATTTGGCCGCGCCTCAATAGTTTCATTCGGAAGCCTCCTAAGCTGTTGGCAGGCCTTTTGTACAGCGGTTTCGATATCTGAGGCCAGCCCATTCCAATTATTGGTGTCGTTTTCAACCATAGGTTCTCCTTGTTGCCCTGGCTATAGGCATCTGCACGATCATTTTGTTAGGTCATTTTCTACAATCTTATCAATATATCAATACCCGTCCCCTATCTCCGGGGAGTCTGGGTACCACCGAAATTTTACGAAGACCGCCATAAATTCACCTGTCTGTTCTATGCGCTGGTTCGCTTAAAAATTTAAAAAACGTCCTACAAGTTGTGTCAAAAGAGGCCAGTTCAGCTTCGGTTTCCAAGTGCCGACATAGTGGCCCACCATCAGGTCCGATGTTTTCCATCAATACGTCAAGGGCATCTGAATTCCGCAATTCTGGATTCATATTGATCTCACGCACGAGTTCGCCGCCCAATAACCACAAATTATCAATGTGTTTCCTGATTGTCTTTTCCGTGTATTTCCGCATCATGAGATCTTCAATAAACGGTCTTAAAATATCTATTATTTTTTCACCGAAAGGGACATCTTCAGAAACTCCCATCCACCGCTGCGGCCACTTTTTAAAATCAGGACAAAGTTGATAAAATGATTTAGGCATGAATGTTCATATTGTTGCGCGAACTGCCACAATTTCCTTTTTGTAAACTTATATCTGTAATGCCCCGTATATGGTCGCACAGCAGGTGTGGCATATAGGGCTTCGCCTGAACGGTGCCTTGTTAGGAACTGGTTGATTGCCATTCAGTCAATACATGAGAGACTTGAGCATGCACTTGTTCACGTGCTTGCCATCTCTCGGAACCAGTCAGGAGCAGTTCGTCGTAGTTTGTTTCTTGGTGGCGAACATGGGCAGC
>CAZWIP010000447.1:0-2072 GCA_964634125.1 uncultured Dehalococcoidia bacterium
CCGAGCAATGCTGCCAATAAACAAGAGTTCCAGCGCAGAGATGTTACGAGAAATGAGAAATGAACGAGGATAAAAGATTCTACCTGGATACGAGTGCGCTTTTGCCTTATTATCGAGAGGAAAAAGCTAGTCGCTCAATACAGGATTTACTATCGCAGACAAAGCCGCCGGTTTTGATTAGTAGCCTGACCAGGGTTGAATTTGCTTCAGCGCTTGCTCGTTGGGTTCGAACAGAGGAAATTTCCGAAGTCGATGCCAACTTAATAGAACGTACATTTAATGATGACATCAAATCAGGTCTGTTCATTCGTCAACCTTTAACCCCTATCCATTTCAATCAGGCCGAAACATGGTTGTTGGGCAGAAAGACAACCTTGAGAACCCTCGATGCTTTACATCTGGCGTGTTCCTGGTCACTGAAGGCTGAATTGATAACTTGCGACAATATTATGCAAAGATCTGCTGATATACTCGGAATAAAATCAAGGTTCTTATGAAATACCAGCGGTGCAGCCACGAAAATCCGGATACGGCCAAGTTTTGCAATGAGTGTGGGACTCAGCTTATGCCGAAAGGGGTCTGTTCCCTTTTACGGAGAACTGACCTATGAATTGTTCGAGCTGTGGATTTAAAAAAGCCGCTGAACCCTGATTTTTCCGGAAGACGAGCTTGTTAAAATGGACCAGTCAAATGTCAACCGATATACGAGAAAAAACAATCGCCGAGTTACAGAACGATATAGATTCCGGCCAACTCAACGTCAGAACCATAACTGACAGCTATCTGGAGCGCATCGATAAATACGATAAGCAGGGTCCGGCAGTGAACGCTGTTATGGAACTAGATCCGGATGCACGCTCCATTGCCGATGAGCTCGACAAGGAGCGCGGATCAGGCGTCAACCGCGGACCCTTGCACGGCATCCCGATTATTGTCAAGGACAACATTGAGACTGCCGGTAATATGGCAACCTCTGCCGGATCGCTGGCCCTGGCCCATTCGCTGGCGTCGGAAGATGCTTTCATCGTGCGAAAACTTAAGGAATCCGGGGCCATCATTCTGGGTAAAGCCAATATGAGCGAATGGGCAAACTTCAGGTCCACTCGCAGCACCAGCGGGTGGAGCAGCCGAGGCGGTCAAACTCGAAATCCCTATGCCCTTGACAGAAGCCCTAGTGGTTCCAGTTCAGGGTCGGCTGTGGCAGTCGCGGCTAATTTTTGCTCTGTAGGCATTGGTACTGAAACCGATGGTTCCATAATCGCTCCTTCCTCGGTGAACTCCATCGTTGGCCTTGAACCCACAGTTGGTTTGGTTAGCCGATCCGGGATTATTCCCCTCGCTCACAGTCTGGATACGGCTGGTCCAATGGGCAGAACTGTAGAAGACGTTGCCGTTTTATTGGGAGTCATGGCCGGTACCGATGTTGATGATCCTATTACTTTGGAAAGCGAAGGCAAATCTTATGATGATTATGTGCAATTTCTTGATCCCAATGGAATGGAGGGCGCCAGGATCGGAGTGGCTCGTATAATATTCGGTGCTAACCGCAAATCAGACGAATTGATTAACACCAACCTTGAAAAAATAAAAGAACTGGGTGCGGAAATAGTTGATCCTGTTGTTTTACCCCCTGCTGACAGCTTCTATAAAAACGAGCACAAGGTAATGTTGCATGAATTCAAAGCGGGAATCAACGCCTACCTGTCGAAGCTGGGGTCAGATGCTTTCGTGCATTCGCTTAAGGAGCTTATCGAATTCAATCGCCAGCATCAACACCAAACAATGCCCTATTTTGGACAAGAATTGCTGTTAATGGCGGATTCCGCAGGTTCTCTCAGCAGCCAAGGCTATCTAGAAGCACTGGAAACCAATCGTCTATTGGCACGAAAGGAGGGTATCGACGCCGTCCTCCAGGAGCATGGGCTGGATGCGATCGTGGCACCTTCTTACGGGCCTGCTTGTCCTATCGACCTTGTCAACGGTGATCACCATTTGAAATACAGCGCTTACCTGGCGGCAGTGGCAGGATATCCGCACATTACGGTTCCCGCTGGTCACATATTCGGCCTTCC
>CAZWIP010000448.1:0-2072 GCA_964634125.1 uncultured Dehalococcoidia bacterium
GCTCCTAAAAGAATCGCCATTCCTATGACGAAGCCGACGTAAGTTCGCAGGGATTTCCAGTCGCTTACGGTTTGCTAGTAATAGGGTGTAATATAACGATTTCTAGCAGGTTTCAACAGATCTCTTCCCGGGAATACTCCCAGTTCATGAAAAATAATCAAGGAGCACTAGTCGCAACCGCTGTTGCGTGTAAAACTCCAATATTTCTCTACTAGGATGAATTTCACACACACCCGGGGGGGCTCTTTAAGGAGTATTCAATATGATCTGCGAATGATTTTACTGTTTCTGGAAGATGATCAAAAAACAAGTTTGGATCAATCAACTCAACCTCTATAACCAATGGGCTAGAGTCAGTTGGAATCATATCTAACCGAGCATATTCAATTGGTTGCCCCACAGCTTCCAGAGACATATTGGCTACTTCAATCTCCTCATCAGAAGGATGATACCTATGAACCTCTGCACCCCAAATCGGATGAGCCCTAAAATCACCGGTCTTAACCTTCTTAATCATTGAATGAGAATACTCTCCTCCAAAGAAAATAAGAGAAGCCTCACCATTCATAATTATCTCAGGTATAAACGGCTGAACCAAGGTATCACTTGGAACATACGCGTACTCTCCAAAGTAGTAGACCTGTTTGAAGCCGTGTTTGTTCAGGTTCCTGAAATGAGTCTCTAAATCAGATGAATCCTTTGAGAAACGCCTCAATCCACCGCTTCCAGCCCCAATACATGGTTTGATCACAAAGTTTTCCCACGGGATTTGTTCAAGTATTGAGTCTATTGATTGCTCTGTGTTCTGTGGGATGAGTATGGTTTCTGGCATTGGAATTCCTTGTTTCTGTAACTGCATGAGGTATCTCTTGTGGTAGTTCCACTCAACAACTGGACTTGGGTTCCAGAGTGTTGAGGTTTCCTCTACTTTTCGAGTCCATTTGAGGAATTTTTCTGGATTGTTGAAGTAGGTGCTTGTTGTTCGACTTATTGCTAGGTCTGCTTCTCCCCAGTTTACTTTGGGGTTATCCCAGCATTCGATTTTTGATTTGATTCCTCTTTTCTTCAACTCTTCATTTAGATAGATGCTCTCTGTGTCAGCGTGTATCAAATCAATGCTTGAGACAAGAAAAACAGTATCCAAATAATCACACGTTAAATGATCTGGGTGAAGTGAAGAAAAGAGTATGGGGAATAGACTTTGTTCACTATTCAACTAGTGTGATAGCACTTGTAGGGCAAGTACTGATACACAAACCACATCCGAAGCACCTATCTGAGTTTGTTTCAAGTCTCCCATTAACCATCTTCCTGCTACCAAAATGACACCTATCTACACATATTCCACAGTCTGTACATTTCGATTCATCCCAAACTGACTTTGCAGAAGCTGTAAGTACATGAGGAGCCATCCCGAACCTAAGAATACCGCCTAAAATCTCGCAACAGCATGAACAGCAACTACAAACAGTACCAATCTTCGTTGGATTATTTTTGTTCACGTATGCCATATGAACCAAACCAGCGTCAGCCGATTTCTTCAGAACATCCATGGCTTCCTCTTTGCTCACTCGATGAGGTCTACATGATTGAATGCGAGGGTCTTCTGAGGTTAACATTTCTTCAGCAATATCATTAAAGTTCATACAGTTATCCACTGGAGCATCGCATCGTTTCAGGTCTACTCTGCAGCTACAATCCTTCACTGTGATTATATTCGCTGATTCAACGACCTTCTTTACATTATCAAAATTGAGCACCGCATGGTCCTGCTCAATCTCCGCATTTACTGGAATCACAATCGCTTTTTCAAGTCCTTCTACAACACCTTTCCTATGGTCAAGGTCATAATCGATCCGAAAGCGATATCCTGGTTCTTTGTGAGCCATATATTGAATTTGTTACTATAATAATTAAGATTTTCATATTGGAGTCAAGCTAACTCTTACTTTGCTGTTGTGCTTTTCGTATTTTCATTTCGTGAGCTAAGAGTTCAAGGTCACGATACATCGTGGGGTCGCCAACCCGTTCCCTCACAGATTCGATGAATAGCTCAGTCGCGTCCCAGTACC
>CAZWIP010000449.1:0-2069 GCA_964634125.1 uncultured Dehalococcoidia bacterium
CTTAAGCAACCTTTTCCACAGGCTGGATCTCCTCAAATCTCTCAGGCAGTTCACGCCCACCCCAGTATTACTTTGTTAGTGTTAACTAGAGGTCAATCATGGGGATGTTTGCCCATCCATGCGTACGTTCGGATGTAGCTATTACGCCATGTGAAAACGAAGTTAGCCATATGCGGTTGAGTCTAGCCCTTTAGCTACCGTCATTAATTTCGAAATGCCTGTTTTTCAGGAACTTTTCCATGATAAAACCAATGCCAATAAACAACGGCAGCGACACCAAGGTGCGAACTAGAGTGAATTCAATGCCAAGGTAACTGATCTCGAAGCCCAGCATGGGGATTTTCATCGAAGAAAAAGCGCCCAGATATATGAAGATGTTTGAGATGCTAGCGCCCTTCTTGTATAGCAGATAGGTGACGGGAAAAGCCCCATACAACGGACCACCTTGAAGCATTGCCAACAGCACAACCAATGCAATACCCTTGACGCCTGATCCCTGACCGATATGTTTTTGTATCTTGTCTTTAGGCACCCATACATCAAGAAGCCCGACGATGATAAATACGAACGGAATGATCGTAATCATCTCAATAAACGACTGGGTGAAATTCACAAAGATGGTCTGGCCGGAGCTAAATCCGAAAACATAGGACACGATTGTGAAGATAATGAAAGCCGCCACCAAGACACAGTTTCGGTACTTCTTGACGAACGCTTTCATAAGATTAGACCCACGCACAGTCCGATGATTATCGCCGCTGCGAGATTCAGAGAGTTACGTGTAACCGCGACTGTTCGTCCGAAATACCTGATTTCCAGCGGTAGCGTTACCACACCCACCATCATGAGGGTGGTCATGAAAGTGGCTACCACGGCGTAAGAAGCGCCCTGTTGTATCAATCCTCCGGCGATGGGATAAGAAATCAATCCTGGGATAAGCATCACCGAACCTACCACCGCAGCAATAAAAAGTCCGATCACTCCTGAGTCTTCACCCAAATACTTGATAATCTGGCTCGGTGGAATAACATAAAGCAATATGCTCACCAGAATCAGAATGCTCAGGAAAGGAAGAAGAACGTTGCAGAACATCCGCCATGCTCGCTTGAACCCTATAAGGGTCTTTTCCCTATCGCGTAGAAAGGACGCCAGAGATAGAACAAAGCACAAGGATATGAAAATAATGGCGTTCGTGCTTATGGTCATTCCGATGTTGCCCTCAGCAGTCTAGACAATTATTCGGCGGTCGCCAGGTTACAAACCCGATTTCTTTGAGGCTATTGGTAACCTTTCGCTAATTCAATCATACTACTTTTACGCAGAGCGTCAATCATGGGGATGTTTGCCCATCCATGCGTACGTTCAGGCGTGCCTAGAGATTTGTTAGGAATCTATGAAAGTTTAGATTCTTCACAGAGTTCCTTTACGTCAAGAAAGACTTGGTGAAAGGCATCGTCAGAGGGGAAAGATCGTTTCGGTACGATGAAAGCACTAGCAGGGCGAACAATAATGAATAGATGTTCATCGGTTTGGACGACGCTATCAATTGCATCCCATCTTGTAGTAGTTTCATCTAGTTCAGAGATATCATGGATACCTTCTTGTGAAATTTGGTATTTATGATTCCCGATGACGGTGTTCTTACCTTGGGAATACATTTTATCAACCTGTTTTCCTATACCTCGCTTGGCAATTCGTGGTAAGAAAAGGTAATAGAAGAACCCGCCAGCTCCAAGGACAATGAGAAGAATACTAAACCATAGCTGTGTGCCAATGAAGAAATTCATCACAATGAAAAACACACCTGCTAGAAAAAACAGAGTCATAACAGGCATCCAAATATACCTATTGATTTTCAGCTTCTTCTGGATATCTGATCTTGTATCGAAATGGTAAAGATTCCAGGCGACTCCATCATCAATGGTAACTTCACATTCAAAATGCAATTCATTTTTCTGCATTAGTATCCTTCTTGCAGGAACTGATGATTACGCACTCATCATAGTCTCAATCAAGACTGGGGTCAATCATGGGGATGACCGCGTGGAGGTAATCAAACGCCCTTTGTT
>CAZWIP010000450.1:0-2056 GCA_964634125.1 uncultured Dehalococcoidia bacterium
CGTTTTGATGTTGCTTTCCGGGATCTGGCAAAATGGCTGTCCGAAGGTAAAATCCAATACCGGGTGGAGGTCATCGACGGGCTTGTTGAAGCTCCCAGAGCGATCAACAAACTTTTTGATGGGTCAAACAAGGGCAAATTGATTGTGAAGGTATCCGAAGAGCCGTTTGTCAAAAAGTGAGAGATACTTATACACTTTATTGTTACGGAGCATCGGTATTGTCTGAGAAAATCGACATTACCTGTCATAAAAAATAAGGGTCGGAATATTTAATATTTAGGACCTGCCCCTTTTTCCTTCCCTTCTTTCCATTGGATAGGTAAGGATTCGGGAGATGTATGAAATGGATTTATCACCTGCACATCGCCCAGGTTCTGATTTTCCTGGAGATCCTCGGTCAAAAGGTATGAGCAACCGAGAACTTGGGCGGAAGAAACGATGAGCGCATCCCACCATGAGAGGTCGTATCGATCCTGAAGACCCCATGCTCCTTCCATAACACGGTGATCCGGTGGTAATGGTTGCCACTCAAAGAGTGCACGCACCTCCTGACGCGCAATCTCCGGATCTAAACCGGGATTCAGCTTATACACAACTGTCACATAGTATTCATGCAATACTTGGAAGCTCAGACGTCCGGCTCTTTGGGTCCAGATATGCTGCATCCACGAAATCGCCAAGGGCTGTTTTTTCGATTCGGAAGCATCTCTGCTGTAAACGAGTACATTGGTATCAACGAAGATTTTATCGCTCATGCAGCTTCTCACGCTTTGGATATTTCGATCCAGGTTTCTTTAATTTGTGAGGAGGTAGAGAAAGATAATGCTGCATAGCTGCCCTGTAATTCTCTTCTCCATGCATCTTCTCTCGAAGCAATTCGCCAACCATTCGCGAGACACTGGTGTCGCGCTCCGCCGCATAAATTCGTGCCCAACGAGCGACTTTTTCATCAAGGCTGATTGTCACATTTTTCATAATTCACGATTATCGTGTATCACGATTATTTTGTCAATAATTAAATGCGTTTATGATTCGTCTTACCGCATTTATTATCAATTTTGGAAATAATACGAGACAATCTTGCTTAAATGCATTACATCCGGGTTTTTCTGGTATGATCTAACCGATAGACTGATCATCTATAAAATTAAACATTGATGTAAGACCGTCTCTTCTATTCTTTTCTAATAAAGTTCCGCACCATTGATGACTTTGATCCCATCGTATCCACCTGCTACCAGCACCCTTCCGTCATCAAGTGTCGTTGCCGTATAAACTGAACGTTCAGCGTGCGGTGGGCTGGTGATAAACCATGTTCCCGATATCGGATCATACTTTTCTGACTCTGTAAGGTATATTATGGTTTCATCGCTCATCGATTCCCCACTCGCAATAAGAACTGTTCCATCAGGCAGAAGGCTGGCACAATGCAGTCCGCGTCTGTCATGCATCGAGTCGGTATATTCCCAGCTTCCGGAATCCGGATCATAAAGTTCTGCGCTGCCAATATAACCGGCATCATCCTGTCCGCCTGCGACCAATACTAAGCCGCCATCGAGAAGGGTGGCACTAAAATAATAACGGCTTTCGTTCAGGAAACCCGTCAAACGCCATGTTCCGGAATCCGGATCGTAAAGTTCAGCACTGTCTAAGGCAGTGCTGTCATTTTCCAATCCAGTTTGTCCTCCAGCTGCCAAAACAAAACCATCGTTCAATAGGGTGCTGCTGTGAAAACCGCGCGCGTTATTAAGTGAACCGGTTATTGTCCATTTCTCTGGATCCGGATCATAGATTTCTGCATCTGCCACGTATCTATCCTCACTGAAACCACCGGCTATCAGAACCTTACCGTTCGGAAGGAGGGTGGCGGTGTGTTCATATGTCCCAACCTGTTTTGATTCGGTGTACCGCCAACTTTCTGTTGTGGGGTCAAAAATTTCCGAGCTGTTTAGCGAAGGATCGACAATTCCATATCCGCCGACGACTAAAACGGTTCCGTTCGGAAGGAGTGTCGCTGTATGATGACTTCGAGGAGTTTGGAGGGATTGTGAATACA
>CAZWIP010000451.1:0-1741 GCA_964634125.1 uncultured Dehalococcoidia bacterium
CTCACCCGTATCCTGCCCCCAGTTATTGTAGCACGCCTTATGTTAGAATTTGTTGTATAAGAAACAGCTTCAATATAGCTTCAGGCGCTGCAGTTGAATTCGAAGCCTTTACTTCCGCATTATGACTCTTACCAGTATTGGGTTACCTTGCGCTGATCAGTTGGTTAGAAAAAAATGATCAGCAGAAAATGTTCTGAAACCACTTACTTCGATGCCCTCCAGATCCGTCTGTTCAGACAGGGTATTATGTAAAAAGATTTCCAATTCACTTGAAAGCCATTTCAACTCGGGCCAGATATGCGTACACCCTATCTGAGATGTCGAAATATCACAGCATCCCTCTTCACGTCGTTGATCTACTCACTGACCCATCCGACGCATGTGCCTGGTTTATTACTCCGTCGTTCTTCGTGGCAGTGATCTCATCCCAAGGGTAGTTCAGTTCGCTCATCCGGCAGTTTTCTATTACTAAAATCATTAGACCGTGTGTAATGCCAACTACCGCATTGATTACCATGACAATTTGCTCAATGGTTAACGCTGAGGGCACTAACCCTCACGAGTAAAGTGCCCCCGGTGACCTTGTGTAATAGCTATTTTGTAAGAGGGAACCACTCCTCGTCTACTCGAACGAGGTCTTGAGTACTTGAATCAGCTATATACACTGCTTCATAATCAATTCCGAACCGGTCCGTTGCGCTATATGCCCATGGCTCATAAGCATCTCCAAAGTCAGCGGAGAATTCCTGCAGGGTCTCATAAAGAGCTTCAGTAGAAAAGTTTTCAGCGCCTACGTTCTCCACGGTCTTTTTGATTATATCTACGATCGAGTACAACATATGGAATGAGCCTACATAAGCTCCTCCCTCTTCCATGTATGCGTCCAGTTGTCCTTCGCCATGGTAATCCACGAGCAGTTGTCTTGCCAGGTTTGACAACTCTGCATCTTCATTCCACCATCGGTGGGGGATAGTGAAGTAGGATCCATCAAGCATATCGAATATCCCCGCGTCCCTAATTCTACCCAAGCCGGTAATATGTGCGTCTGTCATCAGGAACTTGGCTTTTCCACCCCCTTGACGATATTGCTCTGTGAATTGAGTCAGTGGCGCACCAGGTGGGAAAATATAATCGAAGTCTTTGGTCTCGCTTACTTCAGACATAAATTCGAATACCATCCCAGTAAAATAGCTGCCTTCCCACTCAAATTGTTCCGGATGCTCAGCCGCATATTCTTTAGCTGCGATCTCCTGTTCAGTGAAATAGCTGGTACCCCAGGCAACAATTCCTATCTTTGCCGGGCCGTTCGTCTCGTAGTCCCAGTCATTTTCCGCCACCCACTTGAGAATTGACTTGGTTTTTCCTCCCGTAGAGGAGTTTAGACTAAAAGCATATCCCGGAGGAGACAAGGCTACCTCATCTGCTGACATGGCTATCAGGATCATTTGGTCATCGTTCAACCGCGACTGTAAACTAATAGGTATATTCGGCAGACCGGCAACGATAAAATCGGCTCCCTTCTCTTTGAGAAATTCGTACCCAGGGATATCGTTGGCCGGATTATACGCCGTGTCATACTCTTTGATATCAATCTCTATACCGGGAATAAGGTTCTCTTCATTGGCATACCTGATGATGTCCTTCAGAGCGGTATCTACCACGCTCATCGCGAACGATGCAGGACCAGTTGTATCTGTTAAATTACCGATAGTAACTTTCACATCCTCAACAACCGGCTCTG
>CAZWIP010000451.1:1841-2044 GCA_964634125.1 uncultured Dehalococcoidia bacterium
TTACAGGTGCAGTAGGCTCTGTTACAGGTGCAGTAGGCTCTGTTACAGGTGCAGTAGGCTCTGTTACAGGTGCAGTTGGCTCTGTTACGGGTACAGTTGGCTCTTCGGTTTCGTCATCATCACAGGCAGCCAGCAGTGGTAGACTTAGCATTATTAACCCGGCAATTAAATACTAGACAAAACATCGAAAATATATTACAATT
>CAZWIP010000452.1:0-476 GCA_964634125.1 uncultured Dehalococcoidia bacterium
CTTTATACCTCCAAGTCCATCTACCCCGTTCCTTCGCCATTTAAAGGATTTTGAGCCGTCAGAGTGATCGAGACGGATATGTTGAGCTACCAATTTGTTGTCAGTATCGACAATATCCCAAATGGTTTCCTTGATCACTTTGGATAGTTGTTTTTGTGATTGTGGTTTGCTTCCGTTGTCAGATAGAAACAAGTCTTTGGACTGAAGCCCTATCGATTTAAGGATGGCATTGATGCCGCACTTAGAATTAGCAAGGCAACTCAACAAGATGCGATCACTTTGCTCAGTGATGGAAAGGCTAGGATTAGTATCATCATGTGAAGGGCACAGGGCCATCCAGTGGTCCGGTTTGTCCTGCTTCACTCCCTGTAGTTTGGCCAACAGTTGATTTGTTTTTAAGTGTGTCATGTGCCTTGGTCCAATCCGGCAAGTCTGCCATTCGGTAATTCCTTCACCATACCATCCTTGATAAGATG
>CAZWIP010000452.1:486-2044 GCA_964634125.1 uncultured Dehalococcoidia bacterium
AGCACATTCGGGGTGAAGCCAAATCTGGTTGCCTTTTTCATCTGATCCTTGCCAACACACAAAGTCATTACCAATGTGAGGTTGGCCGCAATAGAAACATAGATCGGTTGGTCTGAGTTGCTCGATGGAGAGCAGTTCGACATAGGTCTCTTGGCTCCTCAAAAGGTGCTCGTAGTTCCTGATCCTACCCATCGTTTCCCATTTTTCCCTAGCAAGTGTTTACTGTCCCAAGTTATGATTGCAGGTTTCTATGTTACTATCCCCATTTAGCACACGTTCCACCTCTGCCCGGCTGACAAGCAATCTACGCCCGAATCTGAGCACCCTGACGGGCAAGGCATTCTGCTTAGCGAGTTCGTATGCGAGCCCCCGGCTGATTCCATGTAAGGCAGCATATTCAGGGATGGTCATCGTGAGTCGATCATTCTGTTGCATATCCATCACCTATTTAAAAGTGCTTCTACATCTGAGGAACGTACTCGATAATCCCCGCCTGGAAGAGTGAAAGCTTTCAAACGACCTTCCTTGATATACCTGCGCACCGTTTCTTTGCGCACACGCAGACGACTTGCGACTTCCAGGACTGTTAGCAAATCTTCGGTTTTCACGTTTCTTTTACCCCCTTGACACCAGATTTGTACGGTGATAATATATTCGCATGATTTATTTTATTTTCTCTTTCAGTTATATTCTAAGCTAACATATGTTCGCTATATACGTCAATACAAGCTATACTATTTACGTCGCACTTTCGCGAAAGTACAAGGGGCTTTAAATGAAAAAGACGGATCCAATGATAGAAGAAGCAATAAAAGAAGTTTGGAATTCAAAGAATCTCCAGGGGCCTTATCCGACGGCAAAGGAAATTTTAGAATTCCTTGAAAGGAAGTGGGGCTTACCCAAGAATGCTTTACCTTCTGTTCGAAAGGTTCAGCAAATCGTTCAACCTCTTCGTGAAGGCGATGAGAACTTATCAGAAGAGCAGAGAGAACTGGACAAGCCTTGGTCAATGGCTACTCTTGAGAAACATCCTATTCCATTGGAAGGTTTGCCGGTCGTTTTACGCGTGTGGAAGTTTCTTTTGGCTGTTGGATACCCCCTAACTATACGAGAGGCAATATGGATACCACGGGCACAGCTTTTCACAAATGATGTTGGGCAGCTTGCGCGAATTGTTCGTTACTATGCTTATCGTGAAAGAGCTTGCCAAATCACAAATACGGATTTCGAGACCTCGGATATTGATTCTCATTTGACTATGAAGGAATGGGAGCTTCATACGGCATATTGGGCTGGGCATACAGAACGAATCGCTACTTATCAAGATAGATTGGTACGCCCCTCTCTGTTACCGTATAGCCGTAGCGATGGATTTGTGGCAGCGACAGTAGCAGAGGGATACTTATGGACATCATTGTTGGTGTGGTACAACTGGCTGGGTTGGGAAGACGAAAAACTTGGACTGCCCCATTTACGTGATCGAGACGTTGAGGAAGGTCAAGATGATATACGGGTGCCAAGTGAATTAGTAGATTCCAAACCTGATCTCGTGGAAGAC
>CAZWIP010000453.1:0-2043 GCA_964634125.1 uncultured Dehalococcoidia bacterium
GACGGCCACAGGTTTATTTTCCCTACATGAAAGAGATGATCGGATCCTCAAATTTAAAAAAGTGGCGAGACATGCTGATTAGCTAAGCTAAACCCAAAATGTTGATCTAAATAAACAATTGATATTCCAGTCAGATTAATACACTCATCAGACGGGAAATACGAATCAGCCCAACTGCGTGAACTCCGACCCCGAAGGGCGGCCTCTTCTAAGCCTGACTTAGCTTCCGAAAACAGTTTTGCACACCACTGGGCGCCATGGGGATTTTGAGGAAGATAGCTAGAGATAAATGCATTAGCGAGTACCTTGTTAGAAGTCGGGGTTCAAATTCCTGTGAACCATTATTATTGCATGTCGGAAAGCAACGTCCGCCAAACGATGGCAACCAAGGTCATACCTCTGGCAATTTCCGTTAGAGACCGAATATCAGTGTTTTTCAGAACAAGGGATACACACGGTCTTATCCTCTGATTTTCGCGTTCGGGTAACCATTACTATCTCTCCGCAGGAATCGCACATCATCGTATCCATTATTCTGGCGGGTTCGGGTTCCTCAATATACACTTCATCGATTGAGACAATATCACCTTCGCCAGCAGTGAGAAGCCAATGGATGAACTGCTCCCTGTCTTTGATGATTTCTTCAGGGACATTTTGAGGATTGAATACAACACGAACTCCTTTCCGTGAATCTCGGTCGTATAGCGTATACACTTGTTTTCCATAGTCTTTGAAGATGAAATTGCCTTTACCGAATGTGCAGCCAGAGAGATATTGAAGGGCATCCACACCACAGGCATCGTTTTCAACGATTGCGACTAGTTCCTCATCTGCTGCATGTGAACCCGATAGGAAATCCATTGCGGCTTTAGTCATTCTGTATCCGATTGCCAGACCGGGGCAACTGTGGCCGTGAAAGGCAATCAGGTCATCGTATTTTACGTTCATTCCTTCACCTCCCCAGCAGCATCTCACTTTACCAGTGAAATTGGTGCTGTATCTAAATATAACATGGTAGTCGACATTCTGTAGATGGGAAATGGAAGATACACCATATGGGTTACACTCGAATCTTTGAGCAAAATTCAGGGGCTGAATCTCTCAGCGGTGAAAAAGTTCGTATCCTGACCCAACGTTCCTGAATTCTTTACTACTGACCATCTTAAATCGTTCTGCTTGTTTCCAAGTATTGCACTTATGGTGAGGTGCAAAGCTGAGTGTTGGGATTGGCAAAACTTGAATTATTCCCTGTGGTAAGGAACAAACCAGGGCTCTTGATGCCAACAGTCTTGTTATGCCTCTGGCTTCTGGGCAACAAACCAACCATAACAGCCAAGCATCTCACCTGAATTGACATTCTTAAAACCAACATCTTTCAGGGCCTTGTAAAATTGCTCATGATTGAAACGATCCTCTTGTGGATGCCGCAATACGCGACGAAAACTCCAATGAGTGATTAGTCGAGAGAATACTTCTTCTACATAAAAGCGTCCATTCGGTTTTAACACTCGGTATGCTTCGGCCAGCGTCTTTCGCCATTCCGGTACATGGTGAATGATTCCAAAATCAAATACGGCATCATAGCAATTATCAGCGGCTTCGATAGACGTTGCATCTCCCTGCCAGATTCTAACCCGATCAATACGCCTTTTCTGACGGTTTTTTGCCAAAGCAATCATTCGTGGATCTAAATCAAATGCGTCAACCTGAGCAGCGCCAAATAGATCCATAATAATATCTACTCCAATGCCACGGCCACAACCGATCTCAAGCGCTGTTACAGGTCCGGTCGGGCCACCCATTTTAAGAAGACGTTTGGCAACAAAATGCCGTTGTGGTATTGCACGGAACGGATTATTCATCAGAGCGTATTCGATGCGATTTAGAATCATAGAATCTTCTCGTGTTTATTGCTTTGAGGCATAACACCCGGCTTCAGCTGTTTGCAGGGCTTTTCACCATACTATGACCTAATATACGCCTGGATAATAGCATATAGGGCTATCCCTTTCGTTGGACTACCTACTACATGTTGTGTTTGGG
>CAZWIP010000454.1:0-2042 GCA_964634125.1 uncultured Dehalococcoidia bacterium
ATAGTTGAACACAGGCATGCTGCCGATGCCACGAACCGCATCGATGATTCCCGGGGTGCCGAGTTGTTTCATACCCTGAACCTGAACGTCCTCTTTAAGCGTCGCAGCCCATTCTTTGTGCGTTTTTTGATACAGGGTTTTATCCGCCAGGTTGATGCGAGACGTACCCTTGTCATCGACCACAATTGCCTTGAGACCCTTGGCGCCCATCACTGCGCCCAGTCCACCCCTGGCCGCACTTCTGGTAAGATGACCGTCTTTATCGGTGAACGAAATGGCCGCGGATTTCAATCTTCTCTCGCCGGCAATGCCAATGGTGGCTATGGCGGTTTTTTTGCCCAATTCGCTCTGCAATAATTCAACAAACTCATAGCTTTTCTTCCCCTTGTACTGATCAGCGCTTATCAGGGATGCACCGTCCTTTTTAATGGAAAGGATATAAAAGGCATCATCTTTTGGTGCTTCTTCGATTATCATGGCCCTGATATCCAGCCTGTCCAACATCTGGCCGATGGGACCGCCGACATTTGCCTCTTTAATGCCAAGTGTCAAGGGACTTTTAGCGCCAACTGACAATCGCCCGAATGAGGTTGCTTTGGTTCCAGCCAAAGGACCGCAGGCAATTACCAGTTTCGCCTCTGCAGAAAGAGGATCTGTGCTTGGAGATACCTCTTTGGTCAGGATTTTTGCCGTCAAAGCTCTACCACCAAGGATCTTCCATTCGTCAGGAAGATCCTCGAAATTGCTGGTCACATCTCTCATATTGATTCTAAGTAGCTTCACAATATCCTCCTTTTTAAATTTTGAACAAATCAAGATTAAAACAAACTCACCGATACCGATGATTAGTTGTTACTTTTCAACCCATTCGGTTTGATTATTGAAATGTAATCAATCAACTGAAAATTATCACATCAATGGATACAAAGCCTTTGGAGGCAGGTATTTCGGGGCAGGTCAATCGTCGAAAGACAAGTCTCCGCCCTTATCTCAAAAGCTTAAGTCTTTATCTTCTTGATGTTGAAGACTTAAATTCAAATACATGAATTGGAACGGGAGGGCAAGTGAATTCATCTGAAGATTTACCCCCCGGGAGCGCACTGGCGTTCAACAAGGACCCCTTTTCAGAGATGTCGCTGGCGATAAATATACGCAAATAAAAAGATTCGCTAGCAAAATAGTCAAAAGCGTGTTGACAGCCGAAAAATAAATTCCTAATATCTCGTCTCGTCGCCTACCTCAACAAACTTGGAGTTAAACCATGAATAGTGATTTTCGCAAAAGCTTTATCGAGTTTAATCAAGAGAGAGAGAAAGCAGGTATGTCGCCCATTTCCAGGCGTGTATTCTTAAGAATCACTGCCATAGCTGTTGTCGGGCTTATTTTGCCACTTGATTCCTCATGTACTTTGAATAGTAAAGCGGTATCCGGTGCTCCAAGCGTCGTTGCGGCAGACGGTCTGATCAATCACGACGAGGATGAGTGTGTGGGCTGTGGGGTATGCGAACTCATGTGTGGTTTGTACCACTATGGCGAACAGGGGCCATCACTGTCCCGATCCGAACTTGTTCGGGACCCCTTTACTTACGATCACGTCTGGTATGTGTGCCAGCAATGCGAAACAGCCGAGTGTTACCACGCATGCCCGGAAAAGGACAACGCCCGCCGGATCGATCCCACTAGCCAAGCCAAATATGTCATTGAGGATGAATGCATCGGTTGCGGCGAGTGTATCAAGGCTTGCCCACAGGAACCAGTGCGCGTCAAAATGCATCCAACCAAGGAGGTTACCATGAATTGTGATCTGTGCCGGGGAAGAGACGACGGCCCTATTTGTGTAGAGTATTGTACCACCCACGCACTCTCTTACACCCAAGTTTGAGGTTATAAATATGTCTACTAAATATGGCTGGACTGGTAAGCTGCTCTGGATTGATTTGACGACCCGTAAAGTATCCGTGGTCCCCACTTCTGACTTCAAGCCGGAGGATTTCATCGGTGGCGTTGGGTTGAATACCAAGATATTCTGGGAGCTGGGAAGC
>CAZWIP010000455.1:0-2040 GCA_964634125.1 uncultured Dehalococcoidia bacterium
CTCCATACAGCCACTATATCACAAAGTGACTATTAGTGTTAACAGGCCCTAGTTGATTGACGAGTTCTCTGTTTGTGATATCGCCTTTCACAAATTTGTATCGGGGGTTATTTTCAACATGCTTGAGGTTTTCCAGGTTTCCAGCGTAGGTAAGGCTATCCAGATTAGTAATCGTCCATTCGGAATGTTCTCTGAGAATGTAATGGATAAAATTACTCCCGATGAAACCGGCGCCCCCGGTAACGAGTAGTTTTAAGTTAGAATCTTCTTTCATTGGATACCTGCCTTTTTCAAGGTGGGCCATTTGGTGTCCCTATCAGCCATTATTGGTTCTTCGATTGGCCATGCAATGTTCAGACCCGGGTCATTCCAGATGATACCTGATTCATGCTCGGGAGAATAGACATTCGTGGTTTTATATAAGAGATCAGCCGTATCTGAAAGGACCTCGAATCCATGAGCAAAACCCTCTGGGACATATAGCATATTTTTATTCTTATCGGACAAGGTCACGCCAAACCATTCTCCAAATGTAGATGAGTCCTTTCTCATGTCAACGACTACATCAAAAACCTTCCCCCTGAGCGCTCTAACCAGTTTTCCTTGCTCAAATGGTGGTTTTTGATAATGTAGCCCTCTAAGTGTGCCTTTGATGGAACGAGAATGATTATCCTGGACGAACAGTCGCTCTATGCCGGCCTTAGCAAAGTCTGCCATCCTATAAGTTTCCAAGAAGAAGCCACGTCCATCGGCAAAGACTTGGGGTTGAATCAGAACTACTCCATCAAGTTCTTGTTTAACGAATGTAAATGGCATATATTGATACCGTTTTTACTCCTTTATAATTCCACTATCGCATTATCACCAACAAACAATTTAACTGCTTTGAGTCTACCTTGCCGCTGAAGAACTGCTGTGTCTCCACCGATGATACTATCAGCCAGGCGTTCCATGTTTGAAACACGGCAATTACCCAGTATTACCGAATGCTCTATTGAAGATTTCTCTATAACTGTTTCTGCTCCAATACTTGAAAAAGGACCAATAAACGAATCCTTTATGTGGCAATCATTGCCAATGGAAGCTGGGCCTCTGATGAGGCTGTTTTCTACCTTTGCCCCTGGCATGATTTCTACCCTTCCTACTATCTGGCTTTCGGAATCTACCTCGCCCTCGACTTTGCGATGTAGGTAGTCGTCAAGCACGACGCGATTGGCCTCAAGAAGATCATCTTTCTTTCCGGTGTCCAGCCACCAGCCATCGAGGATATGACTTTTCACCTCTTTGCCCATGTCCATGAATTCCTGTATGGCATCAGTTATCTCGAGTTCTCCTCGCCACGATGGTTTTATCTTGTCAATGGCTTTATGAATGTCTGCGGTATAGATATAAACGCCTACAATAGCGAGGTTGCTCTTCGGTTCTTTTGGCTTTTCCACCATTCCTATTATCTTGCCTGTGGGTCCCAGTTCGGCAACCCCAAAGAGACGAGGGTCCGGTACTTCTTTGAGTAAGATAAGTGCATCTGGGTGAAGGGTGTTAAATTCATCGACGAAGTTTTTGACACCGCCTTCGATAAGGTTATCACCCAAAAACATGAGGAACGATGAATCTCCTAGGAATTCTCGAGAAATCTTTACGGCTTGGGCCAGTCCACCGGGTTCAGGTTGAAAAATATAGGTTACTTTTGCGTTCCATGCAGAACCGTCTCCAACGGCTGCCTTTACTCCTTCTTCAGTTTCGGGGGAAACAATAATGCCAATATCATCGATCCCGGTCTCTCGTATCTGATCGAGGACGTAGAAAAGAATCGGTTTGTTGGCAACAGGGACGAGCTGTTTTGCCATAGTATTGGTAAGGGGCCTCATCCTCGTGCCTTTACCGCCACTCAAAATCAGAGCCTTCATTTGTAATCCTCCTTGACTTCACTTATTCATGGAAAACCTGGGAGTTGCGAATTAATTCATTGAATTGGTAATTATTTCAGTATAGGGCTATCCCTTTCGTTGGACTACCTACTACATGTTGTGTTTGGGGTTT
>CAZWIP010000456.1:0-2018 GCA_964634125.1 uncultured Dehalococcoidia bacterium
GTAATTGCAGATAATTATGCCCTCAAATCCCTAATTTGGGGTGCGAAACATGACTCATTATATCTGAAAACTCAGTGATTTTAGACGATGAAACCACTGAGAACCTGGCGTCGGTTTCACCAGACAATTCAACTCTTACTTTCGATTCCTCCACTTCTACTTTAGAAACTCTCCAACAGGGAGATGTAGTCGTAATTGACGTTACGGATGAAACTCCCTATGGCTTGTTGCAAAAAGTTATTTCGATAACACAAGAGGGGGATCAGGTTGTTGTTGAGACCACGCAAGCAAAGCTGACGGATGTGATCGAACAGGGAAGTATATCTGTTAACAAGACGCTGACAACTAACGACATCAATACGAGCAGTGCCAACACAGTAACCAGGAAAGGCGTTTTCTTGAGGGCACAACCGAAGGTTAAGAATGCTAGGGCTGCTGCTGCCGTTGGGATTGATCCGGATAACGAGTTATTCAATCTGGACTTGGATGGTGTTGTTTTATTTGATCATGACGGAGATGAGAATACCACGTACGACCAGATTGTTGTCGATGGCGAAATTTCTTTTGGATTGAGTTTCGACTTAGAGATTGAAATAAAGTGGTTTAATATAAAATCTCTTACCTTCACTACAACTCCTTGGTTGACTGCTGAGATTTGCCTTTCTTCCAGCATCTCCAAAAGCATTGAAAAGAAAGTCTTGCTTAGAGAGTTCTATATGGCCCCGACTACAGTTGTTGTTCCAATCCCAGTTCCGCCTTTCACTTTGCCTTTCGTAATCGTACCCGTTGTAACCTTATATTTGGGGCTTGATGGGGAAGCATCTGTGGGTATAACCGCTGGAATTACAAAAAGCGCTAGCTTAACCGCGGGGGTGGAGTATAAGGATAGTGAATGGGGCCCTGTTAGTGATTTTGAAATTGAGTTTGATTATCAACCACTTGAAATTTCTGCATCTGGATCTGCAAAGGCTTATGTAGAGCCAGACCTTGCACTCTTGATTTATGGCGTTGTAGGGCCATACTCGACACTCCGGGGATACCTTCAACTAGATGCTGATATAAACGATGAACCTTGGTGGTCATTATATGCTGGGATAGTTGTTGGTGCTGGTGTCGAAGTTGAAGTTATAGGATATGAAATAGTAGACTTTGAAATTCCAAATATTATCGATTATCAGCAACTTTTAACACAAGCTAACATCTCTCCGACTGCTACCATCACCAGCCCTTCAGATGGCGGCACATACATTGAATGGGATACTATTACCTTCAGTGGCACCGGGGAGGATGCCGAGGATGGAACTCTAACTGGTAGCTCCCTTGTCTGGACTTCAGATATCGATGGTCAGGTAGACACTGGAACCTCTTTTTCGTCATCAACACTCTCTGCGGGAACACAAACAATTACTCTTACTGCCACTGATATTGATGGTGCCTCAGGAAGTGACTCAGTAAACATTACAATAAACCCAATATCTGACACATCCCCTCCTTCTGTTCCAACAGGACTAACAGCCACTGCCATATCCTCCAGCCATATAGACCTCTCTTGGACTGCATCGACTGATGATGTCGGGATTGAGGGTTATAACATTTATAGAGATGGGGTATATCTCAAATCGATCACTACTACATTAGCCTCTGATACAGGGCTAAATTCTGGTACCCAATATTGCTACACCATTTCTGCCTACGATGCTGAAGGTATGAATCGCGACAAAGTCGTCACGCAAGTGAAACAGTGAATCCTATTTATGCTGCCAGTGTGGGCTTTCCTGTTTTTGATGAAGACCCGAATGATAGTTTGAGCTGGGATGTACCATGGAATTATTTCGGCCATTATTATCCAGAAATGGGAGGTTATCATCCAGGTGAAGATTGGAACCTTGTAGGAGGTAGCACGATTGCGGATTTGGGCAAGCCTGTACATTCGATCGCTGATGGAACAATAGATAAGGTTTCCAATCTAAACAATTTAGGTTTTTTGGTAGTAATAGAACTTATAGGTAATTTCACCA
>CAZWIP010000457.1:0-2013 GCA_964634125.1 uncultured Dehalococcoidia bacterium
CCCAAGATTGCCTATGCTACCAACTGATACTATTTAATTGCCGGAGTAATAGTATTTCACAAGGTCTATGAACTGCATTATATTCATTTGCTTCGGGTTTTGCAATTTTCATAGCCTACTAGTAAGCGTGGAAAGCTTGACTATGGTTTGGTTAGTGTGTACTATATTGAAAATCAAAGACTACTGCTACGAAAAGTATCATACTAGGCAATATCTATACAGGGGATAATCCGATGTGTTTTTCTGCAGAGGTCAGTTTCGCAGCCAGTGGTGTGCTTGCTGCCAGCGGCATCGCTATAGCACGTATGCCGAAGGAAAAATCTGAAACTCCACTGTCTTTATTCCCGATTATCTTCGCAGTGCACCAGTTCATTGAAGGCATCATGTGGTTAAATCATAACGGTGTATTGCCTGATGAATACAAGTCCGGAGCAGTTTATAGCTTTGTTTTTATTGCTTTTATACTATGGCCTATTTTTGTACCTTTCTCGGCTTACATGATAGAGACCGGGAAGACACGACGAAGAATCATCCTTCTTTGTCAATTGATCGGCCTTTACGTTGGTCTGGTGTTCCTGATAAGTAACGTAAATAATCCCATCGATGCGTCTGTTGTAGGCCATAGTTTTTCCTATAAAATAGATGCCCCATACGATTTGCTCATTCCATACTTCATTGCTGTATCAGTTCCATTTCTCATTTCCAGCAAGAAAAGTTTATTCTATTTTGGCGGGGCACTCACCCTCTCGTGTGTTATCGCACTATTTATGGCATCATCGACAACATTCCCTTCAGTGTGGTGTTTCTTTGCCGCGATACTCAGTGTCTTCCTCTATATGTATTTTCGATATGCGGCACGAGTCACCGCCAAAAACTAAGTGTAAGTGAATTCCAGCGAGTCTGTTTAAAAGCTCGAACCTTGATTTGTAAATAACGTAAAAGGGTGGTTCCCAGGCAAGTAGTGATGAATTAGGCCAATAACATGTACAAACTTGATGACCAAGAGAGTTCACACATAATTTCGAGAGTAAGGGAAATCTCTGGGATTGTACCCAAACCGCCGATAGAAGTAGTCACGGATACCACTCAATTTACAAGAATCTATCAACATCAGGTAATTCGGCTTCAGAGCAGGGATTTCTTTGTGAGAGGTGATGTTTACGAACCTCGGTTCGGTATGCAAGACCAGCCGAAGTTTTGGGTCAAACGGGGTTACGAACTTGAGAGTGGTAAGATGGTGATTATCAAACTCGAGTTCGACGAGGAGTTTATCAGTAATCTTGGCACAATTAAGGTCCCTTGCTTCCGCAGTCCCAAAAAGGAAGCTGACGTTATGGATCTGGTCAAAGGTGATTCACGTTTCATGCAGGGCGAAACATTATTTGATGATGTTGGCAACCACGTTAGGGTGATAGATTATATAAACGGCACGACACTGTACGGGAAAATATATGATATGACAATTGACCATGAGGAGTACTATTACACGGAACTGGCTTCGATTATGAAGAAGGTAGCGGGCAGTTTCGAGGCCATTCAAATGTTGCACGATTACAACCTTTACCATGGGGATATACGTAATGACCATATATTGATAGATGAGAAGACCGGAGAATATCGTTGGATTGATTTTGATCTTGGCCAAAATTTCGAGGCCTTCGATGTCTGGAGGCTTGGTAATGTATTGCAGTTTATAGTTGGAATGGGTCTGAACCCAATAGATCAGGTTCGACAATTTGGCGATTTCCCTGATGAGACTATCGCAAGCCTTCAACCTGCGGACTGTGGTGCTTACTATACCTATCGCTTGATGAATCTGAAAAAGATATACCCTTATATAAGTGAAGGTCTCAATGATATTCTTATGCGTTTCTCGGCAGGATCTGAGAAGCGAATAAGAATGCTCTCGGAGTTAGTGGGGGATATTTACGAAATAATACCTACTCTTCCTGCCGATCCCCTTGACCAGCCCCTGGCGTGATTGAAGTAAGCTAAGCATTCTCATTGTTAGCC
>CAZWIP010000458.1:0-2006 GCA_964634125.1 uncultured Dehalococcoidia bacterium
TTAATGATGGTGACAGTGCGTTCTTTGATCCAAGCGACTTGGAGAAGGTTGTACCACAATTGGATAAGCCCGATTGATTTTGTCGGTTGCATTCAGTTCTTTACAACATTTGTCTGAATGGGAGAATGATTATGGATGATACGAAAGATAGACTAGAGAAAGATATGATCGCCGCTGCCAGTGCATTGGTTGATGCGTTAGATGAAGCAGACGAGAACCTTGAAGTCAACAGCCCTGATGTGGAATTGGCAGAGAATATCTTACGCGATATCGTGAAACGATACCGCCATTTCTGCGACTGACGTTTAGCCATATTCACCCCCAATAAGGGTTGGGTTTTTCGCGGCAACCGTCGCGACCACGTTGTAGAGCACCAATTCCAGATGTATAATTGGTCATAGTCTTGCATTGTGTGCCCATCGCTCGATGCTGGATTAGTCCTGGCACGGGCCACCGTGCCAGGGCGCCTAATTTATCATTCCGAATGGAGCCATGCTAATGACAGATACCGAAAACAAGCTTCCACCGATAATAGAAAAGAGATTGGCCGAGATTGGTGAGTACACTACTGAAGAGCGGGAGAGAATGAAAGAGGTGGGGGATCTAGATTCCGTGCTTCGGGACTACTACAAAGGCTTTGTAAGTGGCCGAGGTTTATGGGAGAAACTCAGTGAATTAGAGAAACAGAGCAAGCAATTCCTGCTGCGGGAAGCCCATGTAAAGTTAAAGGGTTCCTTCAAGTGGGAAGGGTTGCCAATTGTGTTCGACGAGGCCGATGACGGTACGCTATCCGTGGTATTTCGCGAGAATGAATACTGAAAAACATGACCTCGATGACATATTGATAACGAAAAACACCGCGAATACCTACCATCTCCAATTGGCCATTCCTGAGATACGATCACTCAGATTCCGGTATTACTCGATGACTACCTTGCCCGATCCCTTGCAGCGGGGACATATCTCTTGACCGCGCCGGTGTGGCTGGGCCAAGGGTGCCTTAGGATTGGCCATCGGGGGCAGTTTCTGCAAAATCTTTCCGGTACCATTACATTCCGGACACTGAATGGATTCAGACATCTTTCATTCTCCCTTATCCAGTCTGCTAATAGAGCCCACCTCGAATCCAGCATATCGGCAAACCTCATTTAGAGGTTGGTCAATCTCGGATATGCTTGTCAATGATATATTGAAGAATGCCCTCGCTGCTTCTGATGGCCTGTGTCGGAAAGAGGCAGCGCTTGAATTACATCAATCATTCGGTGCTTCAAAGTTCTCCCTTTGAGGAAGTCAATTGCGGCTTCACCTTCGGACCGCGATGGCATGTCCACATATGCAAATCCCATGGGTCGACCGTTGCCATAAAACTGGTGGTTCATTAGGGTTACAGATGTCACCTTCCCAAAGGTCATGAATACTCGTCGCAGTTCACCTTTGGAGACATCAAGGGACAGGTTGCCCACATAGATATTCATATTGACTATCCTTCATCGGTGATCAAGTGAGGCTTCGCTAATCGTTTGGCGTCACCGCCCACCAGACTCGCCATTACTGATCTGGCCCAATGATTATACCACGACCAAAATTGGCCCCTCACGGCGGAGCCCTGCTATTACCCCAACGTTCCCTGTTATCCGAGCTGGTTTCAGCAGCAGGCAGTGCCCTATCGCGGTATTTGAGCGTCCGGCTTGACATGGTGGTCACGCCAGTATAGGGTACTCTCATAGATCGACGGAACTTGAGGACCTGTCACCAGGGCATCCGGAGCACCAGGAATGTAGTCGTTCGTTGCTCTCGGTACTGCCGACACAAAACAAATACCTCGTCACCAGCGCTTCTTCTCAACGTACCACACATCCAGAAGCGCATCAGTTAGGCCCCGCCTGCTTAAGACCCGACCGAACACCGGAACGTTGGCCCGCCTCTTCGAGGCCATGCACATGCCCGCGTGTAAACCATGGTCCAAGGATTGACTTATGCCAGTGAAAAAGGAAACCGTTAGTACG
>CAZWIP010000459.1:0-1992 GCA_964634125.1 uncultured Dehalococcoidia bacterium
GCGGATTCAGAGATGATGATCTCCATGGCTCGCACCCCTGACCTACACCCCACCCATCATATAGAAAGCCCGGTTCGTCCGGGCTTTCTTCATATTTATTCACATTCAAAGTTGAGTATACTCCGTTCCACATCTGGAGATCTACACGATGCCTATACCAGCCATCCTCATCACGATTGCTCTCGTTCTTTATACAGCTGCAACTTGGAGTGAACGCATTGCCGGAATCCTGAAGAGATCTCACTTGATCCTGTTCTGGGCTGGACTAGCCTTCGATGCCACCGGCACAGGACTCATGATCCATAATTCCACCATTGCAACATTCAGTCTACACTCGCTATCTGGGTATGCGGGTATCATCTTCATGCTCATTCATACCTTCTGGGCAACAATCGTACTCATCAACGACAATGAAGCCATGAGATTACGATTTCATCGGTACAGTGTCGGTGTCTGGGCTCTGTGGATGTTCTCCTACATCAATGGGGCATTATTGGGGTGAAGTCCTGACACTGCACACCCAGTGCACACAGGATTTTGAGAGTCACTATAATCGAATGAAATACTACCAGGTAATAGGATTAGACCCAGGTCTTAAAATCTCTTGGGGTAGGTTGATATCCTGCGTGCCTAACTATAAAGCAGGATCTATTCTACACATATTCAGTATGTTTTTCAGGGTTTAGTGCCAATCTCGTACAGGGAGTGGTCGTCAAATCAGAGGCCCGCGTTATGGAGACAAGCGCAGATGTCTCTTGACCTCCTATGGGTATCCACCGAACAAGAAAGCTGGTGCACGTTATGGGGAAATACGTGGGAAGAACTGGATGACGTGACTGTATCGTACTGATACACAGGTACTTACAGAATAGCGCAGATTACTACGGATCAGAAGGTCCCGGGCTCAACTCGAGGTGGGTCTTTTAATAGTCCCCAGCGCAGGGGTTAGATCAGCCCTGGTATGCCTTTAGTCGCTCCTGCTGCCGTTTTGTCAAACCAACAGATCGATCGAAGAGGATTATTGAATCCATATCCTTACGGTGGATCAGTATTGTTGATTTTGATTTTGCATCATCCAGGCGATGAGATTTTAACTTGCCGGCATCAATTAGTTCACGGAGCTTGGTCACTCCCGTTCTGGTATATACTGCTGCTTCCCTGAGGGTATACCACGTCGCTGGAGGATTGCGTTTTTGTCGGATTGATTGGATGTGCTGAAGAAATCTGCCGAATATTTTTGCATCACCCGGTTGCCGTCTATCCCAGAACCAGATGTAGAATTCATCAATTTTGCCAAGGTATTTTTTTTCCAGACTCTCTGGACACGAATCGCGTACCTTGTCGTATTGATCGAGGATAAAATCAGCAATCCGCATATTGATATGTCGAATACATGCCTCTTCCCCCTGGTCATGGAGGATCCTGATGGTTTTGCTGTCTTCAAGCAACGGACGTAATTCAGGATACCATGGTCCCCAGGAACCTTCCTCATCGACTTTCTGCATTGGAGGATCACTCAGATTTTCGCCAGTGAACCAAAAGTAGATGCCGCCAGTAGTAGAAACTTCCACCTTGATAACAGGTCTAAGTTCAGATAATGTGAACTGATAATTCAATGATTCCTCTAGCTAACAAATTGTCCATTAGTTGTCTACCGTGCCACCACGTATATATGAAAATACATTTGTTTAGCCCGGAAATGCCCCAAAAACCGTATGACGATCCAGAACAATATCAGGACATGACTTTGCGAACAGAGAGCTCCTGATGGCATCCTCGCGCGAAATCTGATGGCCCTGATTCAATAACCTTCCCCGCTATGTCCCCATTTTTTACACAATATTCGGTGAAATCTGACGATATGGCGATTCCCTTGGATGGTTCTGACTGACCTAAATAATACACGTAACCCCCTGTTTATCAGAGGGTTTGTGTTTGTGGGCCCACAGGGATTCGAACCCCGAACCTGCGGATTATGAGTCCGATGCTCTA
>CAZWIP010000460.1:0-1985 GCA_964634125.1 uncultured Dehalococcoidia bacterium
CTTTTTGTGATTCATCCATTCCACCAGACGCTGTTTCTTTCTATCGATAATTCCTTCGCCGATCAAATCCGAAGCTTCTACGAGAGTAACTGTTCTCCCACGCTTGACCAGGAACTCAGCCAGTTCGCAGCCCTGCATCGCGCCGCCTATAATGACCACTTTTTTCCCGACCGGCATCCACAATCTGGTTAGCCAACTGAGCATCTGTGGCCCCAGGAAATTTTGGGCAATTTTCAGTTTCTGATGGAACTTGATGCTGTTAACCACGTTTCGTCTATCGCTGCCCGGAATTTGTGCTGCGGATAATATGGACCCCGAAGCTACGATGACTGCATCTGGCTGTATTTCCTCGATTGCCGTAACATTTACGCTTTTCCCTAGTCTGATATCTACCTTCGATTTGACGAGTTGCGTTTTAAGATATTCTATGATCGAGAGCAGGTTTTCAACTTCATTCCCTTTGATCAGAGACGCTGTTATCAGCAGTCCGCCCAGCTTGCGTCCTTTCTCGTGCAGGGTTACGTTGTGCCCTCTGAGGGCGGCTACTCTGGCTGCTTCCATTCCGCCTGGTCCGCCACCAATTACCATCACCTTCTTCTTCGTCTTTGCAGGGGTGATTTGATATTCAACCTCTTTTCCCAAAGCAGCGTTTATGCGACATCGCATAGGCATGTGCAGTGCTATCCCGTCCAGACAAGTAAGGCAGGCAGTGCACGGTGCGATATCCTCCGGCCTGCCCTGGGCAACTTTGTTGGGTAACTCAGGGTCTGCCATCAAGGCTCTGCACATACCGATAAAATCTGCCTTTCCTTCCGCTAAAACACTCTCTCCAAGTCTATGGTCAAGTCTACCCACGGTGATAACTGGTATGGAAACTACTTCCTTGACTGCGGCAGCCAGGGGCACGTAAGCTCCTGCTCCGGTGTGGCTCCAATCGAGTTCATTCGCAAGTGTTTCATAGGGTTCTGGATAGTGGAACTGCTCCGGCCAGAAAGAAGCGAAACTGCCGTAGCGGTACGATCTCACCTGAATGGATGTGGCCCCGGCTTGCTCAAAAATCCGGGCCAAGGACTGACTCTCTTCAATTGTCTGGGCATTGTCTCCTGCATATTCGGCTCCATTTATAAGCACTCCCACAGGATAGTCGTACCCTAAACGTTTTTTGACTTCCTGAATGATTTCAACGACGATTCGGGCCCGGTTTTCCGGCGTATCGCACCCATATTCATCATGGCGCTTGTTCCAGTGAAGAGACAAAAAGGTACTCAGTAGGTGAGCGGCGCCGGCATTAATATCCACCCCATCGAATCCGGCTTTCTGAGCGCGAACCGCCGCACTGGCGAATTTGTCCACAACGTCTTCAATCTCGGCGATTGTCAGTTCTCTGGGCAAGTCCTCAGCGGGAAATTGAACGTTGGCTGGGATGGAAGCAGACACCGGTTGAAATCCAAAGAACCGAGTTCTGTGCCATTGGCCAGCATGCACCAATTGCAGGAATGCCGCACAGTCATGTTTGTGGATAACCTGGGTCAATTCACTTAAGCCGGGGATGTATTCGTCATCATCGATACGAATACCCCGGTCTCTGAACATACCCAGGGGATAATCAATCGCAGGGCCTTCCACATAGACAGCGCCCGCACCGCCTCTGGCTTGCGCTTCATAAAACTCCTTTAGAGTTTCATTTACATGAAAATCGGCTTCATTATAGTAGTTGGTTTCTGCGGCTGTTTTGATTATCCGGTTTTTGATCTTGACGGAACCTATATGACAAGGTTCAAGTAATTTTTGGAATCTCTTGTTACCCATCCGGGGAACTCCTTACCATTGGATTTCATACAAGTAGCAGCTTCTATTACGATAGCTCGGGGTATTTTGGGTTTTTCAGATTGTGGAATTATCTGCAATGAGAGCTATCTGTCTTTTTCTTCGCTGCCGTTTTATAAACTGTTCAACCGTTACAGCAATGAATATGCTTATCCCAA
>CAZWIP010000461.1:0-1984 GCA_964634125.1 uncultured Dehalococcoidia bacterium
GAGAAACTATATATTTTGAAATAAAAGTGGAGGTCCCCTGACACCGAGTACTGTACCCCATGCGTTTAACCGGCTGGTTAAACGAACTGAGATTCCTCGTGTTAGATCCCACGGTCTGAGACACGCATTGTCAAGATCAGTCACCACTCAGTTTTTCGAGTCGGTTGGCTGGTGGTATGTGTAAGTATAAAGCACCCGTGCCTTGTTCAACATTCGGAGTTTGTGCGAGGATAGTCTGACTAATCTACTTTTCGTATTAGTGCACAGCTTAACTATGAAGCAACCTGGGTTTTTTCGGTTAAATAGTATAATAGAGGTAACAAGAAGAATCGAAGTGGAGGTTATATTTATCATGGTGGTTAGCAAGAGCCAGGATTGCAATGAAGATGTGCTGCTTCCTTATTCGTTCTTGCATAACATCCCCAGATTTCGTTTCCGGGAAGATGTGAATGAAAAGGAACAGGGCCCTGTCTGCTTTGTTTGTGGTGACGAAGTGCATCCTGGTGATCCAATGGTGATCATTTCCAGGTTATGGGGAAAAACCGGTGAGGATCACGTAATTGATGTCATGACGTCACTCCAATCCTGTGTTCCATGCAGCCATATGTGTACTCAGTACACTGTCGAGTGGAAGTATAAACCAAAACTATTGGGGATAGAAGCTCGTGTCTTCCACTTCTATGGTAAATGTATAGCTGGGGTTTATGATCAGGCAGTGGGAGATACACTCGCCAAATGGGAATTGCCGAAGCCACAGCCGTGGCTGGATATACCGTACCATTTCCAGTTCCAGAGTGCTGATGATCTGGTTGGGGGTAAATATCGCGAAAAAGCCGTACAAATCATGCGTGGCGAACAATGCCAACTTTGTCAACAGGATATTGATATCAATGAACCTCATATAACAATAGGGATTGCAATAGAGGTGATGGTGGGGAATAGAATCGTAATGCACAATCCCTTCGCCTTTGCCAAATACTGCAATAGGTGTTCCAGGGGTTTCTTTCCGGTCGATGACAGCGGTTTTTTGTCATGTATTGTAGACGACTTTTGAATGACTTAGGGGAGCGCTGTGGGGAAGTGAGTGAACAACACATCGAAACTTTCGAGCCAAAATCAAACTGAAGTTACCATGATGATTAACACATAGGGAGTCTAATTTCAATGATAAGGAGGTATTAAGTGGCAAACCAAAAATTTACCAGAGAAGTAAGGGATAAAGCAAAGTTTATGTATATAGAGGGTAATTCCTTTCGTGAAATAGCAAAAGAAATTGGATGCACACATGGGACCGCAAGCAAATGGTGTAAGAATGAAGGGTGGGAAACGACTCGAGAAGAAATTGACTCTCGCCTTAGTGACGCTATCGCCCATGTAACGTTCAATGGTAGATTTGATAAATACAATGAACTGATTGAATCATATGACCAAATGCTACAAAAAGGAAGGGAGGCTTTGTCCCAATCCGATAGTTTAAGTGCAAAAGAAGGGGCTGACCTTATGGACAAGGCCATTAAAGGGATGACATCACTTCACTCAAGAAAGTATGTAGATGAAATATTTATACGTATGCTGGCGGCTGTTAGGGAGGGATTAGAAGATGATGCACAGGTAGAAAAGATTGGCCGTAATTTGAGGCTATATCTTCAGGATTATTTCTAATTATCCAAAACTATCCAAAACTATCCAAAATTTTGGCTTATTAATATGATGATGCAGTTACGTAAGTGTCACAGTAGTAAAAATAGATAAAATCTTTTAAAATAAAAACTTTTTATATAGGACACTGAAATACCTTTAATTCAGGAGAGTTAAAAGGGAAATCGAGAAGTTGTTACCGATGGGTAGAGAATTATCGCTGGTAGTAGAGTGGGACGAACTCGGATTGCCTGCTCTATCGGTAAATGTAAATAATGATGGGTTTTATTTAATTTTTAGGGCTATCCCTTTCGTTGGACTACCTACTACATGTTGTGTTTGGGGT
>CAZWIP010000462.1:0-1964 GCA_964634125.1 uncultured Dehalococcoidia bacterium
GGAACCTGCCGGGGACTAACCTAATGGCTGGCCCAAGATTCGGGGGACCCTCAATGCCACCAAATCTAACTTTACAGGTGGTACAATGAATGGGGGCATGTCAATGTCAGTTTAGGTATCAATGTGCTAGTCCCCGATTGCTTGGCTTTAGACAAAATAGTCGCAAATTCATTCTCAGTAACAAGCACAACCTTACGTTCACCGTCCAAAGCATCCAGTAACCCTTCTGCACTACCTATGCCCGGCACCTGTGTATATTCTGGGTTTGCCTGCTTTTCCACATTGCTCGTATTCCATAGAATCCCACCTTTCTCTTTGCTCAACACTAGATTCAGCAGGTCTTCCCCTCTTTTCCAAGCTGTCGTCTTCCTTGTAATCCCACTCTCACCAATCGCTACACCAAAGATGTTTGAATATAAGCTGCCACCTCCATAGAGGGTATGGACCCTTCTTCCCAGCATCACACCAATTATCGTGATTGCCACCAGATAATGGTAAGCATCAGGAGCCTCAGTTGTATCTTTGACTAACTCCCTGTATTCTGCCAGAGGTCCTTGCCAGATGCTTTCAGGCAGTTGGTTTGTTTTAGTGTCGGTTTTCGATGTCTTACTATCTGTAACACCTGTCTTTTGGTTCTGTTTCATCATTCTCCTCATTCTTTTCTAATTTGTTATCCAGCCGTATCAAAGACAACGCTACTCTCGGTAACACACATGTCTCAATACGAATGTTATACAGGGGACAAGGTGCCCCTATACAGTCTCTAAATCCGCCCAATGGGCACTTTCTCATCAATAACCCCTTTGATTATTTGCCATACATGACCCCTTTCAAAAAAACTCTAAACGGGGTCCGCCCTAATTTGTATTCTGAATGTAATTCTAATTGGAATACTGGTACCTCTATCGATGCAAATCAACATTTTTGCCTCCTTTTTATTCTCCAATTCAATTTTACTCTTGTGGGTATGCGTAATTAGGTGCATAATAGGTGTTAATCTGAAATATTTAGGAAATGTTTATGGGGAAAAACCCTGATCCATCGCAAGAGGAACTCGAATTCTACTTTGACTGTTTCGAGCGAGGCTTATCGAATAGTGAAGCTAAATGGGAAGTGCAAGATCAAACAGAGTTCCCTCTAAGGCAGAATCGATTCCTGAACAGACTTCGCCGCGAGTTTAATGCTGCTAAGGTCGTACTTGGAATAGAAAGTCCCCTCAGCGTTACTTCCGTTGTGTCCGACCGTATGAAGGATCATTTCAATGATTTAATAAGAATTGTTGAAGTTCTTTTGGCAAAGGACCTCGATTGTGTCTCGGTAAATCCTTATCCAGAATCTGATGATGATACGTATATTGCTTGGTCAAGAGATGGGGGTACAGGCAGTCTTTCAAAGGAATCGCAGGCCTTGCTACTCGGCGATAATCTTGAGGATGTGATGTCTGAATATAATGAATGGGAACACGGTTGGTTTGCGAGTCACTTACAGGCTGATGTTAAAGCCGAATATCCAGAAGTTGGCAATAAAGAATTCGCTGACCTTTGTACAGATAATCCCTACGAAGTAATTGAAACACTTAAACTACTACGTGCCAGAAAAACCTTCCGAGGCAAATGTCCAGTCTGCAAGGCTTGGCAATAATTCATTAAATATCCCCCCTAATAACCCAACTCCCTATTGACTTAATAATCTCTAGCGATTATGATGATCGTATAGGAAGCTCAAATGTCATACCAAACCAGCCAAGAAGCAGCCGAACGATTAGGTGTATCTCATTCCCACATGAGGCTATTGCTTCGTCAAGGCAGAATACAGGGGATCAAACTAGGACGAGATTGGCTAATAGAAATCGATAGCCTGGACTACAAGAGAAAGAGGAAACCAAAAAAAGAAAAGGGGGTGAAAGATAAAATAATTAAGCAAAATAATCCGTAGCTAATTAGCTACAAATTAATTAAGCAAGT
>CAZWIP010000463.1:0-1959 GCA_964634125.1 uncultured Dehalococcoidia bacterium
CATACCGGTTCGCGGGTCGTGGATTGATATGGAGGTGGACCATAAGGACATCATCCATATCCGAATTGACAGGCGGCGCAAATTCCCCATTACCTTGCTTTTCAAAGCGTTTGGATACTCGGCCGAGGATATACTGGGCTACTTTTACGATGTGGAAAAGGTGCGAATCCGCGGCAAACGCTTTTCTAAGATGTACGACGGATCGCTGCTGACAGGTCAACGAGCCAGCAGGGATATAAAGGACCCGAAATCCGGGGACGTATTGCTCAAGAAAGGAAGGATGTTCTCACGAGCCTCTCTGCTTCGGCTGAGGTCCGCGGGCATCAGGGAAATCCCGGCAACACCGGAAGACCTAAAGGATAAGCCCCTTGCTAAAGCTGTCTTGCATCCTGTTACCAACCAGCCCTTAGCCCAGAGCAATGAGCTGATCGATGAGGAAATGCTGGCAAGGTTCTCGGATGCGGGCATCGAAGAGTTTCGCATTCTCCACATCGATGCAATGACGAATAGCGATTCGATCCGTAAGACTCTGAATCTGGATAAGGTCGACAATAAAGAGGAAGCCCTGATTGAGATTTACAAACGGTTGAGGCCTGGGAATCCGGCTACCCCCGAAGTGGCTCAGGACTTTGTCGATCACCTCTTCTTCAAATCCTCTTACTACGATCTATCCAGCGTCGGTCGCCTAAAAATCAACCTTCGGTTGGGCATCGACACACCGATTAGCCTGCGGATTCTCAGGAAGGAAGACATCCTTCTTACGGCGAAGACACTTATCGTTCTAAGGGACTCTCAAGGGGTAATCGATGACATAGACGACCTCCGAAACCGCAGGGTCCGTGCTGTGGGAGAGCTCTTGGAGAACCAATACCGTATCGGATTGGTTCGCATGGAACGTGCCATCAAGGAACGGATGAGCCTCCAGGAAGTTGATGCATTGATGCCCCATGATCTGGTGAATCCCAAACCGGTTTCCGCAGTCGTTAAAGAGTTCTTTGGTACGAGCCAATTGAGCCAGTTTATGGACCAGACCAATCCTCTATCCGAAACGACCCACAAACGACGATTGAGTGCTCTGGGCCCAGGGGGACTGACCAGAGAACGAGCGGGATTTGAGGTCAGGGACGTTCACCCCTCCCATTATGGACGAATCTGTCCCATAGAAACGCCGGAAGGACCCAACATCGGCCTTATCGTGTCTCTCAGCACATACGCCCGGGTGAATGAATATGGGTTCATTGAAACGCCGTATAGCGCCGTCAAAGACGGTAAAGTGTCTAAGCAGGTTGAATTCCTAAGTGCTATTCAGGAAAAAGACCACCCCATAGCTCAAGCCAATGCCCTGGTTGACGATGACGGCAAATTTGTGGATCCACTGGTCATCTCAAGGGTTGAGGGTGAGTTCACGATGGCGAGAAAAGAGGATATCGAGCTGATGGATATCTCGCCAAACCAGCTGGTCAGCGTGTCCGCTTCCCTGATTCCCTTCCTGGAAAACGATGACGCCAATCGTGCATTGATGGGATCCAATATGCAACGTCAGGCAGTGCCCTTACTGAATGCCAAATCTCCTCTCGTCGGTACCGGTATCGAGGGTGTTGTGGCAAAGGACTCCGGTGTTACGATGGTGGCCGACCGGGCAGGCGTAGTCGAGTATGTCGATGCCTCCAGAATTATCTTGAAGCACTTCCCGGGAAGCGAAGGAGACGGCAATGGTGATACGCCGGCCACAATCTACAATCTGTCCAAGTTCATCCGGTCTAACCAGAACACCTGCTTTAACCACCGCCCGATTGTGAAGAAGGGCCAGGTGGTATCAGCCGGTGAGGTGATAGCAGATGGACCAGCGACTGAGAACGGCGAGCTGGCTCTGGGCAAGAACGTCACCGTGGCCTTCATGCCCTGGGGAGGATATAACTTTGAGGACTCCATCCTTGTGGGAGAACGGCTCCATAGAGA
>CAZWIP010000464.1:0-1953 GCA_964634125.1 uncultured Dehalococcoidia bacterium
CCAATAATTATTGTGGGTAATTTGAGTTATAGTTCAACAGGACTTTTTAATCCAAACGCATTTCCTACAAATTTGAGAAACACCGGAGCTTGTAAGTAATTTTGTGTAAAAGTGGATTAGTTATATATTAGAGTTCATCATTTACACAGGAGACTTATATGGAGAAGAAAATATCTTCCGAGTTGATTGACGAGTTGCTGAAGGGCTACAAGGATCCGGAAGAAATCACCGGTTCAGACGGATTATTGAAGCAATTAACCAAAGCAATTCTTGAACGGGCTTTGGCATCCGAGTTAACTCACGAATTAGGTTACGAGAGGCATTCTCGGTCTGGCACAGGTAAGGGTAACAGTCGTAATGGCAGTAGTTCGAAGACATTGAAGACGGATCATGGTGATATGGAACTATCCATACCGCGTGATCGCAACAGTGCATTTGAACCACAGATCGTGAAGAAAGGACAGCGTCGTTTCACCGGTTTTGACGACAAGATACTTTCGATGTATGCCCGTGGCATGACGACACGTGACATACAGGGTCATTTGGAAGAGATATATGGTGTAGAGGTATCCCCTGACCTTATTTCAACCGTTACCAATGATATCATCGCAGAAATGAAGGACTGGCAGAACCGTACGATAGATGAAGTATATCCCATTGTTTTCTTTGATGCAATCAGGATGAAGATACGTGATGATGGTCGTGTTCACAACAAAGCCTGCTACTTTGCCATCGGAGTGGACCTTGAGGGTCAGAAGGATGTCCTTGGTATCTGGATCGAGAAGAATGAAGGCGCAAAGTTCTGGCTTTCAGTGTTTACTGAGTTGAAGAATCGTGGGATGAATGATGTATTAATCGCTTGTGTAGATGGTTTGAAGGGTCTACCGGAGGCTATAGAGTCGGTATTTCCTGATGCAGAAGTGCAGCTTTGCATAGTTCATATGGTCAGGAATTCTCTGAAGTTTGTGTCTTATAAGGACCGCAAGCAGATAGCTTCAGACTTGAAGGAAGTTTACCGTGCAGCCACTGTAGACCAGGCTGAAGCTGCTCTTTCAGCGTTTGAAGTAAAGTGGGACAGTCGCTATCCGATGATTTCCAAGTCCTGGCGCAGTAACTGGGAGCACATTATTCCATTTTTCGCTTATCCTGAGGATATACGCAAGGCAATTTACACGACGAATGCAATCGAATCGCTGAATAATTCATTGCGGAAAGTCACCAGGAACCGAAACAGCTTTCCCAACGATGAAGCAGCGATTAAATTACTGTATATGGCTTTAAGGAATATCATGAAGAAATGGACGATGCCGATCCGCAATTGGAGTCTTGCGATACACCAGTTTTCGATCCATTTTGAGGGTAGGGTGCCGTTGTGAAAATGGCAAAAATTTTCACCCCCTCCGGAGGGGGTGAAAGTAAGAAACAACCTATACTGAGAATCTTTTTACACAAAAATTCTGACAGTGCCGAGTTTCTGAATTGACATCGACTGCGAGGACTTCTGCATTATCTTCTGTAATTAGCCATATAAGGAGTTTTTCCTCAGTGAGAAAATATTCAATTATCGAACATTGCTGATCGAGAAGGTTTTGTACCTCGTTCATGGAGAGTGGATCGACGGTGACCCTGGATGAGAGTTCCGGTTCTTTAGAAACCGCTATGGTGGATGTATCGATCTCAGTCTGTTCATACTGCCTGCGCTTATCGTCTCTGACCTCAACTTTTCCACTTGCAAGCAGGTCAAGAAACGAACGCGCGCGTGCTCTCTCAACATAATTGAAAGCTTCTTCGTGCCTTTCAAGTCCGAACAAAGTTAAAACCATATTATCATATACATCCGCAATACCTTTTACATAGTTTCTTTTATGGGAATCAACATTCAGTTTACCACGTACCTCTTCAGCAACCTTGATCGCTTCAGCGAAATTGACTACTGCCAGTGAATCATAACCT
>CAZWIP010000465.1:0-1939 GCA_964634125.1 uncultured Dehalococcoidia bacterium
GTTCGGCTCTGTGTAGCGTACCCAAACATCTTTGCCTTTGTAGGCTTCAGGCAGGATGTGAATGTCAAGTGAATTTCCCAGTGCCATGGTAAATAGAATTCCCAGGCCTCTACCTGGCAAGGCTGGTATCCATCCCCCCGAGGGGGGATGGATAATTTTTCAAAAATGGCCTTCTACCTCCTGTTTTGAATTCTGTAGGATTCTCCATCAAGGTTAAAAACCTTTGCGTGATGCAATAATCTGTCCAGCAACGCTGTCGTCATAACATCATCTCCCATCATCTCAGCCCAGGAATCAAATCCTTTGTTTGAGGTGACTATAATGGATGTTTGTTCATACAACTCACTTATCAGGTTGAAAAACTTATTCGCCTCTTTCCTCTCAATCGCTGTATAGCCGATTTCATCGATGATCACTAGATCAGCTTTTCGTATTTTATTTATTCTGAACCCAGCTGTTCTTTGGACAGGAGCCCTCTCGAGTAACTCGACGAGATTGACTATTCGCTCAAAGCAAGTGGTATATCCTGCCTCAACGGCGGTTACTCCAAAAGCGATCCCTAAATGTGTCTTGCCGATCCCGGGAGGACCGAAGAAAAGCAAGTTGTCATGATTATCTATCCACCGGAAGTCCAATAATTGTGAGACATCCGATTTCGTTATCCCTTTTACCCTTCCAAACTCAAACGCTTCAAAGCTCTTGATCACCGGAAAATGGGCCGCTGCCATATTCCGTTTAAGCCGGCGATCGGTTCGATCTGCGATCTCCCGTTTTAAAAGTGAGGTTAGAAACGTTAAATAAGAGACCTTTTGGCCTTCAGCGTCATTGAGTTCTTCATCGAGGCTGTCCAAAATACCTTTCAATCTGAGGGTATCGAGTAAATGCAGCGTTTGTTCATAGGCTTTCATGAGCACACCCCCAACACGATGCTCACCAGTGATTTATAGACGCCAATATCTCGTTTCGACACCCGTATGTCTTTCTTATACTTGGCAACATCCTTCAGATGCGGCTCCAGTTTTTTGAGAATATCTTCTTCCTCGGTTTCTGAGAGGTTATTGTAATACTGGTAGGTATCGCTGAGATTCGCCATGGTGTAGGTTTTGTGCTCAAGGCAAAACGCCAAAGCCAGGTCAAGGCTTTCCAGATCAATATCACCCCTGAAGCGTCTCTGTGCTTCAAGACACTGATCGCGGACGTACCGACTGTATTTCTTGAAATTGGCTTGGGTAAAATGCTTCCACTTCTCCAGGGCAAACATTTCCATCACTTCTTTGCGCATTTCACTGGTTCCTTTACCATTATTCCGGTAATGCTCCCTTTTGGTGATTTTTTTCCCTGGAATCAACGAAATGTCGTGCTCAGTTATTTGAACCCCCGTATAACTGTCAAATACAAACAGCTTCGTATCCGTGGCGTAGATATCCACACCACGATTCTTATATTCGGAAGGCACCGAGTACTGACTCGCCCCCACTGAGACTAAAGCATATTCGTCTGCTTTCCGTTCCTCCCTTCCAATAAGTGTGTCTTTCCGATAGATCGAGTTCCTGATCGAACGTAAATGTTCCCGCTCCTCCTCGATCTCTTCTGCCGGTATATGCTTGGTGGCTTGCGATATTTTCCCGTTCGCTCTCCGGTTCAGCCAGCTCACAAGGCTCTCCCGGGCTTCTTCCAGCATCCAAAAATCTCTAACAGACAAAAAATTCTTCTTCACAAAGCCAACGCAATTTTCCACCTTGCCTTTGGTCTCTGGATCCGCCTTCCTGCAGACATACATCTTTAATCCCATCTCCTCGATGAAATACCCAAAGTCTTTCGTATAGATAATGTCCCCATGGTTCTCAGCTACCACCATGACACTATCCTGGTCAATGACGATCTCTTCAGGCATCCCTCCGATGTAATCAAAGCAATTCAGAAGATGAAATATCAGATC
>CAZWIP010000466.1:0-1926 GCA_964634125.1 uncultured Dehalococcoidia bacterium
CAATCTCAGCTACAGATTATAATAAAGATGAGTTGATTGAATTATGAAGCGGATTCTGGTCACAGGGGCAGCAGGATTTATCGGAACCAGCCTTGTGGACAAGCTGTTGGAATTGGGTCATGATGTGGTTCCACTGGATAAGGATGTCAAACCCTGGACCTCTGAGTATATCAGGCAGAACATGATCAAGGTCGATCTGGTAAATGGAAATATCCCGGATCTCGGCGAGTTTGACTCTGCATGTCTCCTGGCAGCCAGACAACCTCATCGAGAGATTAATTGGGAAGATTTCTACAATATCAATGCTGCCCAGATCCTCAGGATCCTTGGCCTCAGTACAAAACAAGTGATCTACATTTCGAGTACGACGGTGAACATCGTAAACGGTCTGGCTGACCCATATAATTACTATGGTCTAAGCAAAGCTCTTGGGGAACGGTTATTGAAGATCAACCATCCATCCTTTTCACAATGCTCGGTCATCCGGTTCCCATCAGTGATGGGTTTGAACCATGGCGGTGGAATAATCCATGACATGAAGCTCTGGATCGAAGACGGTAGGGAGATCGATTTGTTCGACATGGGGGAAAGGCGCAGGAATGTTGTCCATGTCAACGATGCTGTGAATGCAATCATTGCCACCGTGAAGAACAGGGTGTCGCTGAACCCGTTTGAAGAATTCAATATTGGAAACGAGAGATCAAACACCCTCCACGAAATAGTTGTATCACTGATGAAAATGATGAAAAAGGAAGTCAGGATCAATCTACTAGAAAGATCGTCCAACTCTGCAGATGTATACGTTGATAATTCCAATGCGAAAGAAAAATTGGGGTATCGGCCCAGGACCATTGACGAGGGAATGAAAGATTATTTAATGGAACACGGTTATGAAGTATAACACGGCACTGCCATATATACCGGTAGAGGACGTTAAAAGCATTATCTCTGAAGTGGAGGATATCATTGCCGGCAATGCATTGCTCACACGAGGTCCCAGGGTAAGGGAATTTGAAGAATTATTCTCGGCATATGTGGGCACTAAATATGGTGTGGCTCTCAATTCAGGGACTTCTGCTCTTGAAGTGGCTTTGAAGGCTATTGGTATTAAACATGGTGATGAGGTCATCGTTCCGGTTCAGACATTCGTATCGACAGGATCATGTGTGATGAATAACGGCGGTACGCCTGTGTTCTGTGGGATCGATGAGAATCATTTGATGAGTTTTAAGGATCTGAAGAATAGGATCACGGACAGAACGAAGGCAGTCATCATCGTCCATTTCTGCGGAATGATCCATCCGGAGATCCTGGAGATGAAACATTATCTCGCTGATAGAAATATTGTTCTCATCGAGGATGCGGCCCATGCTCATGGTGCAAAGATAGATGATCTCTATGCCGGTAATATCGGTGACTTGGGTTGTTTCTCATTCTTTGCCACCAAGATCATGACCACCGGTGGTGAAGGCGGGATGATAGCGACGAACGATGAAAGTCTGTATCACTTGTGTGCGAGTCTAGGTGCCATAGGTATCGACAAACAAGCTCCAGTAGAAATCTATCCAAATGCAGGTAGCAACAATCGAATGACCGAGATCCAGGCTCTTGTTGGTATAACTCAACTTCGCAGATTGGATTCTTTTGTTTCTCACAGGAATGAAATTGTTAATATGTACAAGGACCTGCTCACTCCATTATCATCTAGGAGTATCATCAATTTTCAGAATGTTCCCCCACATATTCTACATCCCTACTGGCGGTTCATGGTCTCAATCAATATTGAATCAATCTCGCGGGCGACTATTCGGGAAAAACTGAGGGTCAATGGGATTAACATTGATTGGCCATATAGCCCTTTACTGCACCTGCAGCCAGTTTTCTCCGATTTTGAAAAAGGAAGCTACGTGGACTCTGAGGATCTCG
>CAZWIP010000467.1:0-1919 GCA_964634125.1 uncultured Dehalococcoidia bacterium
GGATGCCGCGGCAAATCGTCCAAGGCGCGGGGATATATTGTAATTGAAGGTACAGCTCAAGTGCCTCAATGTCTATTTCATCATTAACTGCGGTGTGACTTGCAAGAGGGAAGATCTCTGAGGAAAAGAAAAATCCACGCGAGGTCAGTGCATAATTCAAGGGTTTTTTCCCGACCCGGTCACGGGCCAGAAAAAGTTGCTGTTTGGCTTTATCCCATATAGCAAAGGCAAACATGCCACGCAGGTACCTGAGGCAACCGATGCCGTGCCTCCTGTAAAGCGCAAGAATTACCTCCGTGTCAGTATTGGAGAAGAAGCGGTCACCTTTGGCCTCGCATTCGGTTCGGAGTTTCTTAAAATTGTAAATTTCCCCGTTAAAAACGATGGCGTTACCGGTCACCGGATCAAGCATGGGTTGATGACCGGCTTTAGTAAGGTCAATGACACTCAAACGGGCATGACCCAGTACACATAAACCCTCCGGAGAACACCAGATATCCGAATTGTCAGGCCCGCGGTGATGCAAACGGATCACCATATCGACAATGCCACCTTTATCTACTGCACCGTTCCAGTTGAGATGTCCGGTTATGCCGCACAAAAGCTAAATTTCCTTTTTTGTCTTATAGTCCAGGGTTAAAACACAAACGGACGTTTGCTAGCCGGTGTTTTTTATTTTTGGTATTTTCGGTTGGCCCAATTGTTAGGTTCATCTCAAATCTTCAAGCCGAAGACGGACTTAACCTCTGTTAGTTCTCATTTCTCTTACCTTTTGCCACTTAGCACTGATGAGTAAATCTGCATATATTGTGAAACCATCTTTTCATTAGAAAAACGAGCACTCTTTTTAAATGAGGCCTCCCCCATCTTATGTCGCAGATTCTCATCTATTATCAGCTTGTATAAGTGTTCTGAAAGGATATCCACGGCACCTGGAGGGAATAGTTTTCCGTTTTTCTGCTGTACAAGTTCGGAAATGCCGCCAACGTCTGCCGCCACAATGGGCAATCCACAGCACATGGCTTCAATTACTGCATTGGGGAGCGCTTCGGAGCGTGACGGCTGGCAATAAATATCCGCCGCATTGTAAAGCCATTCCGTGTCACTCCTGAAACCGGCGAAGCTTACAGGCAAGGAAGCGGCAAGCCTTTCGTATTTTTCCTTGAGCTGTCCCTCTCCTACAATCAGCACATGGAAGCGGAGTTGGGGATTTTCCGTGCAAAGGTTTTTTATTGAATGAATCAACAAATCATGGCCTTTAATATGTCTCAAACTACCCACCGATAAAACCAATGGAATAGTTTCATGGATTCCAAACTCGTCACGGAGCATTGACTTGGCACCAGGCTTGTCAGCAGGGCTGAAACGCTTCCGGTCCACCCCATTAGGAACGATCCATGTCCGATGCATCGGCATAAAGTACTCTCGTTTTCTCACTATATCACGAGTGATCTCCGACTGGAAAACAAAGCTATGGGCCAGGCTATTTATAAAACCGTAAAAGGGCATTTGCCACCATTTCTTGATGGGGTCAATGCCACGGATGGATTAAATAGACGGTTTAGACGCCAGCATGGATGCGGGGCCTCCCGCCATGTGCCCTGTATAATTCCAGCAATGAACCAGTCCAATGCCGCTTTCCTTAAGAAGCATGGCCAATTTCCTTATATCCTTCCAGTATCCCATGGGATCCTTGAACGATCTGAATCCGGTTTCAATTTTCGTTAATCCTGACAGTGAACCCAATTCGTTACGTAGTTCCCAGGAACGGATCTCAAAGGGGAAAAAAATTATCTCAATACCGTGCACCAACAAACCGCGCAAGAGACTCAATATCTGGCGTTCGCTGCCACCGTATTCTAAGAAGGGTGCTAAGACACCTATCTTCATTCTTTTGGCAGCTACGATGTCAGCGTCTG
>CAZWIP010000468.1:0-1914 GCA_964634125.1 uncultured Dehalococcoidia bacterium
GAAGCAGAAGAATTGACCTGCCCCGTCTGTGGGTCCTGGAACATCTACAAAGACTAGAAGTAAAAGGAAATGAGTTTAGCACGCGTACACGATCAAACTCGGTTTTGGGTGCTTCAGTTTTATGATTTCTGAATCATCCTCCAAATTCTTCGTTTATTAGCTACCCTCCCGGTGGTCAGTAACGGTGATACCAGTCTATCCCATTCTCCATCAATTGAATCACCTAGTTTAATCTTTGATAGGGCCATCTGCGCAATCTTTGATTTTTCCGAGGATAGTTTAATCATTTGCATTTCCAGATACTTTAACAATCGTTTCATATGTGGCTCGAACGCAGAAGACACCTCCTCTGGTTGGACTGAAAAAGTTAATAATGTTAACAGTGAATGAAGCACTCTTTCTTCATCATTTTGCCCGGGCATACCACCATCAGCCATAACAAGAGCAGCCAAATCAAACAATGTGGTGTCCATTCTGTCCTGTATACTAAAGGAGATTGATTTCTCCTGGCTAAAGGTCATTATTGAGTTGTCCATCTGTTTCCTGTTTTTCAATGAATATAGCGCCCGAGTTGGCTGTATTCTACTCGATACCTGAAGTCTCGAAAGTCCAAAACTCGATCTGAAATCTACATCTTCAGGCATCCCAATAGGCACAACCGCCGTATGCGGTATTTCTCCAAATGTATCATCTTTCCTTTCTACTACTGCTACCAGAGACATGGCCCTACTTGCTAAGCCATACTTTTCGCTCAGGTTTTCTAGCTTTTTATTCAGTCGATCCTGATATCGTTTCTGATTCTTATTTCCAACAATGATCTTACTATCTAAATCAGTGATGAGACGAGAACCGTGGATCACATTAATCGCATCATGAAGGACATCCTCCTCCATCTGGAATGGAACCACAATGTTATGTGCTCCCTCCCGCCATGACACCTTTAGATTTCCATTTCCATTTTCGTTTGTTACACCAAAAACGACAAGTGGTTCTCCTTGATAGACAACCTTCGAAGGAGCTGGAATAAGTGACCCTTCGATTCCCGTCAAAGAGACCTCAATGTTCTCCGCCAATGGTTGTTTGATTGATGAGAAAAACTTCAATCCCTCTAGATCAACTCGTTCTCTTGGAGTAACAAAACGACAAACTCCTTCGGTTTGGCGAGCTAATAGTGTTAAAAAGCGGTCCTGACTTGCTGCACCTATTCCAAGACAATGGATACGAACTTTTCCCCACTTTGCACTACTCAGAATGTTTTCGGTCCCCATGACTTGCCCATCGGTAATAACTAGAATATCCCCTGTTTCATCCTTGAGCATATTGAATGCTACTTTGATACCTTTGATTAGTTCTGTTCCGCCTCTTGCTGTAATACCATGAATAAACTGGGACGCAGTTTCCCGGTTTTCAGATGATCCTTTTACTAGATTTTTTTGGTATTTTTCAATATGGTTATCAAAAGCTATGATTCCGAATTTGTCTTCAGATGAAAGAGCTCCTAGGCACGCCAATAACGCCCTTTTCGCCTGTTCCATTGGCCGTCCGTTCATTGACCCAGATCGATCAACGACGAATACGATTTCTCTTGGGTTTTCTTCTTTTTCTCCGAAAAGATGAGAGGGTAATACTGCAGCAAATACTCCTTTTCCATCATCTGATGCGGCTTTTATTTTTGCATTGGATACATTTGATGATATTTCCAAAACCAAGTCACGGTTGGGGACGTCCGCTTCTGAGGCTAAACTTATGGTTGCATGGCTCTTGGTGATTTCTACCCTGATATTATGTGATGGTGATGAAATGGTTTTTATCGAGAATCCTGGATTGGCTTCTATGTTGAACCCAACAGTATGGAGATTGCGCGCGCGGGCTAATTCAATAATTCAAGATATATGGGATAACTACCTCAAATCA
>CAZWIP010000469.1:0-1912 GCA_964634125.1 uncultured Dehalococcoidia bacterium
AATCGGTATCCATCACCGTAACGGCAACACTTTCACGGCAGAGGGTGGCACCCGTTTCTTTTTCTGATTTGCCTTCCATACCGAGCACATCTTTCAATATCTTCCCTGTCGCCGCTATTAGGCAAAGCCCGGTCTCGGGTTGAATAAATGCAGCGGCATGTCTGTTTTCGATGGCAAGATGGCGATGCATACGACATCGAAATCGTCGACTATCATTGAGGTGTAAGTATGGTAAAGAAAGAACTAGATAGGCTTCCGAACATACATCCTGGCGAGGTACTTCTCGAGGAGTTTCTCAAACCTTTTGGAGTTAGCGCGTACAAACTAGCTCAGGATACCCGCTCTATTCATCCCGATTCCATCAACCACTTTGAGAACGGTCCTCGAGCTCTTGCATTCAAAAACCGGGTGCACTAGTCATCAGGGCTCTACGATAGCACGCGCATGTACTTTCTTCGCATATCTGGAGCCTTCCTCATGCGTCTGGAAATCCGGTGGCGGGAACACAGCCTCAATATCCCAGTTGTCATTTGTATTTGCCATATGCTCAGCGATCTGATGGTCCAAGGAGGTTATTATATTGGCGTGGTCAGGAGAATCGACCAAATTAAGCATTTCGAGTGGATCCTCCCGCAGGTCGAAAAGGACTTTGGGGGTGTCTTTGGTTCGAACGTATAGCCAATCGCAGGTTCTGATTCCGCGCTCGGGGAAGGGAAATCGTTCTGGACCTTCTCTTTCCATGAGTATTTCGTAGTGGATTGCCAATCTACCGGGGTTGGATGCGTCTTCCAGGAGTGGAAAGAAACTCTTCCCCTGCACATCGGTCGGTATAGGGATGTCGCATAGCTCAAGAACGGTTGGCATGGTATCTACCGAAGGGTCCACCAGTCCTTGCGCTACGCGGCCCGGCTCAGACAGGCCCGGATAGCGCACAATCAGCGGCACTTGCATTGAATTACGGTAGTAGGTTTTCTTGGCGTAGAGGCCGTGCTCTCCGGCCATGTCTCCATGATCGCTCACAACTATGATGACGGTGTTATCGCGCAGGCCATGGGTATCGATCCAATCAATCACCCGGCCGATGTTCTCATCAACGCTGGCCACAAGGCCATAATACTTCGCCAGGAAATCTCGCGCCGTCGCGCGTGTCTCGCTATCTTCCGGCGTATTATTATTGATGGGAATATCCTCTGGTGAGTATCGATGCAAATACTCTACCGGCGCGACGAGAGGCGGATGAGGAAGACCGTAGCAGATCATACCAAAGAATGGGCTCTGATTCGGGTCCCTAACGGATTCTTCCATGAATTCGATAAGATGACTTGTTTGGTAGTCCGGTTCGTAGCGCGCTGATGTCCTGGGCTGCGTGTCATCATTCCGGTAGAATATAGAATCGAAATATTGGTGCCCGCGACTAAATCCAATTAAGGTATCGAATCCAAGGCGTTCCTCAACAGGAACGAACTCATGCTTCTTCCCGCCGTTGAGATGCCATTTCCCGACGTAGCCGGTCCGGTATCCGTTGTCTCGGAGCACAGCAGCAAGAAACTCCTGGTTTGTGGGAATGGGATAATGGTTGGCGTGCATGCCTGTTGAGTGGGCATACTTGCCGGTCATCAGTGACGCACGAAATGGACAGCAGAGCGGGAATGATGTAAATGCGTTGTTAAACCGGACACCCTGTGATGCCAATCTATCAAGATTTGGGGTCTGGATACAGGGATTTCCTGAACATCCCATAGCGTCGGCCCGCATCTGATCAGGATAGATAATTATGATGTTCGGTCTCTTCATATTTTCTCCTCGCGCAACGGTACTGCAAAAGAGCGCTAGACAAGTCGTTGTTTTTTCAGTTAAACACTATACGAACATGAAGCAATCAATTCTTATAGCTGATATACTTCTCTGCCGT
>CAZWIP010000470.1:0-1906 GCA_964634125.1 uncultured Dehalococcoidia bacterium
GTGTCCTTTAACTTATGTCTTTAAAGTGTCCCATTTTCGCTGAAGGTGGACAGTTCATCTGAACTGCTTTGCCCATTGAGATCGATTAACTTGACTTGAAATCTTTTTTCCTTGGCGATAGAAATTATTTGAGAAAAACCATAAGGAAAGTACCCTCCCCTAATATCTGGAGGATTAATAAAGCATGCTTTCTTTTCAACGTCCCTATTTCGAATACCATTTGCACTCATCTCCATTCAACCTCAGTTCTCATTTATCAATTGTTGTAGGAATAATTGAATTTCACTAAGATCTATATAAGCATGATTCCTCAGGTTATCAAATGACTGCTGGTTGATTCGCCCCACGAAAAGAAGTCCCAACTGCTCAGCAACCCTGTAATCATCCATGGCATCTCCAATATAGACTACACATTCGGGGTCAACTGCTTCCTTACGCATTATCTCGCCAATCGCATCGGTTTTTTGCCATGGGTTTCCATACATTTTCTTGAAGTACTGGGCAATCTTTCTGGCTCCGATGATGTCCTCCAGTTCTCCTTGAGGAGTAGCTGAAACCAGATAAAGCGGGAGTTTTGATGAGAAGTAATTAAGGAAATCTTCCGCCCCCGGAACATAAGGACATTCGATTATTCGTTGACGCACAAGGGGCGAAAACCGGGAATTGATTTCGCTCGCTCGTGTTTCATCGTAGGTCTCCTCCAGAATATGCGTCACGATGTATTCGAACTTCTCGTATCTCGACGTTGTCTTATGTGTCAAGTGGTAGTTCATTATCTGATCCAGATATTGAGGGTAGTCACTGAACAGATCCCTAAATGCCTGGTTTTTAATCTCCTCCGATTCAACAATGACGCCATCAAAATCGAGAACTATCGTTTTGATCGTCATCAAGCGCCTACGCCTCTGGTCTTAGCTCCGCAACAAATGTTTTCATCCGTTCGCTCCACTTCCACAACAAGAAAATATCCGATGCAAGAACCACAAAAGTGTATCCCAAGGAGAAGCTCTTCGCGAGGTTCTGCTGGTCGGGTTCAACCAATTGCGTACCACATGACTTGCCATGTTTGGCACAGGCCTCAATAATGTGTTTACATGCTTCTTCTACTCTGGGATGATCCAATTGACCCGGGATTCCCAGTGAAGCCGAAAGATCATAGGGCCCGACCATCGCACCATCAACTTCATCATATTTCAGTAATTCCTCAATATTCTCAACACCCTGGACCGTTTCGATTTGGATGATCAGAGATGATATACTATTCCATTCTTTTGTGTATTCAGCAAAATCGAAACCATATCCCTGCCCGCGCGATATTCCAAATCCACGCTTTCCAATGGGGGGATACTTGCACCATGAGACCAACTGTTCGACTTCCTGAGGCGTGGACACGGTAGGTATTATGAGGCCATCTGCGCCAGAATCCAGCAGCCGTTTGATCATCTCCATATTATGAGAAGCCACTCTCGGCAAGCATAAACTGCCATTCCCCTGGCTAGCAGCTACGATTCGTTGTGCTTGCTCCTGACTTATGGTGCTATGTTCGATATCGATCCCGATAAAATCCACGCCCATTCTACAAAAGATTTCCGTTATCGAAGGGTGGGCTAGAGACGTCCAAGCGGCGAAGACCCGCTCACGGTTTCTCAACTTCGCTCGCAGATCACGTCGCTTCTCATTTAAGTTTGCCATAGTTTATACTATGCCTTCTCAGTTTTGGCAGCGTCATCCAAGAACATCTGTACTGTCTCTTTGCTGTATGGATGAACGATCATTCCCTCCAGCAATTTCGGGACCACGGTTACCAAATGCGCACCGGCTTCAAGCCACTCGATGATGTTTAGCACCTCGCGGGTGGAGCCGATAATAATGCTGGCATCCAATGAGAAATCATCAAGGACCGTGC
>CAZWIP010000471.1:0-1905 GCA_964634125.1 uncultured Dehalococcoidia bacterium
CAGAATGGTATCAGCAGAAGCGGTTCCTAAACGTATAGCAGTGGCATACTTGATCATTTCGTCATACTGTTGGGCGATTAACTCCCAGTTGATTGGGCGAGTAAGTATAGATTGAAGGTTAGGATATGCCTGTGGATTTCCTTTTTCAGGTTGGTATAATCTTTGATATCCTATTGCTTTTAATCGGGGCAAAAGTTCGAAGCCAAGTAGGTAGCAGAAGGCAAAGCCAACTTCACTCTGGCCATGACTATCAACGTAGTTTTTCTCAACCTCCATATCGGTGCAATGTCTTAATACCCCTTCTATCATAGCCGCCACTTCTGATGAAGAGCAGGACTTCAATTGAGAATAGATGCAGGCGGAGTTGCGTTCGACATGCCAGTAAACCATAATCCCTCTTCCGTGATAGCGGATATGCCACTCTGTAAGTAGATTCTGATCCCAAGCTGCAAACTTCCGTGAGTCTGAGGCACAGGCAGTTGTTCCCTCTCCCCAAATATGTGGTTGACGGATACGAAATGTGTCGTTAACGATGGCGTCAATGGCACTTCTTAGCGCTTCGGGATGCAAATAATGTTGGTATACATAGCGCAAGTCGAGGTATTGTTCTCCTTGTTGGGTGTTATCATTGCTGACTTGTTTTAGTCCCATATTGGTGCCAAAACCATACAAACAGAGCAGAAGACGTTTTTGCAGTGTTTTTCGGGGAAGAACCTGACGGCTTCCCATGCCTTTAAAGTGATGGGAAAAGTTAACACGAAAGTCGGTTTCCTTGAGGGTATCTAACAGACCTGTCATCGGCCAAAGGTAAGCAATTTCTGCCTTTAGGCGATTGAGATTTTTGGGTTCGGGTTGAGCAGAGAGAGGAGTAATACTTATCCAACTTCCGTTTCTTTTCTTCAGCTGTACTTTATCGTCTTGGGGAAGGTTTTTATCGATCATTTCGAGTGCACTTATCATCTGCTGCTTTAACTGGTCTGTGAACTTCGATGCATCATGGGGTTGGTTTAGTGCCTGGTAGTAAGTGATACGCTTCTTATCAAAATCTGCGGGTAGGTCTTCATCTGGATTTCGGTAACGGTTCGCACGATCCACCCAAATAGATTTATTGCGTAGAGCATCTCTCAAAACAGAAAGAACGCACATTTCATAGTTGATACGGTTAATTCGCTGCTCTCCTTTGCTGTTCGATTCAAGGATGGTTTCTATAAGACCAGCTCTTACGACTCCCTCGATCGGGATTGATTCTTCTACTGGAAAGTATCTATATCTTGAGCTGAGGTATTTTCGTAGCAATTTCAGGGCATCAAGGACTGGTTGATAAGAAGGATTATGGGTACGAAAATCCAATATCCGCAGGAGTTCGGGGACCATCCGTCGATAGTGTCTTGCATATGAGTTGCGCATCACAGTGTGGACGGTGATCCGGTAAGCTGGGCCAGAGGACATATATTCAGTGACAAGATTGCGCAGCTTTTCCTCATTTACTACTGGATATATGACTTCTTCGATGCTCCCCGAGGGATTTGATAAGGCGGCTTCTGCGATTTTGAAAAGCAGATTTGTTTTTCCATTAACACGTTTAAGATCAATAAGAAGTTCTTTAAAGACTTTTCGCTGGGCTTTTGTCCCCATTTTGTGGACGATTTGAATGATACATTCTACGAGGTCATCGGTAATTTCCCCTTGGCGGCAAAGGCATAATGCTGCCAATAGGGTATAACGAATTTTCTGGGTGTGGCGACGTAATATCCTGGGAGGTTCTATGGCAGCTCGATGTCTAAAACGTTCGACGATTTTGGGAGAGATTGATATAAACAAGTCAGGTGGTAAATCTAATCGTTGTAGTTTTTCCAATTGAGTAACAGCACCCAAGACGCTATTTAGGCTTGCTTCTCCTGTGTG
>CAZWIP010000472.1:0-1903 GCA_964634125.1 uncultured Dehalococcoidia bacterium
GGCAACGATCATCTTTGCGTTTCTGCTGTCATGGGGAGATCTCCTGTGGGCACTTTGCCTCATCAGTGATCAGACGAAACAGACAATGACCCTTGGGATCACGCAGCTGATGGGCCAGTTCCGTGTTCAATGGTCTGAAATTATGGCGGCCACAGTGATTGTCACTATTGTTCCGGCGACTCTCTACCTGATGCTGCAACGATATTTGATCAAAGGTTTCACCGAAGGGGCTGTGAAACAGTAACAGCATTAGATATTTCGGAGGTTCGAATGCTTTACAAGAAACTAGGCCAGACAGGGATTGAGATTTCCATCCTATCCATGGGTGGCCACGAGTATCTACCCGATGGACGATCCCGGGGATTTAATGAAAATTTCAATCTGGCTATTACACCGGATTATATCTTTGAAGAATTCGGATCGGATAGAAGAAAGAATAATCTTTCTATCGCCTTTGATCATGGCATCAACTTATTCGATGTAACACAGGATTCTGAGAAAGAAGCATTGGGGAGAAACCTGAAAGAAATTCCCCCGCCATATGAAATCTATATTCAAACAAGACCGGAAGGCATGGTCTATACGTATGACCTGTATAACCGTAAAATGGGACAATACGAGCTGCTGAAGGCCGAAGTCCAAAGAGCTTTGAAACTGCTTAAGAGAGATCAACTCGATTTTTTAAACATCGCCTTTATGCAATCCGCATTGGTTCATGATCCCGAATACCTCGACAAAATCAAAAGTAATGTTGATCGCCTAAAAGAAGAAGGGCTTATTCGATTTGTATGTGCAGATACATTTTCAGGGGAATATACCTATCTAACACAGATCGCTTCCGATGCTTTTGATGCCGTATATATCAATTTCAATTTTGCAGACTACGGCGCAATCCGAAAAGTCTTTCCCTCTGCAGCAGAAAAGGGGCTTGGCATCATCTCAAGAGAAGCCTTCATGAAAGGTCAGTTGTTCAAGATGGCTGATGAGATCGGATTTTCCGATCGAAGCAAACTGGCTCAGATCGCTTTGAAGTGGAATCTATCACATGAGGCAGTCACAACTGTGGTGGTTGGCACCAACAACCCTGAGCATCTCAAAAAGAATCTTTCCGTGTTGGACAATTTAAATCTAACTGATGAAGATATTAATATCATTGAAACTATAAAAACATCAAAAATTTATCAAACTTATGAAAAAAATAAACTTAGAGAGTTTTATCAAGAAGATTGATTTTGTACATCTTAAGAATAACCCTCATCCAAGAAACTACCAACCAATTTGATTGCGGAGTTAACGCATTATGCAAATCTTATATGTTCTCTTCTCGAGCATAGCGATGCTTTTAGCATTACAAGGCGTTGTCTCAGCTGAGACTTTTCGAGTCGTCGATGATGAATGGCTTTGGTTCAGTTCCAATTTGGAAAAGACTGATCATACTATAGATCCGAAAAACAATAATACCATTGAGCATCAAGATTCTCAGTTAGGAAATTTCACATATGATAAGTACTTTGAACGGAACGGGCAGCCTCCCGCCCATAATTTCTTACAATTACTCAATAAAAACGTTCAGGGTGCTCGCATTGAAGGAAAAGATATCGTTTTTTTGAAAACGGGCATTAGATCACCTCTTAAAACCGATCTTGTTCCTTCGGATGCTGACCAGGCCTCACCCTACTTAATGGAGATACCCGATACAAAAATGGTATTAGTCGTATATCCGTACTATTTTTTTGGCTGCAAAGATAATGATCATATCGTTGAATTATATTCCGAAGACGGTTCTCTTCTCCATCAATTTGATTCACTTCCGACCCATGCTGTTAAAAAAAATCCGGAACTATTAATCTCTCCTGAAAGGTCCGGATGCTGTGACTCCGGACCTTTCAGGAGAGATTAATAG
>CAZWIP010000473.1:0-1902 GCA_964634125.1 uncultured Dehalococcoidia bacterium
CCCAGTTCGTTCTTCAGGATTTCCCTAGTATCGATTGCGCCCTTGCCCCAGAAAGCAGAGGCATCCTTTAATTCGGCGGTCTCATCATGAATGAAAAGATAGACGGGCTTTTCCGATTTGCCTTGAACCACGATGGCATCATAGCCGGCAAACTTCAGTTCAGCACCCCACCTACCTCCCAGATTTGAGTAACAGAAGTGTTCCGGAGTGGAGAGTGCGGATTTTCCGCAAACTGTCCATCTTGACCCGGCTATCGTGGGCACTCCGCACATGGGCCCGGTAGCAAATACAATTCGATTCTCCACATCGAAGGCCTTTACGTCCGGGGGAACCTCGTCCCAGCAGATTTTGGCAGCAATACCTCTGCCACCAAGGAACCTATCAGCATAGTCCATGGTGGAAACTTCAGTTATGCTTCCTGAAGATAAATCCATTCTCAAGGTTCTTCCGGTGTAGCCAAAAGTTGCCATTTTTCATCCTTTTCTATTAGCATCATCACCAGCAATAGTTCCCCCTACATGACATCTGCAACTCTCTTACGTGCATGCTGTCAGCATAATCGGGGGACGGTAATGAACACTTTACGCAACTGATTAATACTTGTCAATGCTAATTGAAATGTATTCCTTAACCTAGTGTTTTCGGAGCACTTATTACGTTCGATGACTGCTCCGAAAGGACTGACCTTTGATGTCTGAGATCACTAGCAACAGTGGGCATTATAGGAGCCTCTCGGCCTCTAAGTTTTTGTCCTCCAATGATGCCACAGAATAGTGGTGTCAGTAACAGAATCGCAGGGATACGTGAATCGTCAATCGGACAGACGCTGTGTAATTTGTACGCGATCGTTCCCTTGACGTAGTTCTATCTCTTCGAATGTGCGTGTGTAACCGGTGTGTTTGATACGCCATTGACCATCCACTTTTTCGTATTCGTCTCGAATGAAGGCAGCCCCTCTAAGGGCGATCTCGTTTTCCTCATCGATAACAGAATCCTCAAGAGCCCATATCCCCGTGGCCGTTGTATCACTGGTGAAGTCGATCTCGGGATGGTGTACCCTATGACTGGAGAGAAACGTTTTTCGGTCCATTGCCTCGACCAGGAATTTCATGATCTCGTCCCGTCCCGAGAAAGTGTACTTGCCTCCACTATAGGAGCAAGTGGCATCCTCAATAAAACATGATCTCATCTCGTCCCAGAGCTTTTCGTCGATGCAACGAAAGTATTTGTACTTTAGCCGTTTGATAGCTTCCAGTTCTTGTAGATCAACCATTAAGTCCCTCCTATTTAGCATAATAAATCATGGATCAAATTATCCGATCTTTATGATCAATCCAGTGTGAGAGAGTCGGTCATGTATTCCCTCCAGTTTTGTTTGAATCTATTTCGTCTCATACTTGGATTATCTACGAGGGAGCCTCGTTACTATGGCTCCATTACAGAGGGAAGCCATTCAGTTTCTACCCTAATTCAGGATGCGTTGTATTGACCAGGCGTTCAATACCTTCTTCGATTCGAAAGAGTGTCAACGGTGCACCGCGCTTACGGTTCCAAGGCAATAGGGAGCCACTCAGTGTGTATTCGGAACACATTGTTGTTGGCCGCCCTTGCTTCGTACATCGCTACATAGTTGTTGGCGTATCGTTTATCGGCTCCGAAACTCCAAAAACCTTCAATACCCTCGATCGTCGGAGCGTATGACTGAGCGGCTTCGTAGAGGACTTCCAAATCGAAGTTCTCTGGGCCCACTGCCTCGACCGCCCTCGTTATGATATCAACAACCATGAACAGATTCTCCATTGCAATATATCCAACGCCCTGTCGCATTATCTCTTCAGCTGAATCCGGGTGCTTTTCGAACAGGGTTTTCTTGGTCTGATCGATCAGTTCCCCCTCGTCATT
>CAZWIP010000474.1:0-1883 GCA_964634125.1 uncultured Dehalococcoidia bacterium
CGGCTCCGGTTTCAATATATGGGTGCTGGGAGTATCTCCAAAAGGAAGACATATTCCGTTATTGCGAATGATAACAGGCAATTTGTCCTGCGCACCAGCGAGTGAGAGGCGTAGTCCATCCGTACCAACCATAAAGGGACGACTGGGTAACTCGGTTATGATCTTTTGCAACTCAGATTTTGTCAGTTCGGGATGCCGGGATTTTTTTGGCTGTGTCAATGTAACGCTTTCAGGAAGAAGGCTTACAGCGCCGGCGCACTCACCTCCTATCCTCTCTAACATTGCAAAATCATTGGCGTCACTGATCCCGAGTATCTCTGCTATCTTTTTTCGTGGTTCCTCTTCAGGCAATATCCCGGCAAAGAAAGGCCTGGCCTTTCTCCCCAAGAACGCCTCGCTTTGGAGAGGTAGTGAATGAGAGAGCGGCGTAGCCCTCGGTTTTTCAAGCCATGTCTGATCGTAGGTAAATTGCAGTAAGCCACTATCGTCTTGTTTGAGACAACCGACTCTCTCGGCGTTCAGATAAACTGTTAAGTTGTTCATGATTTCTCGCCTTGGTCATTGTCTTCGCCAGGAACAGCGATCTTGAACTTGAGCCCCAGCGCTTGGAGAGTCTGTAAGATTTTCTCTATTTGGCAGGTCGGCTTGCCCTTCTCAAGATCAATAATGAAGCGCAGACCCGTCCCACAGGTCATCGCCAGATCTTTCTGGGTGACCTTCAACTGTCTGCGCCTCGCGCGGATAGCAGCCCCAAGCTGCTCTGAATTTATTATATTCATGTTCCCGATCGGGAATATATCATGGTGCGGGGTAATCGTCAAGTATAATATTACCGTCCGGTAATATTATACTCAGTGCGAACCCTTATCACACAAACATTCCCGATCGGGAACATTTATTTGGAGAGTCATATTTGTATCATTTTTCACCCAATATCTCCTGCGTAGCTGAACGGGAAGCTACGCGCGTCTGCCTACACCACCTTGATGACGGACTGTCGCGGAACGCCGAGACGCCTGGCTTCACAATCGAGCGATTGAATCAATCAGACCGATTCTTATGTCAGGATGTCAGATGCCGCGTAAATAATACGATTGGCCGCGCGCAGGGCGGTTTCAGCGGGGCTCGACCGTTAGAATCTCGATATCAGGGAACTTACAGAGCATTTTGTCATTGGTATAGAATATGTCTGCCCCTGAGTATAGTGCGGTGGCCAATTGGATAGAATCCGGTGTCTTAAGCCCATTTACTCCGCGTATCTGCGCGGCCATTTCTAAAACAGCTTCAGACAAGGGGATTAAGGGTTCTGATAGTAGATCCTGCAGCAAGGCCCGGTATTTCTGGACCAGATGCTTGTTCTGTTGCCTAATGGGAGCCACCAATAGTTCCAGAAGGGTCAATGTTGAAGTAGCCAGATTCTGTCCAGTTGTAATCCATTGATTCAGCTGCTTTTCAACCGTGTTCGCAAAGTCCTCCTCCCCTTCGATAAGGTAGATCAGGGGGGCGGTATCGATAAAAATTTTCATGTATCCCAATTATCTCTTTCTTCGTCAACCCAGTTGCTTGGATTCTCGCCTCGCTTTGCTTCGGTATTCAGTCCCTTCAAATCCTGCAGAGATTTGATTCGGAGATTCAGGGAATTTGTGTGATTCTCATTCTTTAGAGGACATAGCTTGGCAATTGGTTTACCCGCCCGTTCAAGAATGAAGGTTTCGGATTTCAAATTTACTTTATCCAGGATTTCCCCCAGACTCTTCCTTACCTTCATAACAGAAATGACTTTCATAGTGTTGCTCCTATTATCAGTATACGGTTCCTTGTTGCTATAATCAGTATGAGCACTATCATAATCATGATACTAATCAGAGAGAAGAGCAAAGATG
>CAZWIP010000475.1:0-1865 GCA_964634125.1 uncultured Dehalococcoidia bacterium
ACTTTTCATCTGAAAGGATTAGGATGCTGAATGAAAGAAATAGGCTACTCTTTACCTGGAAGAACATTCAGAAAAGAGGTTTTATGGCAAAGCATGGTTTATTTCTCTTTCCACGTCTATTAAAAAGAGAATCAAGAGGATCCATTATTTCAGACGTATTATTGCCTGCTTTAAAAAGATTACCCGAAGTCATCAGGACGCGAAGAAAGAGGAGACATCTCGTGCTTACCGATTCTCAAGTATGGGAACTTGTCAATTATGATGAAATAGAGCTGTTTAGATTTCACTATGAAAATTTGGCAAGTGGTTCGACGGCTGCCCCAACTCTCTGACGCCGGAGAGAAGTGAGACCGGGATGAAGATAGGCTCTCTAACCGAGACATTTGCCTTTTGGTTAAGCAGAAGTCAATGACAGCCTTCACTCAATTGTATAATGCTGCGACGAAGGGTCAGCAGGCAAGCAAGTGGTTGGAAGCTGATTGGTGTCGATCTGGTGGATCACTGAGATGATTCGTGGAACAGGCCGCAGACTACAAAAATCGGGGTGGACTACTTGGCTCAGCAGCGCGGCCGCCAGATTGATCCTGGTGCTTGTAGGTCTGGCGATGGGGTTGGCGGTTCTAGAGGTGGCGGCCCGGATTGTGTACCCCGTGCGTCAACCTGTGTTGGAGCCCGCGTATGGGGTAGTGCCCCACGAACGTCTGGGTTGGTTCCACAAGCCAAACGCAGAAGGATGGTTCTTCAATTCGGGACAGGAGTTCTTTACCTATGTCCGTATCAACTCCAGGGGGCTGAGGGATCGAGAGTATCCGTATAAAAAACCTCGAGGCGTCTATCGTATCTTGCTATTGGGAGATTCCTTTGCTGAGGGAATGCAGGTTGATCTGGAACACACCTTCGCCAAGGTGCTGGAGGAGCTTCTGAACCAGGCCGGGCTGGGCCAGCGTGTGGAGGTGATCAACGCCGGAGTCGTGGCGTATTCCCAGGACCTGGAATTGCTCCTGCTGCGGGAAGAGGGATACAGGTATGAGCCAGATCTGGTATTGTTGGCGGCTTTTCCCTACAACGACACACCTGGCAACCTAGTCCAGTGGGTCGAGTGGAATTTCACCGGGACAGATAGACCGTACTTCACGTTGGAAGGCGGACAGTTGATCCTACACAACTTCCCAGCACAAAACCAATCGGCACGCCCTACGGAGGAAGGGGATCCGGGTTTGGAGGGGACACAGACCCCATCCTCTCTGTTCATGTGCACTAAGTTGTGGCTGGAGGAGCATTCTCATCTCTACGTTGTATCAAGAAACCTCATCCGGAGTCGTGTCCCAAGGCTTGTTCACCTGCTCAGTGCTATGGGCCTGATGGCCGATTCGACAAACTCTCTGCAGGGGGGAAGGCACTGGGTGCCGATGCCGCTCGCTCATAACGCGCAACGGTGGGATGAAGCCTGGAAGCTGACTCAGCGCCTGCTCCTGGCACTGCGCGATGAGTCTGCTGGTCATGGGGCAGAGTTCGCGGTAGTGATCTTGCCGTCGGCTTATCCCGTGCACGATGAATTCTGGGTACGATTCCAAGACGCATACCCGGAAGTACGGGAGATGGACTTGGATGTGGAGCAACCCACACGCGAGTTCGATATGTTTTTGCGAGAGCGGGGCATTGCCCACTTGCAGCTCTTGCCGATCTTTCGACATTACACGCGGTGCACTGGTGCAACGCTATACTTTTCATTCGATGGCCACCTCAACAAGGAAGGCCATCGCGTGGTCGCCGAAGCGATGGCTACATGGTTGCTAGGGCAGGGCTTAGTTGGTGAATAGCACAACATCGTAGACACTTTTTAGTGGTACTAACATTCGCATAAC
>CAZWIP010000476.1:0-1864 GCA_964634125.1 uncultured Dehalococcoidia bacterium
TCGCGTTTATACTGAACCTCCCGACCATCCGGAAAGAATGAAATTATACAAGTCAATTCCTCAGTATCGATTTCCTGAATGACACCTATATCGCCGTTAAACACGCCAAGATCATAATTGTTTCTTCGATGGATAACCCGATCACCCACCCTGAAGGTTCTTTCACCAACACTTAATTGAGCTTTTCCTTGTTGGGGTGGATTGGCTGATTCTTGGATCATCCTATTCAAACTAACCGTGCCCAAACTTCCCCTGGTCATAGGAGAAAGAATCTGGATTTCATTATTATCTTCAAAATATTTCGGTATCCATTCCAAATACAGCTTTCTGACCACATCTGAAGCTGAAAGGCCATAATGCAACGAAGACCATGGATGAACCTTCTTTAAAACAGACAATAATTCATCGACCCTGGTTTCAGCCCCGTATACCTTTTCGAGATTGACATGTTGAAATTTCTTAGGGATTGTCAATTCTGTTTCATAAGGGACCAATGGCTCATTTATTCTGAATTCGTAGAGATTTGAATCTGAGCCTGTTTCATTGTGCGGTTCGGGCTTTAATTCATGGAATCTTTTAACTCTGGCAATAAAATTGAGCTGCTCTTTGGTAGCCTCGTCTGAATCCAGAAATAGACAATCAGTTCTCTGTTCCCATATTTCAGGTTTTTTAAAGGGCGAGTCAATATGCGGCAGATCCCCATTGTTGATTTGGTGAGCGTACCTGATGATGAGAGATTCTTGCGCCTGCCGGAAGACTTTTCTCAATCTGAAACAACGAACGCTGTCAGAGGCTATTATGTCCCTGAGCACATTACCGGCCCCGACCGACGGCAGTTGATCGGCATCTCCAATAAAAAGAATCCGGCTGTGATCCGGAACAGCCTTTAATAATGAAGCGGTCAGGTTGATATCCAACATGGAACATTCGTCAACGATAAGGAAATCAACATCCAGGGTGTTTTCTTCGTTTTTTTTGAATTTTCCGATCTGCCACTCCAGCAGGCGATGGATTGTCTTGGACTCTCTTCCAATAACATCGATCATTCGTTGAGCAGCCCGGCCGGTAGGGGCAGCGAGAAGAACTTTCAGTTTCATCGCTTCAAGTAATTTGACAAGCACCAATGTTGCCGTTGTTTTCCCACAGCCGGGTCCACCGGTCAGAACAGAGAATTTTTCGCACACGATACCCTTAACGGCAGCCGCCTGTTCATCGCTTAAGGACATGTTTTTCGCCTGACAATAACGATTGATCCAGCGTTCGACTCGTTCCTTATCAATCAGCGATGGATTTTTGGTACCGGATATCTTTTTGGCAACATACTGCTCATCAAAATAGAGGGATTTGGAATAGTAGCATGGTTCGGTTGTTCCTTGTGGGGTGATGAGCTCACGCACCATGACAATCCCATCCTGTTCCATTTGTTCGAGGAAATCAGATAACCGATCATCAAGGTCCAACTCTAATAATTCTTTTACCTGTATCCCTATTTGTGATTCTGTCAGGTAACAGTGGCCAAACTCTCTGCTTGCAGCCAGGACATGTTTTATACCGGCCATGATCCGTTGAGGGCTGTTGCTGTCAAGACCGATGCTTAACGCAACCTTATCGGCAGAAAAAAATCCGATGCCGTAAAAGTCATTAGCCAATCGATAGGGATCTTCATTCACATATGGGATGGCATTATCACCATATTCCTTGTAAATCCGCACAGCAAAAAGGGTGCTGATGCCATGTGATTGCAGGAACATCATCACTTCGCGGATAGCCCGATGCTCAATCCAAGCGGCACTGATCATTTCCAGTTTCTTTTGAGCGATACCTTGGACCTCGGTGAGCCGTTCGATTTCTTCTTCAAATATAT
>CAZWIP010000477.1:0-1508 GCA_964634125.1 uncultured Dehalococcoidia bacterium
CTTAGCATGGTGTCCGTTTCAATTAAACCACATTACCGAGTTCCATTCTCATTGACGAAGAATGCTCCCAGCATCTGGGACCGAAGATAATCATTCCGGAAATTGCGATACTCCGATAATGCATGTAGCGATGAAGGATGTAACGGTACCAGTCGGGACTTCTTGAATTTCGTACAATTAATCCTCAAAAGACCATCTTGCATATTTACATCTGCATCTGTGAGTGCCAATGCCTCAGACACACGCAAACCTGAGCATGCAAGAAGCGCCAAGATCGTTACATAGGTTTTCGGTCTTAATCCGTTTTTCGGACGAACAGTATTAGCAACTTGCAGGAGTGCGCGAATCTCATCATCTGAATAGATATAGGGTGCTCTCCTCGGATACAGAGATGGACCCAATATACCCTTGGGAGGTACCTCTGTATTAGGATCGAATAAAGCCCTGTATTTAGCCAACCCGCGTATCATATCCAGTCTGCGCGCCGCATGAATTGGCGTGCTGTTCCTGGTATGCTTAGCCCACTGAACAGCCAAGTCTGTTGTAATAGATCCATAATGCCCGATCTGTTCTGCGTAGCGTCCGAAACCGCGCAGCTCGGCTCCTTCCTTGTCGTCGGAGATCTTGAATCCCATGCTTCGTCGATAAGCCAAATACTCTTCTATCATGCTAATCATTCTGTGTTTGCTCATGATGTCACCTCCGGCCATGGAATTGCCACTTTTTGAAGTGATGGAATATCGACTTTGGCATATATACCGGTAGTATCGATACTGCGATGCCCAAGAATATCGGCTATCTCCTTGATTGTTGCACCGCTTTGGATTAAATGGGTTGCTGCAGTGTGACGAAGCACGCGCGTCCCCTTTGAAGGAACATCCAAACGGCTACGCTTGAATGCACGCCTTATATCACCTCTAAGCGCGCGTTTGTTTACCGGGCGACCTTCTGGAGGATAATGCATACAGAATACGTAACGATGGTCACTTGACGGCCTACCAAGTTGTAGATATTCAACAATAGCTTTTCCAACTTCATATGTTAAAGGAACAATGTTTGCACGTCTGCCTTTAGCTTTGGATATATGTAGAGTTCCTGCTTGCCAATCAATGTCGTCTATCGTGAGTTGCGCAACTTCTCCAACCCTCAGGCCAAGTCGAGCCATACATAGTGCAGCGGCATAACCTCTCATGTCGCATGGCTTACTTCGTTCAAAAGAATCCAGTAAAATTGCAAGCTGCGATTCGGATAAGTGTACTGGCACATCCGAAAGTCTCCTCGCAGAAACAGTCGGAACAGCATTAATCAAGCCTTGATCACATTGACCATTCATTTGTAACCAACGAAGAAAGCTCCTCAATGTACTAACGGAACTTTTGCGAGTATTCGCCTTGTAGCGCTTGGATAGATCAGAAATATATCTCATAAAATCCTGCGCTTTTAGACTTTTTATCTCTTGTTATCTATACCGAAAATTGGGCGAGAAAATTATCGAGAGGAGAAATGAT
>CAZWIP010000477.1:1518-1858 GCA_964634125.1 uncultured Dehalococcoidia bacterium
GGTTTTCGCTTGCCGTACTTGGCAGCAAGAAATTTCGAGAGATGCCATGTGAATAGTTCACAAGTACCGCTCGTCGCTCCACAAACTGTTTGAAGATGCTCTCTGTAAGCACAAATTAATGATGAATGTGGGTTTTTGTTTTGCGTCTGCATAGGGTCTCCTTTCACTTAGAGGTAAAAGGATTAGCTTACACAATTATGCGGAGTTCAGGTAAAGTTCAGCATTCAAAAAAAACATAAAATCAAGGAAGTACATGTATAGATTGATGTTGCTCAGCATAATAAAATACTCAGCATAACACCCATTATGCTGAGCTTTGCATAACGGGTGGTTATGTCCC
>CAZWIP010000478.1:0-1848 GCA_964634125.1 uncultured Dehalococcoidia bacterium
CCCGCCGTGGAGCTCCACGATGCCTTTGCTGATTACGAGGCCAAGGCCTGTCCCCATGCCGTTTCCCTCGACCATTATATCGGGGAACGGCGTGAAAAGTTTGGGTATGTCTTTATGGCTGATGCCGACGCCGGTGTCAGATACGCTGAAAAAGATGTTGTGAATGCACTCGGACACGTTGAGGTATATATTACTGCCCTCCGGGGAGAACTTTGATGCATTTGAGAGCAGATTGGCTATCACTTGTGTTATCCTGAGTTTATCGAAATAAATCGTGGTGTCTGTGCTGTTGCATTGGAGTGTTTGTTTTTTCTTATTTAGGATAGGTGTGAACTCGTTGATTATGTCCTGAATTAATTCTTTGGTTTTCACTTGTTCAATATTGAGAGTCATCTTTCCCTCCTCCAGGCGTTGCTTGTTTAGGAGGTCATCGGTTAAAACACTGAGTCTTTGCACGTTCCGTTGAATAACATCAAAGTATTGGAGTTGTTTTTGGGATAAGTTGGTCTGGTCGTCCTGAATTATCTCGATGTAGCCCTGTATGGAGGATAGTGGTGTCCTCAACTCGTGGGTCGCTGTGCTCATGAATCTCGTTTTAATATGGTTCACCTCTTTTTCCTGCTCGAACCTGATCTGGCTTTCAAAGAGGTCTTTCTCTATCTTGTTTCGTGCAGAGTCTGTTCGAACCCGGTCTATCGCAGAGGCAACATGCTGGGCTAGGAGTTCGAGCAATAGCTCGTCTTCCTTTGTGAAGTAGTTAAGCTGGGTACTCTCGACGTTTAGTACGCCAAATATTTTGTCTCTTGTCAGGATCGGGACGTCTAGCTCGGATAATGTGCTCGAAGATACACAAAAGTAATCAGGATCCTTTCTAACATCAGGAACGTTTATCGTGGTTTTGAGTCTAATTACCTTCGCGGATATGCTCTTTTTATCGACATGAGGCGTTTTTTCGTTGGGGATATAACCTCTGCCTCCTGTGCTATGCAGTTTGTTATTTTCATATATATGGAAAGCCACCATCTCGTAATCGAGAACTCGGTTGATGATGTCGAGGGTCTGTTTTGATATTTCCTCAACTGTTTTGGCTTTACTTAGCAACGCTGAAAGTTGATAGATGCCTTCCCGCCTTGTCTCGAATAATTTCTGCTGTGTGATATCCCTGAGAATCGCCAAGACTGCACGAGACCCTTCCCATTCAATTACGTTGATTTGGATTTCAGCATCAATGACCTTTCCACCTCGATTTAATATCGTCAACTGGTATCTAGTCGGAGCATAATCGCCTTTTCTACGAGCCTGTGTATACCCGTCTATCCTCTTCTGGTCATCAGGATGGAAAAAAGGTCTCAGAGGTAAACCAATGAGGTCCTCCACATTGTCATAGCCGATAAGTTGGACTAGAGCGTCATTTGCGTACATGACATTTCTGTCCGAGGTGACAACTAAAGCGTCAGAGGCTTGATCAATGAGTTTCTTGTAACTTGTCTGGGATTTTTCGAGAGTCTTCTCGTACTTTTTTCGCTGAGTAATGTCTCTTGCAATTCCCATTACTTTATTTTGTTCCTCGTGGACGAAAGGATAGGTCCTGACTTCAATATATGCTGTTGTGTCATCTTTCCTTTTTATCATATACTCTGTCGGTCCAGTTCGCTCATTTTTGAGGGTTTCTTGTAGGTTTTCTGCGGCCCGGGGGATGTCTTCCGGAACAAGCAGATCGATACTGAGGAAGTTTTTACCTCTTAACTCATCTCTCTTGTAGCCCGTAAGCTTCTCGGCCTCCTCATTACCGTCGATGAAGTTACCGTCCTGGTCGTAGAGGAATATGGAATCTGGCGCTTTCTCGAA
>CAZWIP010000479.1:0-1832 GCA_964634125.1 uncultured Dehalococcoidia bacterium
CAAGATTGCCTATGCTACCAACTGATACTATTTAATTGCCGGAGTAATAATATATTCCGGCGCAATGCCGCGCGATGCAGCATGAAGAAGAATCTCTTTCATAGGGTAACCCTCGTCTAAGAACACACGTATATAACCTTCCGGTTGAGCGAGAGAGAGTACATGCTCCAGTGTTTTAAGGGATTGATCGATTTTACCTTGGGTTTTCAGGGCAATCGATTGAAGGACCAATATCTCGATGACGCTTCCCGTTCTGCCTTCCGATTCCGCTTTCTGTCTCATCTTTTCAAGTAGGTCATCTATTTCTTCAGCTTTACCCCGGGCTATGTAGAGCCGTACCAGGGTAAGATATGGAAACTCTTGCCACAAATCAGGGGGATTTTGCACGCTCAACTCGATTTCATGACAAGCGGCCCAGCGTTGGGTTGCTTCAATATCTCCATGTGCAAGTGAAAGACGTGCCTGCCATGCATTAGAAAGTCTCGACAGCAATGCATTGTGGGGGGTGTATACGATCCGTTTCGTCAGATCGTGAAGTTCTGACATAGAATTCCTTTTACTCTGGAAATCCTCCATCAATGCCAGTCCAGGATAAAAAAACTGCACGATCAATGCGGTTCCGCATTGTTCGCTCAGTTGAATCCCTCGAGTCAAATGCTGTGATGCTTCGTCAAGTTCGTTCCACTGATAGAGAATCTGGGCAAGACTTATATGTGCATAGCTTGTTGCTGATAGTGGCTCTGGGCTATCACTCCACTCAGCACCAAGCCGAATCGCATGCCTGTTTGTTTCGGCTGCTTGATGGAGAAGCCCCATTTTTGCCTGGATTTCCGCCAGGCATCCCATGGCAATCAGAGCGATAAATGGATTCCCTGTCGCCTGACCTAAAGCTACGGATTCATTCAAAAAGTGGCTGGCGGTATTCATCTCACCTCTCATGACATAAGCCACACCGAGGTTCAATGCGATTAGTGATCGCGCAAACGTCTCATCATCGGGCAGTTGTTCGAAAGCCTTACGGCATGGTTCGAGGGTGCGCTGGATGTCTCCCTGCACCCAGGCTGTATTAGCGGCGCGCAGGGCCAGTACCACGCTACGAATCCTGGTATGATCTACAAAGGATTTAGAATCTTTTTCTTCTCCGGTAGTGGACAGCATCTCTTCTGCAGAACTCAGAAGCATTTCCACGTCATCCAATCGCCCGGCTGCCATGCGGGCACTGGCGAGGGTTACACAGAGCCACGGGCGTGTGGTAATCAGCTCATCGGGTAATTTGGCTAACCACCTGCGGAGTGTGGAAACTTTGCTCTCCACTGTGATCATAGGTACAGCGATTGCCTCAATCAGGTTTGCGGCTCTCTCAAAGTCTCCAGCGGCTAAAGCATGGTCAATGGCTTCGGCGGTCAATCCTTCTTTTTCAAACCATTGGCTGGCCCGGAAGTGCAACGTTGTTAGCAGGCCATTAGGATGGGATTTGATCAGTTGGTTTTGTAGCAGGTCAGCGAACAGGTGATGATAGCGAAACCAGCCCCTCTCATCATCCAGTGATATGAGGAACAGGTTGGCTGCTTCGAGGTAATCCAGTTTTTCCGTGGCATCATTGCGTTTAGTTACGGCATTGCATAGCGGTGCGGTCAATCGATCCAAAATGGAGGTCTCCAGCAGAAATGATTGGACGTCGGCCGATTGTCGAGAGAATACTTCTTCCGTAAGATAGTCAAGAACGTATCGTTGACTGCCGCTAAAGGAATATATGAATTTTTGGATGTCATTATGTCCTCTCATGGAAATCGCAGCCATTTGCAGGCTCGCTACCCAGCCTTCGGTTCGAT
>CAZWIP010000480.1:0-1816 GCA_964634125.1 uncultured Dehalococcoidia bacterium
AATCTCACCCTGATCAGTATGAGTGGGTAGGGGGTTTTCTGACCGGTCGCACTTTTACTTGGGGCTCCGAAGTAGAAGCTTTGAAGGACTGCGACTATGTGATGCCACCTATGGCGGGGCTGATAACTTTCAGCAAGGAGTACCGAGCCGCAGGTCATACAGCCAAATTCATCGGCACCGATGGCCAATCCGCTTTCCTCGGGCAGATAGGTGATGCGCGTCTTTGGGACGAAATTGATGGAATGCTGTTCACTCTCCCATACGGTTACTGGACTGACGACACCGAATTGATAAATCTAGCAAACCAGACTGTCAGGGAAAACTTTGATGATCCCCAGGACATCATCAAGAACGGCACATCATACCTTGGACCGTTCATTGCATATCAGGGTATGCTTGCGATGTTGGCTGAGACTATAAACAATGTCGGCCCGGATAATTTCACATCGCAGGCATTCTACGATGTGGCCAATTCATTTTCTATGGTGCTTGACGGTCGTGAATGGGGTTTCAGTGAGACAAAACGGACTCCCATCGATAGCATTGGAATTTATGAGTTGGATGGTACTCAGCAGAATATATTCAGGGCTGATCCCGATTGGCAGCCTCTTGTTACATTCGAATAGCTGTCAATTGAAGGATACGAGTAAAGTCGATCAAGGAGCCCCCTCACTAACGTCGAGGGGGCTCGACGTACAGCGCGACTATAGTATACGAGGGCTTAGGGGCGTGGGGTAGTATACCGAGGATAGATAAATGGATTTTCGATTCACTCCTCAACAGTTGACCCTGAAGAAGGAGTTCGAGGACTTCTTTCGAGAAGAAATGCGACGAGCACCGCAGCTAGTGTCCGCAGAGCATTTCTGTGACAGTGATGAAGGATGGGCATTCCATCGCTATCTGGCGCGGAAAATGGGAGACAAAGAGTGGCTTTCCATGGCCTGGCCAGAGGAATACGGCGGACGAAATGCATCAATTATCGACCAACTAATCTTCAGTGAAGTTAGGGCGTATTATCGTACGCCTGGAATCGATGTACAGGGCATCGGCATGCTGGCACCGACGCTGATCGTGGCGGGTACTGAAGAGCAAAAACAAAAATTTCTTCCACCGATTGCTGCAGGGGAAGTTCACTGGTGCCAGGGATGGAGCGAACCCAATGCCGGTTCAGATCTGGCTTCGCTGACCACCAGAGCCAGTAGAGATGGTGACGAATATGTGATCAATGGACAGAAAACGTGGACCAGCGCTGCTCACCGGGCGGATTGGTGTTTCATGCTGGCACGAACCGACCCCAATGAACCCCGGCATCGTGGGCTTTCATATTTTCTAGTCGATATGAAAAGTCCCGGCCTCTCGCTCCGCACCATCAAAAGCATGGACGGAACTCATATGTTCAATGAGATGTTTTTCGACGATGTCGTTGTGCCCAAGGCCAATCTCGTGGGCGAGGAGAACAAGGGATGGTATGTAAGCTTGATGACGATGAATTTTGAACGGACAAGCGTTGGAGGGATGTCCGAAGCCAAAAGGGACCTTGAAGAACTCATTGATTTTACTCAACAGACCACAAGATCCGGGCGGACTCTTTCTGAGGATCCCATTATTCGCCAAAAGCTAGCTCAATTGGCTACCGAGATAGAAGTTGGTCGCATGCTTTCATATCACGTAGCTTGCCTGCAGGAAAAGGGAACATTACCAGCCGATAAAGCTTCAGTAGCGAAGATCTATGCCTCGGAACTTATCGAGAAGATGGCACGTACCGGATGCCAAATATTGGGATCATTCAGTCAGATTCTTCCGGGTTCTAAATGGG
>CAZWIP010000481.1:0-226 GCA_964634125.1 uncultured Dehalococcoidia bacterium
ACTTGATCCCACCCGAGCATGTGCCCTGAATAGGCATGGCTCAGACGAGCACCGGCCACCGGATACTCAGTCTCACAGCCGTGACATTTGGTGCAAGATTCGTCCAATAACGAATCCTGCGCCATCGCCGCCACGGGAATGAGGATAAGTAAAACCGTCAAGATCATCAACATTTTGCCATACGTTACTTTGAATGTGTTCACGCTGCCCCCTTACCACGGCCTTG
>CAZWIP010000481.1:236-1805 GCA_964634125.1 uncultured Dehalococcoidia bacterium
CATAGCCGAAGGTACTGAACGCCGTGTTCAACGCGCGCAGCTCTGTCGAGTGATATACTTCGCCGCACCTCCGGCAGCGGTACACCGTTTCGCGAGCAATGAAATTTGGCTCTTCGGGAATAGTTTAGGTTTCACTTGACAATTCTCGAAGATTATTCCATAATGCGTATGTGGACTGGGTTGGGAAACTGATAGGACTCTCTGAATTCAGAGTACTAAATGTAAATACAAAGCGAAGAAAAGAAGTATACATCGATGTAGAAACTATCGCGAGCATGCAAGAATGCCCGAGATGCAATCAAGCAACATCAAGCATTGACCACCGATACGTTCATTGTGTTCGTGATAACTCGATCTCTGGTAGACATGCATATCTTCTTGTACATAAGAAGGTATTTTTCTGCCGTTCATGCAATCATAAGTTTGTAGAGAAACTTCAATCGGTTCATCCTAAAAGGATCTATACAAAAAGATATGAGCGTACAATATTTGAAAGGTGTCTTGATAGCACAATAACAAACGTAAGCCGATCAGAGCAGTTACGGTATGACTGTGTTCGAGGGATATACACTCGCATCGCTGATATTTGTATTGACCATTTATTAAGCTTCAATGAGGACATAGAGATCTTGGGTATAGACGAAATATCGATACGGAAAGGACACAAAAACTACCAGGCAGTCATTTCGAATATCGGGGGCGGCTATGTTATGGAGGTACTTCCGGACCGAAAAAAGGCTACTGTGGTCAAATATCTACGAAAACTGCCTCAAAAAGCGAAAGAACGGATCATTTTTGTCTCTATGGATATGTGGGACGGATATTTCGCAGCGACTCAGGAGGAACTTCCTAACACGACTATCGTGATCGATCGCTTTCATGTAATGAAGAATCTGAACAGCGCCATTACCAGCTATCGCAGAACGATCCAAAGGAATCTACCGAAAGCACTTCGTGACAAGTACAAAGGCTATCGATGGGTCTTGGTGAAAAACGAAGACAATATGAGTGAAGAAGACTTGTTGGCGCTGAAGAAGATGAAAGCAGACTGTCCAGAATTGAAGCAATTGTATGAACTCAAGACCCAATTCCAGGATATCTTCAACCGCGCCCGCAAGGTGGAAGTAGCGGAAAGAAAACTGGCTGCGTGGGAAAAGCAAGTAGCGAAGCTAGAAAATCCTGACATGGACAAGTTTTTGAATCTCATGGAAAACTGGCGCGAGTGGATATTAAATTACTTTGTATCCAACAAGGTAACTAACGCTTTTGTAGAAGGTATGAATAATAAGATAAAGGTTATCAAGCGAGTGGGCTACGGATACAGAAACAAGCTGAACTTCAGACGCAAAGTGCTTATTGAATGTGGATACAATAATCTTCGAAAGAGCCAGAAATTAGAGTTCTTAAGGTGAAACCTAAACTATTCCCGAAGAGCCCAACATTCTCTAAGTTTGTTGCAATAGGGTATCTGGGACGCACAATTTCCCCACCTTCAATTCCTATAATTTCCCCCATCATATATCTCTAAATAAATCAATAGCGTCTAACGTGCCGGTTTTATGCGACGTT
>CAZWIP010000482.1:0-1790 GCA_964634125.1 uncultured Dehalococcoidia bacterium
TCTCCATACAGCCACTATATCACAAAGTGACTATTAGTGTTAACAGGCCCTAGCCAAAGCTAACATACAACTCGTGGAGGAAATCGCAGAACGCGAACAGGCTGAAAAGGCATTACGCGAAAGTGAAAAGAAGTATCGCATGCTCGTTGAAAATAGCGCAACTCCGATTACGTATTACGATATCGATGGGCAGATTATGTTCATCAATGAGGTCGGAGCCAAAAATCTTGGCGGGATACCTGACGATTTTGTAGGAAAATCCATAACTGAAGTATTCCACGAAGAAGAGGCCATAATAACCAGCAGAATTCGTCGCATCGTTGAATCCGGGATTGGATATGACCACGAAACTCTGGTACATCTTCCCACTGGTAACCGTTGGTTCTTTTCAAACCTGCAACCTATGACCGATGCGAATGGCAAAATATTCGCTATACAGGCAATCTCACAAGATATCACCGAGCGCAAGCAAGCCCAGGAAGCGTTGAGGGAAAGCGAGGAACGGTTCCGCTCCATCATTGATAATTCTCATGATGTAATCGTCCTGGTAAGCGCTGAAGGGAAAACACTGTATGCAAGCCCTTCGATCGAACGCATCACGGGATATACCGCTGATGAAAGAGAAATGAATCCATTCTGGGAGCTTATCCACCCCGATGATATACCGGGTGTCACGGAGAACTTCACCAAGATTCTGAGCGCTCCCGGTGCAACAGAATCGATTGAATTGCGACTTAAACATAAAGATGGAAAGTGGCGATGGGTAGAGGGAACTGGAAAGAACTTCCTGAACAATCCCATATTGAGTGCCATTGTCTGTAACTACCGTGATGTCACCGAACGCAGGCGGGCGGAGGAAGCTCTAAAGAGGAGTGAAAGGGACTATCGAGAGCTGTTTGAGAGCACAATCGATGGTATGTTTGTCATTGATGCTGAAACTATGTCTATAGTGCTGGCCAACAATACTTTTGCCAGTCTTTTTGGGTTTAATACTTCTGAAGAAATGATAGGGATCAATGCACTGGATTTCATCCACCCCGCAGATAGGTATGAGATTGAAGAGATACTCACTGTCAGCATATTTAAAAAGGACCTCCGCGAAATCGCAGAATGTCGAGTGATCACCCAAAATGGAAACCAAATATGGGTGGAAGGTGTAGGGACAAGGATCGAATATCATGGAAGGCTTGCTAGTTTGGTCTCCTTGCGTAATGTCACGGCGCGCAAACAGAGTGAAGCACAATTGCAACAGTACTCCGCCGAACTGCAAGATGCAAACGAGGAACTGACACGTTACGCTGAGGTAGCTTCCCACGATATCTGCACACCACTGCGGGCGATTCGCTACTACACGCACCTTTTGCGCAAAGAACCGAAGAATATATCTATTAAGAAACACCATAGCTATCTCGATACGATAGACACCGCAGTACACGAAGGTGAAGACCTGGCGAAGAACCTGTTGGATCTCTCACATCTTGGCCAGAACGAGATTCGCCTGGAAAGGGTTGATGTGGGTAAGTTACTCGAAAAGGTGATCGTTTCATGCGGGTTAACAGAAGATACAGGAATCGTGATGAAGAAGCGGTGGCCCACGATCGATACCGACTCCGCACTGCTCGGGCAGATCTTCCGCAATTTGATTGACAATGCAGCCAAGTTCAGAAGTGATCTCGCAGGGCGTATCGAACTCAGCTGGAAGGCTGTAGACAATCAGGGATACGAGTTCACTGTACGCGACGACGGTATCGGTATCGATCCCATGCACCATGAGGAGATATTTGAAATAT
>CAZWIP010000483.1:0-1764 GCA_964634125.1 uncultured Dehalococcoidia bacterium
CTCTCGTACAAGTTTGTTGGCGAGATAATCAACCTGGCCAACAAACTTGTACGAGAGAATCATCCAAGCGATGCCGAAGATATCATCAGCTCGGGTAACGGATACCTGGCAGTGAACCAGGTACATGCGATGCTTAGCATAATAGCTGATGCGGCAGAGGCAGTAAGCCCCCAGAATCTCGATTCACAGGCGATCTATGATGCAGCTACGTCTTTTGTATTGACGAGTGACGGTGTTCAACGAGTCAGTTTTGACGAGGAAAAACGGAATGCCACAGATGCCTACGGGATGTACGAGGCTCGAGCTGCGGAAGAGGACCTATTCAGGCTGGGTGATGAGTGGCTTCCAGCGGTTCGTACTCCTTAGGGCAAAGGCGATCAAGCAACGCGCTGGAAATGTGACAAAATTGGTACCTTGATAATTGAAACACGGGTTGCTTACTTTGCTAACAGGAGATTTGTGAAATAGTGAAACGATGGAGACGAAGATGAGAAAACTCACAATACTATTGGCACCCTTGTTTGCAATATTGATCTCTGTTGGATCTATTGCATGTGATAGCGGGAACGATGATATAAAGGATGATCTCGCGCCATTGGCTAGGCCTATGGCACAACCATTAAGTACCAATAGCTCAGTATCTCCAGTGATACGGGAGCCAGTCGAAATCACCATTGGCAACCTCACAGATTTAACTGGCCCAGCATCCAATCAGTTTATTTTAATTACTGCTGCACTTGAGGATTTGGTTCGGTATTACAATGAAAACAACATCATCCCTGGGGTTGAATTGAAAGTGATTAACTACGATGGGCAGTTTGATCCATCCAACGATATTCCCGGATATGAATGGTTGAAGTCGCGCGGTGCGGACCTGATTTTCACGGGGGTTCCTGACACGCCTCTCACGTTGAAATCGACAGTCAACAAGGATGAAATGCCTTTATTTTCATCGAATGGATACCAGGAGATGCTAGACCCGCCAGGATATGTGTTTATAATGGGTGTGATTCCTGAGCATCAGGCCTACACAGTCCTTAATTGGATTGCCGAAAATGATTGGGATTATGAGTCTAATGGGCCGGCAAAGATCGGAGGGGCTTCATGGATTGAGGGCTACTCTCAGTCCTTCATGGCCGCAATGGAAAAATATGCTGAGACACACCCGGAACAATTCGAATGGGTTGGAGGGTATTTGTCCCACTTTACGTTTGATTGGGGGGTAGAAGCGGAGGCTCTGAAAGATTGTGACTATGTATATCCTTGTATATCGCCTGTTGCGTTCGTGAAAGAACATAGAAGGGTAAGTGACACTACAAAATTCATCGGGGCCGATCCTCATCTTACATGGTTCGCCCAGATTGATCAGGCGAATCTGTGGGACGATATTGACGGTACACTTTTTGTTAGAGGTGGTTCTCTGTGGTGGAATGAAGATGATGATCTGATCAATTTGGCCAAGGAGCTTCTTTACGAATACCGTCCTGATGAAGCAGAAGAGATCATGCAGGGAGGTGTAGCTTATGCATCGGTGGCCGGTGTCTGTTATCCCATGCTGGATATCATTGCTGATGCGGTAGAAGCTGTGGGTGCAGATAACTTCAATTCACAAGCTATTTATGATACAGCTATTTCGTATTCCCTGGTAACGGATGATGTCGAGAGAGCCAGTTTCACCAAAACAAAACGCTATGCCTATGATAATTATCTAATGGGGGTATTTACTTGACTGGACTAGACACAACATGTAGTATCTGGAGATGT
>CAZWIP010000484.1:0-1763 GCA_964634125.1 uncultured Dehalococcoidia bacterium
CCAACCCATCTGCATAATTTTTTCCGCTTCGTCCGGATGATATTCGTTCAGTATCTGTTTCACCAGCTTTACCAGCTCATCTTCTTCGTTCCAATATGAGTTGGGAGTGGTAACCAGCATCCCATCAATTTCATCCCAGAGTCCTGCGTCGTCGATCATTTTAAGAAAAGCAAAATGCATACCTGCTCCAATTAACTTCGCCGTGTGGCCCGCATCACGGTATTCTTTCACGAAATTCCCCATTATTCCTGGGGGATACAAATAGTCGCAGTCTTTGAGGGCATCAACTTCGGGTCCCCATGTAAAAGTGCCTATGGGTGTCAGGTGTCCGCTTATCCACTCAAATTGATCTGGATGAACCTTGGCATATTGTTCCATTGCCTCAAGAGCGGCTCGACTTTTGGGATCATCCCACGATGCACCCCCGATTTTGGCTGGGCCTTTGGTTTGGTAATCCCAGTCATTTTCCGCGATCCATTTCAGCAGGGTAAATACCTCATGATCCGCCAGTGGACCAGCCATAAACACATACCCCGGGGGTTCGAAGGCAGCCTTTTCAGCGGCCTGAGAAAACAGTACTATTTGGTCGTTATTCACAAGGGTTTCAAGTGTTATTGCCACTCCCGGAAGGGATGTGCATATAAAGTCCGCCCCTTTCTCATTCAGCCATTGGTACCCGGGAATGAACTTCGAAGGATCCATCTGACTATCGTACTGGACGATCTTCAACCTGACCGAAGGGATTATGTTGTTATCATTGTAATGCCGAACCAGATCATCTAGGGCCATATCGATAGCCAACATGGCGTTAGCTGCGGGTCCCGTCATGTCTGTCAGGTTCCCGATAGTGATCACGATGTCCTCTACTGGTTCCTGAGTAGGCGTCGGGGTTTCTGTTGGTGTGATTATTGGGGTACCTGTAGGGGTCGGTGCTTCTGTTTTGCCATCATCACCGCAGGCAGCCAGCGTAGGCAATGTAAGCAACAAAAACGCCAAAGCAATCAACGCTCCCTTTATCAACATCTGCATCATTGAACCTCCCTTTGTATTAATTCCCTTCATCGGCACTTGGTCTAAAAGGCTAAATACCAAGACCTAGTGTTGGGGAACACGCTTCGTGGTTCGCAACTCTCCATTCGCAAAAAATAACATAAACAAGTCTGGCAGTCCTAGCTATTCGATTGATAATCCTAAGGTCTGATCAATCGTCCGCCATCGACATCGATTGTCTGCCCTGTCATATAATCTGAATCTGAACTTGCCAGAAATACCACTACCCGCCCGGCATCCATCTCGCAGTCTCCAATGCGTCCCATTGGTACCAACGCTAAATTCGCTTGTATTTGATCCGGAAATGCCTCTGCCCATAGTTGAACCCCAGGTGAGTTCGCAAATGGACACAAGACATTCACATTGATCCCATATTGCCCCCACTCATTTGCTGCCACTCGACTCAGCGCGCGGATTGCTTCTTTCGCAGACGCATATGCTGTGAAACCTGCCGTGCCTGACACGCCTGCTCCCGAAGCAAGATTAATGACCTTTCCCCCATGTTTCTTGAGATACGGAAAACATGCTTGCATAAAATAAAGGGTGACTTAAAAGCCAGATCGAAAGGCAAGGTCAATGTCGTCATCGGTTGTATCTTCCAGCAAGATTCCCGGGCGCGTAGTTTGGGCATTGTTTACCAATATGTCCACGGTTCCAAATGCTTTCACAATCTCTGCGCCCGCTGAGTTAACCTGTTCGCGAGCACTTACGTC
>CAZWIP010000485.1:0-1759 GCA_964634125.1 uncultured Dehalococcoidia bacterium
AGCGTTATGATTAAGTGCATGCATACCCTAACTGCTACGTCGCTTATACTATCTGCATCGTTATCCTCGGATTCTCTAGCGTCAGAATTGCACGTCACCAGCCAATGAACGATTAACTTAGCATCTTTATTGAACTCTATTTCGGGATCTAGAGGTTGAAAAGGTGTTGCACAACGTATCACCGGATCTTTTGCCTTATCGCGCACCGCAGCGATAAATACACAAGCATAGTCACGGCTGAAAAATGATAAAGCAAGAAACTGGACTCGTCTTATCCAGAACCCCTTGGGCGCTTCCATTTTTTTTATTCCGCTTTTAGTTCTAGTTTAGGGCTTTTATTTATGGATATCAAATTACAACAACATAAAAGGCGCAGAATAACTAATTCTCTTACTTACAATCTTGAAAATCGGGTCAAATGCCTATTTGGTAACTGGTAGAGCTGCTTTGGTTTCAGTATGCCAAATCCTGGCATTATACAAGAGCTTGATTATGAAGCCTCTTGTCGAACTTGGCCTCCGCGGGATGCCTGACGCAAGCATTAAAACCTTGGCTTCAGGCGAGCCACCTCGAACGCGCAGCGAGGACGGGACAGACGGCGTCATCTGCGACGAAGCTCCCTCAAAAAGAACACCACCTGTCGGCCTTTGCGTTCCTCGCGAAGCCCGACTTCAGCATGAAAAGAAAGACATTAAGTATGATACCAAGGAGATCGATGAGGCGACGTTGGCCCTGCTATATCTGGTCTCGTGGAGACAAGGACCTGGGGTACGCGCCTGGAAATTGTTTGATTGGGATACTATGAATCGGCTCCACGAGAAGAGATTGATCTCAGATCCGAAGAGCAAAGTGAAGTCGGTGATGTTGACCGAAGAAGGTCGCGAATCGCAAGAGCTTTTCCAGCGGCTCTTCAGAATAGTTGATTGACGCTTCATTCCCCAAAATGCCCCGAAGGCTCCCGCCCTTCCCATCGCACATACACCGGATTCGGCTCAGGGATCAGCGCTTCAATCTCCTCGGACCACGCTGTAAACTTCGCCGACAGCTCCGCATCAGTTAGGTTCGCTGTCTCCCCAATATCATCCTTCAGGTTGTACAGCTCCTTATGGCCGTCTTCGAAAAACCTGGTGAGCTACCAGTCACCCTCACGAACTGACGCGCCTGGCGTTCCACCTTGATTTCCGTAGTGGGGATTACGCCAAAAACTAAATAGGGAGCATCGCTCTCGAAAGTGTTGCCGTTGCGGCGAAAGTAGTCAGACCCTCCAATCTTGCCCTTTCAGAAACGCCGCCGCGGCCGCATCGCGGCGGCCTGTACCAGCTACTGCCCGGCGCCTCGCGCCGGACGTTCCAGAGAACAAAAGCTACCGCCTGCAGATCCAAATCAGCAAAGTTCTTTGAATGCGTAATGGAACCATGGCGGAAACATGAGGGTAGTTCCAGAAACGTTTTGGTTTTTCTACTCAAAAATCTCATCCATCAACCGCCGTTGTTCGTCGAAGTGCTCAGGGTGCCAATGGGTATACCTGTCCTGCACGCTTTCACCCGACCACCCAAGCGACTCGCGCAACCTTGCCGGATCGGCGCCGGCTCCACGCAACGCTGAGTTGAGGGTATGACGGAACGAATGCGGCCGCAGGTTCCTCCCTACACGATCGAATCCGGCAAATTCCATCGCTTTCTTGAATCGCTCCCGCCACCAATGTCCGCTCCGAGGATGGCCATCTTTGTCGTCGCAGATGACATGGTTGTGCGGCAGC
>CAZWIP010000486.1:0-1756 GCA_964634125.1 uncultured Dehalococcoidia bacterium
AATTTGGATCAATTGGGATATCGAATAACATATCTTTGTATCGACCCATTACATATTTGAGGTATTCGCCGTGATGATTGTGACAGATCCGGAGAATGTTCATTATGAAGTTTTCATTTTCAATCAAAAGCTTAGGCCGACTGAGAAAACTCAATTTGTTTAAAAGTAATTTTGAATCGAAAGACGGTTCCTCTTCATTATACTCATCCATATTGTACAGAAGAGAACTAATACCAAGCATACAACGTGATGTGATTTCTTTCTTCTGCTCTTCCGTGGTATTGGATACCATAGAAGTCGGACTATAAACTAAAGCTAACCGCAGAATTGCTGACATCTGAGTTTTATGAAAGATGTAGTCATCAATTGGGACTTCTTTTTGTAGTAGACTGTCTGGTAAGAAGGCATCAATCAGGATAGCTTGATGATCAATGCTCTCCCCATAGTGATCAAGGAAGATTCTTCCCATTGAGGCCACTTTTATCCAATAGTCCACTGGGAGAGATTTGATCAAATCGATTATTTCAGAGTGTTTTGGAGTTTCATCATACAGCTCTTCATAGGTAATGTATGTGTGGGTACGAGAGAGAAAAGGGTGCCATATGTGGTTCTTGGCATTGTTTTCATTAGAAGACATACTCATTTTCAGTATGTGCCTCCATTTAAGAACTCATGTGTATTAAATAGAGATTGGCTTGATCCCACTCATTGTACCACTTTCAATGTTCGATCTGAGCCAAATTGAGGATTAAAAAGGTATTGATTTTAACAGCGTTTTTACCATTTCAGTCTCCAGTGAAAAACCGATTAGAGAAATTTCCGGAGCTAAACCTTAACATACGTGTAATGCCTGCAAACCCATGGCAGGGGGGTGGCGAAGGGGGGTGCCCTTCGAAGCTAAGCTGAATTTATATTCTTGCAGACAAATTTGCAGACAAAATGCTGGGGGTTAATGGGGGTAGAAGGTTGTTATCAGTTACGGAGCAAAAATAGGAAGTTACTGTTTCACGTTCACGGTGATTGATGGTGGAAAGGCTCATACAATTACGAAACCGCTGCTGTTCTCCTCAGATTGTCCTTGATAACAAACATACTATTCCCCATTCGAATCGTTTATACAAAAACTGGAGATCGTTAGACCCTCAATAGGCCACTTATAGTTTGAAAATAGGGAAATATAGCGGGCTGCGTATTGATAAACAGCTGGGCACTAGCACTGATTTAGCATGGAGCACTAGCAATTAAAGACGATTTGAACCTCGAACCGCCATCTCCCGAATACCATACTGAGGGGCCGAGTTTATCGCTTGCCTAATGACCGAATTAGTATCCGTATTCTTCCAGTTCTTCTTGATCGTATACGCTATCTAGCTGGTCAAGGATATCTTGTGACACCGTATCTTCAGGTGGCGGAGCATCTAGAAATACAATACCGACGTCTTTGAGCTTCATTATAATTTTTTCCGGTGGGTAATCCAGTCCATTGAATATTAATAGATGTCCCATCAATTTTGCCAGCTTGGTGCTTGCCGCCGCGCGTGCCTGGTCCCAGCGGCTGTTTTCCCAGCTACCATCCATGAGCCGCTTTAATCCCCAGGGCTGTTGGAGTCGATGGAGGATCTCCATTTCGGATAAATCAAAATTAGAGGCGGCTACCTTGATAGCTATGGTGTGAAAATCCGGTGCTTTTTTCTTGAACACTTTAACTAGGGCGTGTTCACACTAAGCAGCGCATCGTTGATCAGAGCGAAATAGA
>CAZWIP010000487.1:0-1753 GCA_964634125.1 uncultured Dehalococcoidia bacterium
CACCCTGCCCCGAAGGATAATATTTAGTTGTTATTCTTCTAACCTCAGTATACTACCGGCTGAGGGGATTGTCAATTCAATACCCCCTCCGCCAGCAATTCTAAATTTGAGGCAGATTTTGAAAAGGAAACCGATTGTCCGCAAAAAATGAAGGTTATGGCAGCATAGAGATAATTGTTATAGGCAATCCTCCTGGAAAGTATAAGCAAGCAGGCGTCTGAATTTCAACCAGACAGCACGCGAACAACACCGCCAACCAATGGAAGCGGTTTTAGAAATCCCCTGGCAACACCAAAGGAAATACATCAAGTATCCGGGATCAGTTCCAGGCCAACGAGCATGAAATGCATCAGATGGTTCCAATTGTCAAAGAGCATGTAGCGCAACAAAGTACGCAGGTCATTGAAGAACTCTTTACGAGCGACCAACTCCTGGCGCAAAGCGAGATATTGTTCATCCAGCAGGTCCAAAATCGTATGGAACAGAAAAGCCAACAGGTTGAGTGTAAGCATGAAATTGGCCAGGAATTGTTTTCCATGTCCAAAGTTGTGCTCCAGATGATAACCTTTTGTCTTGAGTACATTATTGGTCTCATTCTCACTCTTCCAGCGCGCCCGCCCATCCCGAACGATGGGGACGATATTGCTGTGGCTCAGTTTGTGATTGGTGGCCCAGGCATTATGATAAAGCTGCCTGCCAGTATCTTCTCGTGTAATCGTGATTTCACACCAATTGACCTCCAGAGCATCTTCTCCTCGCCGCAGAGGCACTCCATTGACCCAACGGTAATGGTGTTTTTCATGGTATCTTCCATTCCACTGACGCAGCTCCATCTGCTCAGCTACACCATTTTTGCTGAGAAATTCAACCTGTTCATAGAGGGCAACATGTGAATCTGGCTTGCACGTCAAGATAAAATTGAACTTGTTCTCTAAAAGCAACTCGCAAATCGGTTGGCAGGCATACAAATCATCACCCAGCAGTGTGTATTTGTGATCCGCAAAATGATCAGCATTGCGTTTGACCCAGCGTTTGATGGCCGCACGTTCGCAATCTTGCTTCTCATGCCCATCCTGGGGACTGATGTATTCCGGCTCCAGCACCAGCACCCGACTTTCCCCTGCCTTCACGATCACCGGTAGAATGGCGGAATGGGTGTAGAGCGTCTCCCCATTGCTCAGTTTTTGCCGGGAACAGTTCGGACAGTGGATCTTTTTCGACGAAAACACCCCGGTACCATCACACGAAATCAAATATTGCCCCTCATGGCTGCTGAATGTTGCCATTTGACCACTTCTTTCCAGCAACTCATGCCCTTTCCTGAATAAACCATACAGCGATTCCGGTTCCTGTGCATCCAGCAGGTTTCGAACCTGCGCATCACTGGGTATACTCTCCGCCCCAAATATGCTCTGCACGTTGCTTCTTCCCTTGGCATTTTCCATCAACCGCTGATACGCCAGAAACGACGGCGACTGTGTGAAGAATATCCCGAATGCACTCACGGCGGCATCTTTGATTTCATAGCGCGTATTTTCCCCTTCGCGGTGCTCCGGCAACGCCCCAAGGCTTTTCCTCATTTCGTATACAAGCTTGTCAAATACCTTCGATGGTTTCATCTCCTATAGCTTATCATATATTTTCAGCCATATTTAGAATTGCTGCCGGGGGATGGTGATCCCCCGGACACAAATGAATTGCGAGGCGATTGATATCGCCTCCAGACTTCCCTTAGCCACGGACATTGCCCGGG
>CAZWIP010000488.1:0-1750 GCA_964634125.1 uncultured Dehalococcoidia bacterium
GTGCTGTGGGGCAGGCTCCGAGGGCAATGTAGCGATGGAGATCGCAAAGAGAAAGGTGAATAAGGCAGACAAGAGTGAGGCAGATGCCTGCCCCCTGGTATGTGCCGGCTGTGAGGCAATCCTTGGTGTGGCATCGAAGCAGGCCAAGAGCAAGACAAAGTTCATCTCATTATCCACATTAATAGCGAGTTGTATGACAGATCTGGATAAGAGGATTGAAAAACTAAATAAATAAATAGATTATCTTGATAGGAGGACTGGGAAGCTAATTAATAGATTATTATCTAATTATAGTACTGGTCATATGAAATTTGACAGAGTTGGTTGAAATATATTTAACCATCCCCTCATGAATGTTGATTTTTTCGCGAGGCGATGGAATGTGGTTCGTATTGTTTCCTTGAAACTCCATTCGGATTTGATAAATAGAACCTGAGAGATTCTTTTTCTCACGCTCTTCCAAATGTATTCTATGGGGTTGAGGTCGGGGGAATATGGAGGTAGGATAACTAATTTCATGTTGAGCGATTGTGCAAATTCTCGTGTGGCTTTAGCTATGTGGGCACGAGCACCGTCAACGATAACGATAATAAGATGGATCGGATTTTTGTCACGGATGAAGCGTAGGAATTCACACACTTGAGGTGTTTTGGAGCGTTCTTTGAAATCAATTACCTCTTTGCCATTAATGGGATAAAAACCAAATGTGTTTGCCTTGTACTTGGCTGTATTTTTACTCTTGCGTGGCTTGGTAAATGACCAGAACCGTTGTTTGTTATCGCGTGTCTGAGGTGCGGCTTCATCCATGAAGCCAATAATGGTATCCTTTGGCGCATCTTTAAGTGCATCCTCAAGAGATTGCTTCAACTGCTCTTCTGCATCTTCTGGTCGCCTATAATCCAGCGTGTAGGGTTTGGCATAATGCATCTTGAAGCCGTGCAATATCTTGCGTACATGGCGGAGACTGTAGGTGACCCCGAACCTCTTTTGGATGAGCGCCCTCACCTCCGACGTCAACCAACTGTCCTTTGATTTGAGTTCTTCCTTCAATTCCTCCTTCTGCTCCTTCGTCAACTTCGGAGGCTTACCACCTTTACCAAAATCAGGTTTAAGACCCTTATATCCCTTAGCATTCCATTGCGCTAACCATATATATCCCGTCTGCCGGGATATGGCCATTCTCTTAGATGCCTCTTCAACACCTGCTCCATCATATAATTGCAGAATAAAAAGGAGGCGACGTAAGATATGTGGGTTCTTCTCTCCCCGAAGCTTTTTTTCCAAACCATTCAAAGACATATGCCGGTAAACTTTTATTTGGTCCATAAGCTATATTTCTGAGTTTATGTCTAAATTTATAAGACCGGTACTATATTACAGTAGATGAACTGGTATTATCAAATACAACTGTCGGGATAGAACTCTTGGGAACAGAGAATAGCTTCATATACAACAACATCATCTCGAACATTGAGTTTGGAATCGATCTCTCTGATTCATCCGACAACAACATCGTCAACAATACTGTCTCGGATAATTGGATTGGAATCTACTTCACGGATTCCTCTAGTAATACCATCATAGGAAATAGTATCAACTCGAACAACGATGAGGGAATCTCCCTCGATGGTTCCTCCAGTAACACCATCACTGGCAATACTATCAACTCGAACAACGATGATGGAATCTACCTTGGGGATTCAAACAGCAACAGCATCGAAAAAAAAACGATCTAGAACCACAAAGCTGG
>CAZWIP010000489.1:0-1750 GCA_964634125.1 uncultured Dehalococcoidia bacterium
CTCCGAACCGAGATTTTGTCCTCCAAAGCGAGTTTAGTTCCAGGCATAAATACAATTCTTCTGCGAGCCTACCAAGCTTGTTCCAGTGGTCATGGACGTAAGGTGAATAATTTATTGGTTTGATCGTCGGCTCTGGCTGACCTTTGGGATCAGGTTTATTAACTTTCCTACCGTAACGGTTCAAATTGCTGGCAATGGTTCTTCTATCCCGCTTTATAGTGTTCGGGATTGCGCGCACCTCTGCTCTGAGTCCAGCTTCTATTTTCTTCACGATTTCATGTGATGGTGTAACACTGTAAAAAGGGCCTTCAAGGCCCTCTTTTTGTAACCAGCTGATCCACCGCCCAACCTCTTGTTGTGTGACCTTGCTCTTGTTAATCATGTTAACTCGTTTTTGAGGCTGGTGTTGTCAGAAAACAAGGAAAAATACATTAGAACCAGGCTCGACTCAATCATTCACGTTGCACGCAGGCCCATATTAGCATATTTCTCAGACGAAGCAATTGGAAAACATCACAAGTTTGAGGAGGCATGATGAACGGGAAAACAGAGGACACCGGAAATGATTCAACAGACTACAGCTTTACAGAAGCTGGTCGCCTGGGAGGCCTAAAAACACTGGTACGCTACGGCAGATCTCATTTTCAGGACATCGGTAGGAAAGGGGGCACACACACTCGGAATCTACATGGTCACCGCTACAGCGAGTTCGGGAAACTCGGCGGCCGCCCGAAGCGCATCGAATGGCCTGGCGAGGATAACCAGTGAAGTCATCTTTCACTTTGAAGGAAGCCATCCAGGGGTTTGTGTTTTCTCTCGGTGCTGAGGGGAAGTCCAAGCGAACCTCTGATTACTACTCCAAACTTCTGCTGTACCTGGTGCAGTACGCCGATGAGGCGGATTGGCCAGGCAGCATTGAACTGATTACCACGCAACATATTCGGCAGTTCCTGGCCTGGACCGGCTCGCGTCGGATTGAGTATGTTACCGGCCACGGATGTCGTCGATCCCATTTGGCCACCTCCAATATGGCCTGGCCGTATTTCAAGGCGGTACGACGTTTCTTCAACTGGCTGCAGGAGGAGGGTTTGCTACAAGACAGCCCTGTCAGAGGGTTGTCCTATAAACCACCTGCTTCTGCCCCCGTACAGCCATACAGTGTTGAAGAATTGCGGAAATTGCTCGAAGTATGTGATTACGATATCAGAAGCGGGGCACGGTTTATAGGCCTGCGCAACAAAGCTTTACTGCTGCTTTTTGTGGACTCTGCTCTCAGGTTATCGGAGATGACTGGTATCCGTATGAGCGATATCAATATGGAGCAGCGATTGATCCGAATTGTTGGCAAAGGCAATAAGCCAGCCCACTGCCCTTTCTCAGATGCCACTGCAAAGGTGCTGTATTTCTACATGACTCTGAGAGACAGCCGGGCAAAATGCGACGCGCTATGGATAACTGAAGAGGGCACACGGTTCTCCAAGGATGGTCTGGGGGCCTGGTTTACCAGGTTGAAGAAACGCGCCGGGATCAACGGAAGTGGTGGGGTTCACCGTCTACGCCATACCGCCGCAATTCAATTTTTGAGAGTCGCTAAAGATTCCTTCCTGCTGCAGCTGTATTTACGGCACGAAGATCTGGCGATGAGCAGACGCTATACGAGGGCACTGCAACTTGAAGAAGCGGTACTGGTGCACCGGAACGGTGCGAGTCCGGTCGAGAGCATGGGGTTGAGGTGAAGGTAGATGCTTGT
>CAZWIP010000490.1:0-1746 GCA_964634125.1 uncultured Dehalococcoidia bacterium
GATATTATCATTCTTAATTCTCATTGTTATCAACTGATTTGATTCTCAAGTGTAATTAGCATGCTAATCACCGATATTAATATTATTCATGTACTTGCGATGAACTTTCTCTATTTCATAAATATATTTACTTCCTGCTTGATCAATTGAATAATGTTTTTCGTAGCATAGTCTCGCCGATTTTCTAATTCTTTTACATAATTCCTTGTCTTATAACCAAATCCGAGAATTCTTTCCCGTTTCTTGCTAATAATATATTTTCATTATGTACCAATTCCGGGTTGCCTGACCTACAACTATCATGTGCCACAATACAGCACCCATATAGCATGCCTGTGATTACTCTCGTCCTATTCCCTACTTTATTTGTGACGGGAACAATAAAAACATCTGCGTTCAAAAGTTCTTTGGAAATCTCATCAACATATCCCATCACATTCAAATATGGTTTATTAAATTTATGTTTCAAATGTTGTGAGATGTTTGCTCTACCAACAAAATTGATCCTGAATCCTTCTTCACCGTAGGTGTCTGCCAGGATAGGACACACCTCATCCAACAGCATATCCAGCCCCGAGGCAGATGCCGTTCCACCAAGATGACCAAGATGAATGATCTGAGGAACTTTATTCAAGGCTCGATCCTCTGACAGTAGATCTTGGATATCGTGCTCTACATCGGGTGTTGGATTTGGTATATAGAGAGAATGCTGTATTCCATTTTTTTTTAACCATTCTACCTGATGAGCGGCCGTCCAGATAACTAGATCTAAATTATCAAGTTTGTCCAACAGCCATTTGGAGAATTTCCTGTATTGGAGAATGCGTAGAACAATATTGATCTTTCCTTTGAAATTCGAATAGTTGAATCGAGTCTGCCACATTTTGTCAATAGGATCACCTGGAACTACAACTCTTGGAAAACCAGGAAAGTCAGTCAGGGCACTAATCATTCCAAATCCAAAAGCAAAAATAATCTCCGGTTTGACCTCATTCACGGCACTAGCAATGGATGAGTGGTATTCTTCAGTTTTAAATATCTTTTCGTAAGTCCGGTTACCTGGGAAAAGTGCACTGGGCAGTTGCTTTAAAATACTTAGCAATCTGGATACTTTAGATGAAGGGGCATAGTGTTCTGTTGCATTATTATCAGCGGTGCTATCATTCACCTTTTCTACAATCCGTACACCCTTTGTTGACAGTTGCTGCCATATCTCCCTAATATCATCTTTTCCTAGGTAGCTATACTCTGGAGGGGAGCCCACCGTAACATATGTAAGATCATGACCTCTTTTTATGCTGGCTTCAACAATACAGTGCAATAATAGCCCTGCCCCTGTTGTTTTATTTGAAGGCAGGTAATCTGCGATAATAGCCAACTTCAATATACTTCTCCAACTTAAAGTATCGTGTCAATAATGCCATCAATTGAATATTCAGGCCTCCAATTATGCTCCTTCTGAAATTTCTTACTAGAGGTATATAGTGAGAACATTTGCTGTGTAGGATTAGTCAATTGGATACGACCCTTACCGACCCTTTCAACAACTCTTTTTGCTAGATCGATCATTTTTGTTGGTTCGTTGTTGCTGATATTGAAAGAATCCAAATAAGGTTCCGTGCGCTGTGCGAAAGAATCAATGGAGATTCGAACTGCAGTGGCTACATCATGGGGACTTACAAAATCCCTCACGTGATTTCCACTACCGAAAATTTTAATAGTCTCATTGTTTAATGCTGTTTCAAC
>CAZWIP010000491.1:0-1740 GCA_964634125.1 uncultured Dehalococcoidia bacterium
ATGTGTCCTTTAATTATCGGGCCCATTTGTCCCACTTTTGCTGAAGACGCACAGTATGATTTTAGCCATTATGCAACCCCTTCATTCAAGCGCCGGATTGAACATTTTCTGAGTGAAAATAAACATGACAGGATAACAGAGACAATTCCCCGATTGCTCTATGATGAGGCCTTCTTCGAAGAATTGATCCAGACACTTTCCATCACTGTGACCGAGATGTTCAGAGATCCATTCGTCTACCGTGCGATCAGGGGGAAAATCATTCCAAACTTGAAAGACCTTCCTTTCCTTAAGTTATGGCATGCAGGGTGTGCTACCGGAGAAGAGGTATATTCCATGTCCATTTTACTTAAAGAGGCCGGTATCTTTGAAAATTTCCACATTTATGCTACCGATTTCAACGACCATGCTTTAGAGAGAGCGAGAGAGGGGATTTATCCTTTGAAGAACGCTCGAATAAGCACTGTCAACTATCAGAAATCGGATGGGAAAACGTCCTTTTCGGATTACTACCAATCAAAATATGACTCCGTGATCATGAACCGCGATCTGAAGAAGAACATTACTTTTGCCAATCACAATCTCGTTACCGACTCTGTGTTTGGCGAAATGAACTTTATTATCTGCCGAAACGTAATGATATATTTCGACAAGATACTTCAGGAACGAGTATTTCATCTGTTCAACGATAGCTTGAGCATAGGTGGATTCCTGTGCATTGGCAGCAAGGAATCTCTGCAATTCTCTGAAGTGTACGATAACTTCGAAGAGGTTGCACGTAAAGAGAGGATATATCAAAAAATCAGGTAGTGACAGCAGAAAGAGCGATATGAGATACCAGGAGACATATGAGCAATAAAAACGGATACGAAGCAGTGGTTGTTGGGGTATCCGCTGGTGGTATGGATGCCCTTCCTCGAATTTTGAAACCGTTGCCAAAAGATTTCCAGTTACCGATCATCATTGTACAGCACACACATCCGAGTGGTGATGATGGCTTTTTCGTCCGGTACCTTAATCAGAGATGTCAACTGGAAGTTTCAGAGGCAACTAATAATGAATCAATCGAAAAAGGAAAAGTGTATCTCGCACCCGCTGACCATCATTTGTTCATTGACAAGGATAAATCAATTGCTTTATCCACCACTAATAGAGTAAATCATTCGAGACCATCCATCGACGTGCTGTTTCACAGTGCAGCCGATGTTTATCAATCAGGCGTCATTGGTATTATCCTTACCGGTGCTACTGCAGACGGGGCAAAGGGAATGAAAAGCATTGACGATAACGGCGGCATAACAATAGCTCAAGACCCACAAACCGCCAAGTCGGCCGTTATGCCCAATGCAGCGATTGAAGCTTGTGAGATTGACTATATCCTTCCGCTAGAGGGTATTCCAGAGGAGCTGTTAAAACTGATCAGGAAATAACCTTTTGACTCCTTCAAAAGATTAAGGGGATCTATCATGAAAAAACCCAAATTTACGATGAAATTCCAAGGGAAAATCACCAGCCTGCGAGCCAAACTGACATGGCAAGTACTGCTCATCGGCATACTGCCCATAATAATCATTGGCTTCATCACATATAGCAGCTATGGGCAATCCGTCCAAAGCGCAAAAGATGGTCTCAGCACTGCCCAAGGGGAACTATCGGACGATTTTGTCGGCGTGCATCTGCAGGATGTATTACTCCGGCAATTAAATAGTATCAGTTGGTAGCATAGGCAATCTTGGGATG
>CAZWIP010000492.1:0-1740 GCA_964634125.1 uncultured Dehalococcoidia bacterium
TTTCTCAGTAACTTCTCAAAACCCCCAGGAAGTAGAAAACAATCGTATCACTGCTTATTATCGTTTAAAGACATTGCTATCCATACTTTGACTATTCCGTGCCTTATCCGGTTCCTTCCGGTCCGTATGGCTTGATAAATATAATCAGCTGGGGCAGTAAGGTCAGGGCCGACACCAGAGCGATGGCCATGGCCAGCACAGTCAAGACGCCAAAGTAGATGCCGGGTATGAAATTGGACAGCACCAGTATGGAAAATCCGATAATAATAGTGACTGAGGTATAATACATGGCGTAGCCGATGCTTTCATGGCTGCGATGCATGGCGGCCAGGTAGTTGCGGTCTTTTTCGAATTCCTTCTTGAATCGATGGATATAGTGAATGGTATCGTCTACCGCGATTCCTACGCTAATGGCAGCGATGGTGATGGTCATCATGTCGAGAGGAATGCCTGCCCAGCCCATAAATCCCAATACTACGCCTACTGACAGAATATTGGGGAAAATTGCAATAAAGGATATTTTCACCGAGCGAAATAGAACCAGAAACATGAGCATTAGAACTGCAATCACCGCCCCCAAAGTCATTATCTGGGAATTGAACAAACTTTGCAGCATGTTGTTATAGAGAACCATTAACCCGGCCAGATGGACGTTTTCTGCTTTAAGTCCCAGTTTTTCAGTCAAATCGCTACGGATTCTCTGAAGCAGTTCGTTGCGACGTAAATCAGGTTGGGAGTCCAGAATACGAATTGAGAAACGGGCCTGGTTGTCCTCCACAGAGACATACGGATTGAGGATAATTTTTCGGAACTCTTGCGGCAGCTCGTTGTAGATCAGGGCCAACAGGAAATTGTCCAGTGCTTCCCCATCATTCAATACCTTGCCGACTTTGAGCATGGTGCCCAGTGACAATACTTTTCCTGTTTCCGGCAGGCTGTCGAGATAGTCGTGGATTTTCTCGACTTTGGCCATTTTATCGGAAGTAAACCAATACTGGGCCGCACTTTTCTCTTCTTCGAACTCCTTCTCAAACTCGTCAAATTCGTCTTCATCCTCGATCTTATCGTCAGAAGATACTGCCGCAATTTCAACCTTCTCTTCCGGAAGATCGATCACCACGTCCAGAGGAGTTGTACCGCCCAATTGTTGATCGATGATTTTCATCCCCTGATAGATCTCGGTTGACTCCTTAAAATAGTCAATGAAGGCGTTTTCCACCTTCAGCCGAGACGCACCTACAACACACAATACTAATACCACAGCGCTGATCCAGAGAATAGCGGTGCCCCGTTTTTCTGTTACCTGGGCCAGCTTTTTGGTTATGGCAAACCGAGCCTCGAATACGGTACTGATGGAACTTTTTTCCATCTGCATCAAAACTGTGGGGAAAATCAGGAAGGTCAGGAGCAGCGAAACACCAATCCCAGCGGTCATCATCCATCCGAAATTAACAACGGGCAAGATGCCGCTGAAAACCAACGAACTGAATCCTGCCATGGTCGTCAAAATAGCGAACAGGCAGGGTTTAGCCATAAACAGCACCGAATCCAGTACCAATTGTCGTTGGTCGGCCTCTGGATCAGCAACGGCCAGTTCCCGGTATCTAACAATCAAATGAATCGTAATCGCCATGGTAATGATCAGCTGGATAGAAATAAAATTGGACGATATCACCGTCACCTCCCATCCAAAAACGCCCAGCAGACCGCAAGTAGCCAGTACAGATAGCGAGCAGCACA
>CAZWIP010000493.1:0-1734 GCA_964634125.1 uncultured Dehalococcoidia bacterium
CGCCCTCAGCAACGTTTAATTTGAGAACAATCCCAGAGCTCTCGGCTTTGATGGCATGTTCCATCTTCATGGCTTCCATGATAAGGATTTCCTGACCTTCATGAATGGTATCACCTTCACTGACCTTTATCTGAACAATGGTGCCTTGTATTGGTGCCGGCAAAGCGATGGAATCATCCGGTCCAGTGGCATTTATTTTGAGTTCCTGGATTTCTCCAGTTTGGGGCGGTGTTTCCTTAACCTGGCGGTCGTAGTCGAAAAGCGCCAGGGGATCAGCCGAATCGACCATTACCGGGGCGGTGCCGGTAATGGGACTGGCCTGTTTTATGGCACCACCTGGTTCTGCGGGGGCTGTGGTACTTTCCATCCAGCGACGGGGAGAATTCGTTGAGTCTGCTTTAACGAGCTGTTCGATATTCTCGTCCACCCAGCGGGTGTGTATGAGCCCGTTTTTCAAATCTTCATGCGCCAGCACATTCTCGAGGAAACGAATGTTGGTATTGATACCCTCTATCCTGAATTCGCTCAATGCCCTGAGCGATGGTTGCACCGCGTCCGCGAATTTTGGTGACGGTGAATGGACAATCACTTTCGCGAGCAACGAATCGAAAGAGGGGTTGGTCGCGTAACCGGCATATCCAAATCCGTCGGTGCGAACTCCCGGACCGTTTGGTGATTCGTATGAGCGAAGAGTTCCGCCACTGGGTCGAACCGATCCGTCATCCATTAGTGTTTCCATATTCACCCTGGCCTGAATGGCGTAACCCCTGGGTTTTGCCAGATTCGGGTCATCTAACCCCAGGTCCGCCATCGATGATCCAGCTGCGAGCTGTATCTGTGCCTGGACGATATCCACGCCGGTAACCGCCTCGGTCACGGTGTGTTCGACCTGTAGTCGTGCGTTAACCTCTATGAACGAGTACGGATTACTACCATCCGCATCAGTCATATTAAGCAGAAATTCAAAGGTTCCGAGATTAGAGTAGCCAACGCTTTTAGCCAATCGCAAAGCGGCTTCGATAATTTCCGCTCGTAATTGGTCGGCTAAATGGGGGGCTGGTGCAACCTCAACCACTTTTTGATAGCGACGCTGCACGCTGCATTCTCGTTCTCCTAGGTGGATGATGTTTCCCTGGTTATCGCCGAGGATTTGCACCTCGATATGGCGGGCTTTTTTGACGAATTCCTCAACATAAAGCCCGCTGCTCTTTAAGGTGTTTTCAGCTTCGGACTGGCATCTTTTATATGTCTCTTCGATTTGATCTTCTTCTGTTACTTTCCGGGATCCGCGTCCACCGCCACCGGCTATCGCTTTAATCATCATCCCTGCATTGGGGCCAAGTGAAGCGAAAAATTCTTTGGTTTCATCCAGTGAAACCGGTCGGTCTATTCCTCTTATTACTGGAACATCGGCCCGAGTCGCGGCGGCACGGGCCTGACCTTTGTCACCGAAGAGTTCCAGGCTTTCGACGGTGGGTCCGATACAATACCAGCCTTTTGGCAGCTTTTTGCGAAATCAGCGTCCTCTGCCAGGAAACCGTATCCGGGATGTATGGCATCACAACCAGTACTTTTGGCAGCTTCGATTATCCCGTCTATGTCCAGATAGGCCCGGACACCTCGTCCATTGAGTGAATGGGATTCATCAGCCATTTTTATGTGCAGAGAGGCAGAATCATCTTCTGAATACATCGCGATTGTCCTGAGATTCAAATCATTGGCCGCCCGAATGAT
>CAZWIP010000494.1:0-1733 GCA_964634125.1 uncultured Dehalococcoidia bacterium
AAACGTAAATTTGTTACCGTAAAAGGTACCAAGTCAGAAGCGCAACGTAAACTAAGAGAAATGCTTCAGGCTCGTGACGAAGGCATGACTCGTGGTTCGAAGATATTCGTACGAGAATTCCTGGAGCAATGGTTGCGTGATTATGCCGAAATAAACACATCACCCGTGACGGCTGAGGGGTATCGGAACAAGATAAACTGTCACGTGCTGCCAAGGATAGGAAATATACAGTTGGACCAGTTGACCCCGCAGCATGTCATTAGGATTTATGTTGACATGCAGGAGGGCGGGTTATCAAGGCGGACCGCTCTCCATGTTCATCAAATTCTGCGTGAGGCACTGGGTCATGCGGTGAAATGGGGTATACTGGGCCGGAATGTATGTGATGCAGTGGACCCGCCTAGGCCGTTACAGAAGCAAATGACAGCTTTGGACACTGTGGAGGTTGGCCAACTGTTGCAGGCGGCAGAAGGATCACCTTATCGATACATTATTTTCTTGGCGATTTACACCGGTCTCCGCAGAGGGGAATTATTGGGGCTACGTTGGGCCGATGTGGATGTGGAAAACCAAACCATCTCGGTGAACCAGAGTCTTCAACGTATGGTAGGCAAGGGTTTGATCGTGACCGAGCCAAAAACACGGAGTTCTCGACGTTTGGTGACCCTACCGCCGACGGCAGTGAAAGTCCTTACATCGTTGAAAACCGAGAGGATGGATCAATGCGGAGACCTTGGGTGGTCGGAGAGCAACTATGTATTTTGCAATAAAAACGGCGCCCCCATGTCACCAGATACTGTGAGTCATGCGTTTAATCGGTTGGTAAAACGGACTGAGATACCTCATGTTAGATTCCATGATTTGAGACACACCCATGCTACCCTCATGTTGAAACAAGGTGTAAATCCCAAGATTGTATGCGAACGGTTGGGTCATTCCAGCGTGACGATTACCATGGATACCTATAGCCATGTATTGCCAGGGATGCAAGAAAAAGCGGCATTAGCGTTTGAAGCGGGGTTGGAAGGTATCATGCTCTGAATACTGTGGAGATATGCTGCTAAATAGATTGCCAATTGTTGATTAAACAAGACAAGCATGAGACTTCTATGTGGAATCTGCAGAGTGATATAGTATGGACAGAGAAATCAATCCAGGAAGATGGACAATTTGAAACCGATATTTAATGACTCATGGTAAGATATGGCGATTATACTCATATTAGTTTTAGCTTGGGCTTGACTGTATCATATTGTTCAAATTAAAATGAGTGAAACTATCAAGGCATCGATATATTGAAATAGCTTGAATGTACACTCCGGCTGACCTGTGAATATGGGGATTGGTGGAGTGAGGAGCGAAGATAATGATAGACCTCCTTATAATAGTAACTCTTTCCGTGCTACTGGCGCCTGTAGCCATGTGGGTCGATGGACCATTGAGAGTGGCTCTGGGAATACCGTTTGTCCTATTCTTTTCCGGCTATTGCCTGGTTTCGGCGCTGTTTCCCCGGAGGGGCGTGCTGGATGGGGTAGAACGTGTGGCTCTCGGGTTCGGTTTGAGTATTGCCCTCATCCCGCTCATTGGATTGGTGTTGAACTATACACCATGGGGAATAAAATCCATACCTATCCATGTTTCCGTATTTAGTGTAATCGTGGTCCTGGCTGCAATTGCTACCTGGCGCAGATGGCGGTTACCGATTGAAGAAAAGTACAACCCGGATTTTATAG
>CAZWIP010000495.1:0-1718 GCA_964634125.1 uncultured Dehalococcoidia bacterium
CCATCAACCCAAAATCTATTTATACTGCCCGGCATATAGTTCACTCGCAAATCAATAGAATGGAGGGCAGGAGTTAGGGACTGATCCATCTTGAACTCTTTACCCATGTTGGGAAGATAAGGCATTCCGAAATACACTATAATCTACGATGAAAGTGAATGCAATGAGATGATATCCAAGCATTTCCGAAGGATTAAGGATTGCAGATCAATGGTAGGTATCACACGTTTATGCGCATGCCATGTATGTTGTATCACAGGTTTTAGGATCATAAAAATACCTACAGTATTATGAATGGTATCACAACCTGCCGTTACAATTCACCCTTGCATCTGGAATTGTTGAATGGTTGGAGTTGTATATTGAGATAAGGATAGGATAATGATACTGTAATTGAAGGTCAGGCTTCCGTGGCTGTCAGGGATTTGTTCCGAGTCTTCTATAACTGCCGGGCAAGTGAATTTGGCTTCAGCTCTTCCCTTTCGCCATCACAACCAAGTGGTATTTGATCATGGATGATAGCTGAAAATCCCTTTGACCTAATTGATTAAATGGATTACGCTACTTTTGCTCAAACAGATGTATGTTTTTAAGGTTGAAGGGAAGGTAGCTGTCTATTGGCATGGAGTTTTCAGAAACACTCTCAAAATAGCTCATTTTCATATAACTTCTTGGAATCAAGGAACGAACCAGATATCTTCCTTGATGCAGCCACCAATACAAAAGGCAAGCAAGGGAGAAACCGATGCAGAACAAAGATCTTCAGGTAAGGACGCTTTTCGAAAGGATGCTCGCAAAAACGGATCAATATTCCAAAACCTATGAGCATTATACCAAGGACATGAAAAATTACAGAGCTACGGTTCAATGGAATCTTGGCCCCACCAGCGGGTATCAAGTCTTCAATGGCTCGGAGTACTCACACGAGATCGATGCCGAGATTGAAAGCCCCGACATATTGATTGAATGCGACGACCCGATTATAGCCAGGAAATTTTTCAGGAACGAGTTTGAAGACATGCGTGATCTGGCAATGGTGGATTTTGAGATTTCTTCGGGAAAATTCCCGAGAAAACCAGGAACGGGCAATTCATGGAGAATAGCCCAGGTTATGGTTGCTAAATTACCGCCTTTTAGATCGATTTTGGAAAGAACGCACGGCACCGACCACTCAACATCGGTGGCGATTCCAATCAACGAAAACTTAGGCAAGTTCAATAACGAAATAATGCCATATGCGGTTGTGGAGCATTTTGTCAAAAAAGCCAGCCACGTTTTCATATACGATATATGCCCTTGTCGAGTAGCCCAGGACTGCAAGGATTTCAGCAAGACCGACTTTGGGTGTATGGTCCTGGGAAGGGGTGTCCTGAGAATGAAGCCCAACGACGGTTTTCACATACAAGGGCATCTCGGCACAAAAGAAGAAGCCTTGGATCGCACACGAAAAGCGGTGGATGCTGGTCTGATTCCAGGTTTCGGCAGGCTCAGGGGCGATGCCATCAACCGTATCGGCGGGCCTATCCCTGATACAGGCGACCTCTTTAATATGTGTTTTTGCTGCCCGTGCTGCTGTGTTGTTGGAGGCGTTAAACACGCACCGAGTTATTTGAGATCTATCTTTCAGAAATTTGAGGGGCTGAATGTCACTGTGGACGAAGACGCTTGTACAGACTGCGGCGAGTGCGCGGAAGCCTGTATCTTTGGCGCGCTGGAAA
>CAZWIP010000496.1:0-1695 GCA_964634125.1 uncultured Dehalococcoidia bacterium
CACCATGAATATTAACATGATGAAGGACACTATCGAGCCACTTGAGGAATACATGGTTCGGGAGCGGTTCAGGTTAGGGGAGTCCTGCACAATTGACTCATGGGTCAACAGTAGTCTTTATGGGGTCGATATTAATATCACAAATGTCGGTGAAAATGGGATCCGGTTGAGCAAATTCAGTGAGATAGACGTGATCCTGACCTACAACACATCCTCGGGGATTGTGGTTGATTGGATCCCGTTTGATCAGGACGGGGTGCCTTCAAGCTTCTGGAAGATGATGGATGTATTTACCGATGGGCAACAGGGAGACTACGTGAACCCATTGAACTTTTCGGGAGACCTTTACGGTATCTGGGACCCAGGAGAGACCATAGAAATCCGCATTATTACCGCGGATATAGCCACGAGTTACAAGTACCTAAAAATCACGTTACCATATGGGACTGTTACCGGCACCTCAATGGTTTAAGCCTCCTCCCATCATCTTTGGTTCGTATTGATGGGTGGAAAATCAATTAAATAACGTATCAAATCTAATCTGCAGCTCTAGAAAGATTGTGTTTTCTTTGTTTACTCTCGGATAGACACATTATTTCTTGTAGAAATAGTATCACTAAACCAGCCAATTATCTCTGTTAAATTTCCCGCAAGAACCGAGGCATTCACCAAGAGGTAGGTATTATTGGAACTCCATCCTGTCTGTGTATTTTTTACTTAGCCACAATCTTATCTAACACTTCTTGGTTTTATGGATGAGATAAAATTGGTTCAAAATTGTTGGGAATATAAAAAATGTGAGCGGCAAAGAGGCGGAAAGTTGGCGAAAGAACTGGGCGTTTGCCCCGCGACAAACGAGAAACGGCTAAACCGGGTCCATCACGGAAGAAACGCTGGCAGGAGTTGTTGGGCCGTAGCGGGGACACTCTGTAAGGGGGAAAAGCAGGGAACATATTCAGCGAAGGTCGATTCATGTACTGCATGTGATTTCTACCATTTGGTGAAAAAGGAAGAAACAACAGACTTCAAGATGTCTGGGCCACTTCTACGAATGCTGCGTTAAAGTTTTCGTTTCCAAATGAGGTTCGCCCCATTTCCAATTCTTTTTTCATTGCCTCGTTGGATATTTCCCCCCCCAAAGACTCTACTTAAGGAAAAGCAGTTTGAAAACAATTCTCAGACCTCACTAATGACGAGAAAAATAGGCTGAAAAAAGCAATAATCGCTGGAACAGAGGGTGGTCTAGTTGAATAGAGATTCAACCATTGGGAGAACCAGTACAGATACCCGGCCCTCAATTGAATGATTCAAGGGTGACAGCATCCATTGGACCAGTCCAGCACCTGCTTGTTTTACCTTCATGATAATGAGTTTTCTGTTTTCCAGGTTTACCGTTTTCACCACTTAGATACTATATTACGCGTACAGGATAACTCACTGAATAGGAGCAAAACTCTTACCTATCGAGCATGGCCTCAATCAGCTTGAAGGGCCACTATTACTCCGAAAAACCCAAGTCAACGTTAACTAGTTTCAATCAATTCCTGAATGTCTTATTTATAGAGCAGATAGAGATGGATTACTGTTCGAGAAATTTCGCCTATTCTCCTCTCCACTGTGTCATATAATAACTAGAAAAGATCAGGTTGTTTAAAGAAAATAAAAAAAATGCAGTAATTAAAAAAAATTATACAA
>CAZWIP010000497.1:0-1694 GCA_964634125.1 uncultured Dehalococcoidia bacterium
TCGTGCTTTCGCAAAAGAGATGACTGCGTAGGTGTGTGACTGGCATTGAAATGGAAAAACATAGCAAAGAAGAATTGCTGAAAACAGCAGATAGATCGCCAGAGGCTGTTGCAAGGCATGACAAACAAGTTTGGCTGTCACTGTTTGCTAAGGGGGCTATTGTCGAGGATCCGGTTGGTACAGCTCCTCATCGCCGTAATGACAATGATGGGGATGATGATCAATTGAATCGCTTTTATGAAACGTTCATTGCACCTAATGAAATAACGTTCCATGTATATCAGGACATCGTTACAAGTGATGCAGTGGTGAGGGATGTGAATATTGAAATCGAGTCGTCCACCGGACTTACCATCAATGTGCCGACCTACGCTATATATGAGATTGTTGAAGAGAATGGGAACCTGAAAATTGCCCGACTGGCTGCACATTGGGAGTTGCGCAGTATGGTCAAGCAGGTAATTTCACAGCGATGGCCGGGGCTCAAGATGATGACGGTGCTTGGCTTAAGGATGATGAGAATGCAAGGTGTTGGTGGTATACGAGGTTATATGAAAGGATTCTCCGGAATTGGACAACGCGGAAAGGATACCGTCTTACGTTTCATGGATGCTCTGAATTCAAGAGACGCAAAGCAGCTAACGGATATTTTTGCTGCAGATAACAGTGGCATTGAATTTCCCGTTGGTGAAAAAGGCATTAGCCCAGATTTATTTGTTGAATCGGTCGATGTTGATATTGCGGTATCTGATTTGATATCGGCTGGGATGGTCACGGGATTCCGGTTCGAGGTAAAGGGGAAAACATCAGCAGAGAATGGGATTGGGCTTTTTAAGTTTGATGTGAAAACAAAGAAAATCAATAGTGCCCAGTTCTTCAGATGAGTTTTACATTGCTCACACTTCAGGGAGGCGTATGGTGGAAATCGATATCAGTTATTGTACCCAATGAAACTACGAGCCCAGAGCCGCCAGTTTGGCGGAAGAACTAAGAAAAACTTTCAACGCGAATGTAACGTTGGTCCCTGGAAGCGGTGGTGTCTTTGATGTTACTGCGGATGGGAAATTGGCATATTCAAAATCTGAAACCGGACGTTTTCCCGACCCGGGTGAAGTTGTTAAAATACTGAAGGAATAATCTCCAACTAATAGGTAGCTAACCAAAAAAATGGACCGTTTACGAGCGATATTGCTTGTGGGACCAACGGGTTCCGGCAAGACGCCATTAGGTGATTATTGTGAGGAGAATGGAGTGTGGGGGAAGAAATGTGCTCACTTCGATTTCGGTGATCATCTGCGAAAGATCGCCGATAACGATATAAAATTACCACTTTTTACTGATAGCGATTTGACTACTGTTATAGATTCTTTGAGAACTGGAGTGCTACTGGAAAACGAGAACTTCCAAATTGCTCGAAAAATATTGCAGGGGTTCATCAAAGAGAACAATCTAGGTGATAGTGATCTACTTTTGTTAAATGGTATGCCCAGACATGAAGGGCAAGCAAGCGATATGAATGGGTTGGTGGAGATGATGATGGTGCTTTATCTGAAGTGTAAAGCGGAAGTGGTTTGCCAAAGAATAGAATGTAATTCAGGCGGTGATCGAGTTCAAAGGATAGACGATTCAATTGGAGAGATCGAAAAGAAGATTGAGGTATTCAATCTACGAACTCTAGCACTTTTAAATTTCTT
>CAZWIP010000498.1:0-1691 GCA_964634125.1 uncultured Dehalococcoidia bacterium
CAACCGGATTCACTCGTAACCACAGAGCCGGCAAACCTAAAGCACCGATCAAATCTGTTTGGCTCTACCCGCTGGGTTCCCTATATCACACGCTCTCATCAAAAGGACTGCAAGCGTGAAGATTGAACAAATTGATGTGGGCGCAACAATTGAGGAGGCAACCAGCCTTCTTGAAAATGAGTCGGACATTTCGCCTGCACTCAGAAACGTTTTCAAATTGTTGATCATGCTTGTGAAGATCCTTGCCGACAGAAATACTCTCAACAGCAGAAATAGCAGCAAGCCACCTTCAAGCGACCCGAATCGTAAGAAGAAGAAAAAGGCCAATAGTAAAAGAAAACCCGGTGGACAAAAAGGTCACACCGGAAAAACGCTCTGCCAGGTAGACGATCCCGATGAGGTGGAGGAGATAAAAATAGACCGCCGAACCCTGCCAAAGGGCCAGTATAAAGATGTGGGATATGAAGCACGGCAGGTCTTTGATGTCATCGTTTCCCGGCATGTTACCGAATATCGTGCACAAATACTGAGAGATCAGGACGGGAATCGATTTGTTGCGCCTTTTCCTAAAGAGGTTACCCGTCCGGCACAATACGGGATACACACCAAAGTGAACGCGGTCTACATGTCACAGTATCAACTAATCCCTTATGAGAGGATTAAGGATCATTTCGAAAGTCAGATGGATATGCCGCTCAGCGTTGGATCGATCTACAATTTCAACAAATCAGCATATGAGCGGTTGGAAGGATTCGAACAGTGGCTCATTCAAGAATTGATTGAATCAGAGGTAAATCATGCAGATGAGACGGGCATCAACATAGATGGTACTCGTCATTGGCTCCATTGTGTTTCGAATAGCAGATTGACCTATCTCTATTCCCATAAATTGAGAGGAACAGCAGCCATGGAATCTGGTGGAGTTATCCCGCTATTCAAAGGGATCCTCTGCCACGACCACTGGAAGCCCTACTATTCATACTCCTGTACCCACTCCTTGTGCAACGCCCATCATTTGAGAGAACTTGAGAGAGCCTCAGAGCAAGACAACCAAAAATGGGCAAAGAAGATGCAGCATCTCCTGTTAGAGATCAATGCGGCAGTTGACCAGGTACGCGGGAAACTATCGCCAGAGGAATCCAAAAAATTCCGGAAACGCTATCGCAAAATCATCAAAGAAGGGGAACAAGAGTGTCCTGCTCCCATCAGACCCGAAGGAGTGAAGAAGCGTGGGCGCTTAAAACGGTCAAAGGCAAGAAACCTTTTGGAGCGGCTAAAAAACTTCGAAGCAGATATACTTCGCTTCATGGATAGTGAGGTTGTACCCTTTACAAATAATCAGGGCGAAAACGATCTGAGGATGACAAAGGTTCACCAGAAAATCGCTGGATGTTTTCGATCTCCTGAAGGTTCTAATTTTTTCTGTAGAATCAGAAGCTATATTTCTACCTGTAGAAAACAAGGAGTTTCCGCGAATGAAGCTTTGACATTGCTCTTTCTTGGGAAATACCCTGATTTTATGATGGCAGATGTGAACGGCTCGACCAATCACCCGGATTGAGCTGAATAGTTACTAATCGGTAAAGAACTCCATCATTTCCACGATCAGCTTCGGATCATCATAAAAGCATAGCACCGTGTTCTCGAGGCCCATCATCTCCCGCAGTATCGAAAAGAAACCACTGAAAAGG
>CAZWIP010000499.1:0-1689 GCA_964634125.1 uncultured Dehalococcoidia bacterium
GCCTTTTTATTCTATCTGACTTTGGTGTCCACTTTTTTCAGCTTACCTCAAGTTATTACCATTTTGTTACTAAAATTTACCATAATATGACCAAACTTAACCGTTAGAGCCCTTGAAGGTAGTCGTTCAAATGGATAAAGTATTAAAAGAGAGGGATATAATGTTGATGTCTATGACTTTACTCAATTTCGAGCATAACCAGGAAGAGGTTATTGCAATCCCAAAAAGGGACTCGATAGAATGGACAATGACATTTGATATAATCTCTGCTAATGACACTCAGAAGATTGTAATATGAATTTCTTCAGGCAATATTCATTAATAATAGGGCTTTCCATATTGGTGGTGGTGTTTGCTCTGTTACTATCCTCATATGATAATGTATTCTCTTCCGGGGTCACGTTTTTAGACAATGATTTGCATGGCCCCTCTACAGACGAAGTATATGTTGAAACCCGTATGAATTTGGGCAGCGAAGAGCACATGGCCGCATTTCCGTTAAAGATGGGCGAGTGGGTAGGTTATGACGAGGATACAGCGGAGTGGGAGGAAAGACTTGGTGCGGATGTTACAATATTGCGCGGATACACGGCTCCGGGCATATATAGACCAGTACATTTTCTAGTTTTACGCTCTCGAACTTCATCAAGTTTTCACGAACCTAGATTATGCTATCCAGCCCATGGATATAACATCACGGAGGACGGAAAAGATCAAGTTACAATTACGCAGGATGACTGGGTGGAAGACTTTCCGAATATCTCTATTCCGCTGGAGAAGTTGATCGTTGAGAAAGAAACTGATGATGGGAAATTGGAACGTCTTATCGTATTGAGTGTATATGTGAAGGGAAACCAGTTTACGACTGATGCTGTCACGATGATTCGGATAGAGAAAAGAGTACCGGACAATGGGTCATATGAAGATACAGTAAATGTTGAAAAGGCTTTTTTGACTGAAGCAATCCCTTTGATGTTTGTTCCATCTGAAAAGGAAGGGTGGAATCCAATTGTTGCAGAACTTGCTGGATGGGGAATTGGTGGGTACCTTATCATTGTTTGTTTGGTGGGTATACCGATAGGGATAATTGCATATCCCCGGGTTAGATATAGACGAAAAACTGGCGTGCCCCCCAAAAACAGATCCAGGTATAATGTTAGACTTGGATTAATTTGAAAGGGGGGAGTTGTATGGGCAAGAAAGGATACACATCAGAACAGATTATCAGCAAGCTGCGTGAGGTGGAGGTTTTGCTAAGCCAGGGATCCACGGTAGGGCAAGCCTGCAGGAAGATAGGGGTAACGGAACAGACATATTACCGCTGGCGGAAAGAATATGGTGGAATGAGGGTGGATCAAGCCAAGCGGCTGAAAGGACTGGAAAAAGAGAATGTCAGGCTGAAGAATGTGGTAGCTGAACTCTCTCTGGATAATGCCATTCTGAAGGAGGTATCGGCGGGAAACTTCTGAGCCCGTCAAGGAGACGTAAAATGGCTACTCATGTATGTGAGAAGTTTGATGTCTCCCAAAGGCGGGCATGCCTGGTATTAGAACAAGCCAGAACGACTCAAAGGTACCTTCCCCTGGTGTCGGATGAAGAGGAACGGCTGGTGGCTCGAATCATAGAGCTGGCAACTAAATATGGCAGATACGGGTACCGGATGATGACGGGCCTCCTGCGTGGAGAAGG
>CAZWIP010000500.1:0-1683 GCA_964634125.1 uncultured Dehalococcoidia bacterium
CTCAGAAGTTTCCCTTCGATACCTCTTTCAGAATGGCGTTGTCAAGGGAGAGATCAGCTACCAAGTTCTTCAGCCTGACATTCTCTTTTTCCAGCCCTTTCAGCCGCTTGGCCTGATCCACCCTCATTCCACCATATTCTTTCCGCCAGCGGTAATATGTCTGTTCCGTTACCCCTATCTTCCTGCAAGCTTGCCCTACCGTGGATCCCTGGCTCAGCAAAACCTCTACCTCTCGTAGCTTGCTGATAATCTGTTCTGATGTGTATCCTCTCTTACCCATACAAAAACCCCCTTTAAAATCAATCCAAGTCTAACATTATACCTGGATCTGTTTTTGGGGGGCACGTCAATCAGAAACCCTTGTTTTCAGTTGTCCCCACGATTTCCCCACAGCCCCTCCGGAAGTGGTCATGTACAAACCTGACAGTAAGGAATACATACCCATCACCTCACAGCATGTCGATGAGTGGAATATCAATTTTCATTTGGTTGACATCTACGAAGAAATTGGCTAGAAACTTGAGAAATTCCCTTACAGAACGATGTTCTGAAAGGTTGGGTTGATAGGCAGTGGTTTGGGAGAACTTACAAAATACAGATACTCAGTAAAAAGGGAATGTTCACATCAAGATATTGAGAATGAACACAATTATTCATGAAATTCACGTGGTATCAGACATAGGGGGGTGCCTGCGGCCATACCCACGCCTCCAACCAAGTGGTAAGCGACGGTCTGCGGAAGAGGGCTGGCTACAAGTCATAAAGGGTAGGCAAAGTCGGGGCAGACACAGGTCGTTTCACTCGTAGGCAGTAGGCAAAGGGTCTGGGGCGGGTTGTCTGTCGAAGCTAGAAATGGGTCGCACTGAGCTTTTATGGACTTTATGCAGCTCAAAATCGATTTTCGTTTACTTACTTAACATTTCTGAATGAGACAAGAAAAAGCCACTAACAGAAGTCCAGATGATAGATTATAATTACACCAACGGCGGAGGTGAAATATGCGATACATATTGTTTGTTGCAGTATTGTTTTCCATCATAGCATTAGCAGGATGCACTGAGACAAAAGAGGTACCGGTCGAAGTTGAGAAGACTGTCGAGGTACCGGTCGGGGTATCCCAAGAAGACTACGATAGCGTAGTCAGGGAAATAAATCTGGCAAACACTAGAATAAAAGAACTTGAAGATGAACTTGCCGCTTTGCAGGTAACAACTCCAAGTCCAATCCCATCTCCTACTCCAACAACAAATCCAGTACCGGAAATAGCTCCGAGCATTACCATTGAGCCTGACAGTGGCCCTCCCGGAACAACCATCACCTTAAATGGACAAGGATGGAAGCAAGGTGGTTTAGGATTAGTTACGGTGAAATTTGGTAATGCAACCGTGGCTGCTATCCAGCCTAATGAACATGGTGATATTGGGGCTGAGTTTGAAGTCCCACAATATTCAACTGCTGGGAAAGATTACGAATGCAAGGCTAGCGACTACCGTGGCAATAGATGTGTAGCTTCGTTCAATGTAACGGAGCTATCACAGAAAGTATTAAGGCAATGGAGCGGAGGTGGAATCAAAACTACAGAACCTTTCACCATCACAAAATCTCCTTGGGTAGTATCTTGGTCATTTACCAGTACGTATGAAGACCTTGGATTGTTACAGATATACGTTTACAACAGTTATG
>CAZWIP010000501.1:0-1666 GCA_964634125.1 uncultured Dehalococcoidia bacterium
AAAACCTTCCCAAAGGCAAAATCATCTACCATGTTCGTTTCCGGTCCCATGATTCTCACACCAATACGAATGACATTACACAAGTTATCAAGAGTAATTTTAATGAAAGACTCATCGAAATACTCTCCTTTTTGAACACATGCATGTAGAATTTGCAATATGGATTGAGTTCCGTAATCACAGAGGAACCATTGTCTCTTCACTAATCCATAATTAGCTATTGCACATAAATTCGGTATTATCCCTTGAGCATCGAGCCACAAATCCTTCTCAACAAACCTACAGCCTATCGAACCAAGAATTTTTGCCCCTTGAAGTCCAACGTCATATAAATCAGATCGTAAAGCTTCCTCTATATTGGTATACAGATATCCGCGTGTTATTCCTGCTAAAGAGTTTTCCGAAGGGAGTGAGTCAAGTGGTTGAGTTTCGCAAATATCCAAAGTGATTCGGTCAAAAATCCTGATAATTTCTAAAGCTATTTGCGTATCTTGAAACTGCACCCCTATTCGATTGACATCCCCAAGTTTATCGAAATTCTGAACCAAAAAACGATTGGGCTGTGTCTGTACTAACCAGTTCCCACCAAAAAGGGAATTCCTATTTAGGGAAATGAATTTGACAATAGTGTTCCCAATAGAGCGAATACCGGCAAATGCTACTTCATGCTCTCTGCGCTGAATGTTTTTTTGAATGATATCATACAACTGCTCCATGTTTTTCTGTATTGGCATCATAATCTGTGGAAAAAAGTGGAGTAGAGCTGCCGATGTCTTTTCTACACTCGTAGATTCCTCTTCATCCTCTACAGTCGATGCATGTGAAGTGCTTGCTCTACTGATTTTATTATGGAGTTCATCAAGCGCAGATGCTGCTCTACTTTCATAATTTTCTATCTGAGTCAGTGGGTTTATAAGGCTAGCAGTATGGTGGAATTGCTTATACAGGAGAAACAGGACAGCCATAATAGAACAGAGGCTGAAGACCGATTGGAGCGTGACAAGGATCGAAACGTGTGGAGTAGCAACGAAGCTGAAGTTTAGAACAGCCAGCACTCCAAGTGTCACAAAAACTCGTCTACTTATCTTATCCTGTATAAAACCATGAAGAACAGTCGGTGTGTATTTATCTGCTCCCTGTTGAACAAGGAATAACATGAGAGTAAAAGAAATGGCAACTACGCCAACCAGCGTACTTCCTACGGCGATATAAAGAGCAGTAAGAAGACTCCTATCCATTGACAGAAGAAAAGAATCGAATTTGGCGAAGCAACCATATGCCGTTCTCCCAATGGCAATGATTAGTTCGGACGTTATAATATTCATGGGACCACAATCTCAGGCGACTTTCAAGCAGGTGAACTCTCCCGCACCCCCATCATCACATATCTCCATAATCCCATATCTATTCAATTATAGCTCTATTTACCCGGACCATCCACTCAAAAATCCCACCCAAAAAAAACACCGGTCCATCTCCTTCATAAAGCGCTCCAATGCCCCTCTGGAGCTTCAGGAGATGAACCGGCATCCCATTCCTCCTCATCAAGAGATCCGCGTTCTGTGGGGCTTGTAGCGGCTCTCAGGCGATTCTATTGGCTTGCTGCTCAAGCCTCTTCATCCTATTCATCATTTGTCCCGGTCTTCTTCCTAATCACACGATCCCT
>CAZWIP010000502.1:0-1653 GCA_964634125.1 uncultured Dehalococcoidia bacterium
TTGGCGGCTTGGTGCTCAACCTTCGGCTGGTCGATAGGAGCCGGATGAGCTGAGAGGTTCACGTCCGGTTCTGGGAGGGCCTGGGGGCGAGATTCCCCCGGGCTACTCGACTCGTTACCTGGAGCTTTCCGAAAACCCTGTTGATTTCTGTTTGAAGTATGATAAAAATCTATTAAGCATTCTGGGCTGAATCTCCTCATGTAGTTGACTTTGATTTGAGAACAACTCTCCTGATGATGGCGTTCCATCTTAACTCAATTCTAATGCCTTGATGACACAATGCTATAATTGGAGAATATCATGAAAAAACCAAAGGTGAAATTTAGGAAAGTAGTATTTGTTGTATTCTCTTTGTGCTTTCTTTCTTACCTATGTGGCTATCCAGCTTCTGCACAGCCGAAACAGAGCGATTACTGGCCCACCAATGGATGGAGGACTTCTATCCCGGAAGCCCAGGGTATGGATTCAAACCTGCTTGCGAACATGCTTGAAAACATGACAAAGGAAGCTGGTAACGTCGACAGCGTCACTATTGTTCGTAACGGTTTCATAGTATTAGATGTTTATTTCCATGGCCCTAAACGTGATACCTTGCACGAAATCCACTCTTGTACCAAAAGCATTATGTCAATATTGATCGGCATTGCCATCGATCAAAGCTATATCAAGGATATTCATCGGCCCGTCATTAGTTATTTCCCCGAAAAACGATTTTCCAATTTAGATGATCGTAAGAAGGCCATGACCCTTGAGCATGTGTTAATGATGGCCACGGGCCTTAAATGCCGAGACTCATATAAATATGGATGGAAGGGAATCTTTGCACTGATGCAACAGAACGATTGGGTACAGTATATCCTCGGTCTGCCGATGGAGGTCTCTCCGGGTGAGCGATTTGAATATTGTAACAGTGCTTCATTTCTTCTTTCTGCCATTGTCCAAAAAGTAACTGGAATGAAGACTCAGGAGTTTGCGCGAAATCAGCTTTTCACTCCCCTTGGTATTAACGATGTAGGATGGGCGAAGAATCCAAATGGAATCACCATTGGATGGGGACAGATGTCTTTAAAACCCCAAGATATGGCCAAAATCGGCTATTTATGTCTCAAACAGGGCCAATGGGAGGGCCAACAGATTGTATCAAAAGACTGGATGGAAATTTCCACCCGTAAGCATATGGGTATCAGTGGTGGATGCTTCCCAACGGTTCTTATACGGCATTAGGATACAATGGTCAGTATATATGCATAATACCTCACAAGAATCTGGTAGTAGTATTCACAAGCGAAAACCTGGGAGATACTTTTGCCCCAGTTAAACTACTCAAAAGGTATATTAAGCCAGCAGTTAAATCTGATACTGCATTACCTTCCGATCCTGAGGTCAATCATAGGTTGAACACTCTCCTCAATAGGTATGTCACAAGCCAATAATAGGTTTTATCTGGAAATCGGAGGTGGAAGGTAAATGATATGCACCTTCTTAGGAGTCAAGTTGCTTTTTGTGGATATCCAACGAATTTAATGAATCAGCCACGCTCTGACGCCAGCGATATCCATTTGTAATCTTGAATATCTGGCTGTAGCTGGCTGCAATGCTTTCATGCAGATATACTGCGCATGAAAATCAATAAGTGTCCGGTTGAGCCTAAGT
>CAZWIP010000503.1:0-1648 GCA_964634125.1 uncultured Dehalococcoidia bacterium
AGCAATACCAACCGATGTATAGACATTTCTCCCTCCTCGTATTGAATCAGATTGAGACGGTATGCTAGAAATATGAACTAGGTTTTCAAAGATGATCTCCCTTCTTGATAATAAGGATGCGAAACCAAATAAAAGAAAGGAGATCACCATGAGTAACAAAAAGGATAACCCAATCAGCTTCAAAGGTCAAGATTTCTACATTGGGCTGGATGTCCATAAGAAGAGCTGGGCAGTAAATATCCGAAACAATGGAATACGGCTGAAAGCGTTCTCTATGGATCCATATCCGGAGCAACTGAAACGGTTTCTGGAGGAGAACTACCTGCAAGGAAATTACCATGTGGTATATGAGGTGGGTTTTTGTGGCTTCTGGATCTGCCGGATACTACGAGAGATGGGAATCGATTGTATTGTAGTCAATCCAGCAGATGTTCCTACAGGTCACAAAGAAAAAGACCGCAAAACCGATCCGATAGATGCCAACAAGCTGGCCCGGGAGCTGGAGAAAGGCAGTCTGAAATGCATCTACATTCCTAATGAAGCTGACCAGCACCTGCGTTCTCTGTGCCGACTTTATCGCACTGCTATACAGGATACCACCAGAGTCAAGAACCGAATCAAAGGACATCTGTATTTCAACGGAGTGGAGTTACCCCGTCACACTTCCCAGTGGTCGGGCAAATTCATCGCCTATTTGAAATCGTTGCCTTTGGATGACGGTCCAGCTAAGGAATGCCTGATGATTTCCATAGATGAATTGGAGCAGAGAAGGCAGACTACCATTCATATACTTAAGAAACTGCGTGAATATGTAAGAGATCATCGTGAACCTTCAGTATTCCAAAATTTGCTGACGGTGCCAGGGGTAGGAATAAAAACCGCTTTCGTTCTTTACACTGAGATAATAGACATGAAACGCTTTAGGACATTGGATCATCTGAAATCCTTCGTAGGATTGGTTCCATCAACCGATTCATCAGGGGAGAATGACTGGGTGAGAGGATTGACCTATCGAAAAAACAAGCATCTCAAGCATGTGCTCATTGAAGCTGCCTGGGTGGCGATACGGCAGGATCCGGTTCTGCTTCACAAGTACAACAAACTCATTGTTCGAATGAAGGCCCAGAATGCCATCATCAAAATAGCCGTCAAACTTTTGGATCGGATTCGATATGTATGGAACAACAATCGCCCCTATGTAAAAGGAGTGATTCAATAGAAAAAACCAACCGAACTCATACCTGGCAATAAGTGATTCGATCGGCCCTGTATTGTGGACCGTTTACAAGTCAGTGCAGGCTTCCAAAGATGTCCGGCTTAGTTGAGACTGCGGCCACAACTAAACTCTATTTGATATGCGTCTTGCAGCACTTCTTGGAAACAAGGAGAAGACTGTTGATAACAGTTTGATCACGGCTTATTTGCCAGGTCGGCAAAGGATCAGGAGGGATTTATGAGATACAATTGTGGATACTGACGTGATAGGGATATCCGTCTGGAGTATCCCTATCCCTTGGACAATTCTTCGAATATGCCCACAGTCTCCACAACTCTATTATTAATAGTTCAAGGGGGATTGACTTTCTACATAACATGACTTGTTACTGTTGTGTTCCACCTATTTTTCATTCTCACCCCCTGAATGACA
>CAZWIP010000504.1:0-1644 GCA_964634125.1 uncultured Dehalococcoidia bacterium
CTCCATACAGCCACTATATCACAAAGTGACTATTAGTGTTAACAGGCCCTAGTCAAAGTCTTACTCAAAATCAGAGTCTTCGAAATCAAACTCAAACTCCGAGTCATCAAATTCAAACTCGAACTCTGAATCGTCGAATTCTTCCATAAAACTCTCTGCAAGATTTTCCATCATACCTTCAATCAGTTCACGTGTAATGTCGATGCTCATATCGACGCAGGAACCATCGAGAGATATGGCAATATCTCCCAACCCAAATAGCCCTAGCAGAAGAGCGATGGTTGTTTCAAAATCGTCTGCAGATTCTTTGCTGGAAAAACATATTTCTAATGCAATCGGGAAAGCTGAACCCTTTTTGTCCACCGATAGGGTTATCGATTCCATTTCCTGCAGACCAGTTGCTTCAAGGCTCATCATGTCATCATCAACGTTATCTTCTATATTTTCCTCCATCAATTCAGGAGGAATCAATGCTGCTAGTTTAAAGAGCGTATCACCAAGGGCATTATATTTAACCAGCACATCTCCACGAACAGACGATTGATCACCTTCTTTCACATCGATTACATCCTTAACTGCTTGCATTGAACCAAGGACGAATACATCATCCTGCAAAAACGCGATTGCAGAATCTTCATCGTAGTGGATGGTATAGTCCTTATAGTTGGTAGTTGCAAGCTCTATTTCTTGCTCAGATTCGATGGAAGACAAAACGGCATTCTCATGGTAATTTCCAATCATTATTAGTCCACCATAGGAATCGCCACCCAATTCCCATCCCACGTCCATATCCAGGAGGGCGTCGTCACCAATATCTTCTGTCAGTTCATCGGTATCGGGAATATCTGTAAGATCCATAAAGAGTATCGCCTCTTCAACATCCGCAGTGCCTAAGGCATTCTCTAAGGCTTCTTCTAAAGATTGGGCATCATCGTCTTCTTTTTCCATTTCATTGAAATAACTGGCAATTTCCTCATCGGCGAGCAAAGCAGCGATGTCAAGAGAACCTAAAAGGTTGGCTTTTTCAGGTACAAGTTTGATTGACTCTGGCGTATCCGAATCATCTGATGAATCGCTACCGCAAGCTATGGGAATTGATGCAATTGCAATAATGAGGATCAAACAGAGGACTTTTTTCATGAACATGTCTCCTTTTTAATCAATATGTTGGTATTATGACTGTATCAACAACTCATCTTTTGAGTCAATGCCGAATTGGTACTTGTAGAATTAATATTACGAAACCAATGGCAGAATAGACCGTTCTACATACAAATCAACTTGGCGAGGATCATCTCCAATTCTCTGATATCACGTATCACGCTGGATGGGCCATCATAACCTGGTGTAACCGTGCATCGAAAACCACCATATCCATTGATTTTAATTGGCTCACCTGATTCGATGGTGATAACAATGCGATGGATAGTACCAAGATCGATTGCATTTGCGCGCTTCCTCGCTGCTCCGTGCTCTGTGAATGTTTCAGTTGGCATACCTGAAGGGAGACCGGAAACGGGAACTCTTTCTTGCCATAAATTGGACGTAACACCGTTGATAGCCACTACCCGAGAGAAGGGGTATCGATACTTATTAACCCGGCAATTAAATACTAGACAAAACATCGAAAATATATTACAATTA
>CAZWIP010000505.1:0-1636 GCA_964634125.1 uncultured Dehalococcoidia bacterium
TCCCAAGATTGCCTATGCTACCAACTGATACTATTTAATTGCCGGAGTAATAACGTAGTCAGCTCCCCATACTTTCTCCAAAAGAACACGGTGCGTTATTACTCTCCCCGCATTTCTCGCCAGGAAATGAAGCAAGCTGTATTCCGTCGGAGTTAGTTTGACCTCCGCCCCATCTACTCTAACCTCGTGAGAAGCACAATCTATCCAAAGTTTTCCAACAGTCAGAGGCTCTTCCTCTTCCTCAAGCTGCGGCATTGTCGAACGGCGCAATACCGCTTTTATACGTGCCAGCAACTCAACATGGCTAAAAGGCTTTGCGATGTAATCATCAGCTCCTAGTTCTAACCCTTTTACCTTATCGAACTCCTGATCTTTCACTGTGAGTATAATGATGGGCACATCGGAGAAAAGGCGTATTCTTCTGCAAACTTCGAAGCCGTCGATATCAGGTAATCCGACATCTAGCATAGTAATATCGGGGGACTCCTTTTCGATCAAATCAAGACCGGCAATACCCTCATTAGCAGAGACAACCTCAACATCCGGCCAGCGAAGATCAAAACATAGTGAAACTGCTTCAACAATGTCCGGATCGTCTTCTATTATCACTACTTTCATAATTTCCCCTCTCGCCCTATTCTACAACAAACCACCTAGCATGGGTATTATGCCAAAAGCAAAGGAAAGCAATCTTTACAACAAAGGCAGAGTCCCTTTAAGAGAGCACCGGTTCCTTGATTGTGTGTTGTGTTTTCCCATCTACTATTCAGGAACCGCGTATGGCGATCCAGATCGTGTGATGTCCTCCCCCATGCGGACCTCTAGCCCGCACCGGGACCTCGTCCACCTTAAAGCCCACCCGTCGCAGACGCTTGGTGAAAGCCCGACTGGGACCAGCCGACCATACGGCCAACACACCGCCAAGCCGCAGTGCCGTGAGGGCTGCACTCAATCCGGCTTGGGAGTAAAGCCAGTCGTTGCTCTGTCGGGTCAGGCCCTCAGGGCCGTTATCCACGTCCAGCAAGATCGCGTCGAAGGCCCGGTGCTCTGCCTGCAGGATTTGGGCGACGTCGACCTCGCGAACAGTGACCCGGTGGTCCAAAAGGGGATAGCCAGCCAAATATGCTAGGAGGTCCCTATTCCACTCCACTACAGCCGGTACCAATTCGGCAATCACAATCTGGCCATCAGCTCCAAGTCGTCGCAGTGCAGAGGCCACGGTGTAACCCATGCCCAGTCCCCCGATCAGGACCTTAGGCTGGGCTCGGTCTGCAATCCTTGCAACCGCGAGCTCGGCCAGAGCATCCTCCGATCCATGGACACGACTGCTCATGAGCTCATAACCATCCACTTCGATCGAAAACTCCCCACCCTGTCTATACAGGCAAAGCTCTCCGTCGTCTCTGGATACCTGCGCGCTGTCGACGCGCTCCCACCGAATCATGAACACCTCAATACGCTGCTGAGCCAAGGCTTGCAAGTCGTGAGGCCATGAACGCGAAGATCGACAGCCATTATTTCTGTCTGAGGAAAGTCTAACATTGAGATAAGGCACCGCCAAGTATTGCCAAATTATACCTGATAGGGCTATCTCCTTGACTGGACCAACCACAATATGTAGTATCGGGAGGTGTGG
>CAZWIP010000506.1:0-1634 GCA_964634125.1 uncultured Dehalococcoidia bacterium
TAAGGTAACATGAAAAAGAGAAGCACCTAACCGTGATGGTTTGTAAGATTTATTGCTTTTGTAAATCAACAACCATAACAAGGAGGTGCTTCGATGGAATATATAGGTTTGGACTATCACAAGCAATACACCTTTGCAACCAAGATAAAGGGAAATGGTGAAAAGGAACAATACCGGTTACGGAACACTCCTGAGGCCTTTGAATATTTTCTTAGGTCTGAAGATCAGACTTCGGTGGTATTTGAATCAGGTCGAGGTTGGTCCGCATTATATGAGATGATAAAGGATAAAGTAGACCATATCATGATGGCTCATCCTTTGAAGGTGAAAGCGATTGCCTCAGCTCGGATCAAAACAGACAAGATCGATTCAAACATTTTAGCTGAGTTGTTGAAAGCTGACCTGATTCCTGAGGCTCATCTGCGTCATGAAGAGAATCGAACGAATCTTAAAGTTCTTCGACAACGGGCGTTCTTCGTAAAAATGCGGACCATGGTGCGTAACCGGATTCATATTCTTTTAGATGAGCAACCTTATGAGATCCGTCAAACGATTCCCGCTGTCAGCCGATTATGGGGAAAGAAAGGGATGAGCTGGTTAAGGGAGATAAGGTTACCGGATCCGAGACATCAAACGCTTTTAGATTCTCTCTTGCAGCTAATGGGACAGTTGGATGAACAAATAGCGATGAGCGACTCGATGGTTCATCGACTATTTGAAGAGGACTCAGACGCTCAGCTTCTCAAGACGATTCCCGGATTGGGTGAGTTCGGTGCGGTCCTGGTTAGTAACGAGATTGATGGGGTAGGTCGATTTCCTTCAGCAAGGCAACTGGCGGCCTATGCCGGTTTGGTGCCATCGACTTACTCATCCGGTAATAGAATGTTTCATGGGAGTATCACCAAACAGGGATCGAAATGGTTACGGTGGATGTTCATTCAGGCCGTGAGTCCTGCTGTCAGGAAAAATGGTCAGATTGCTGCCTATTATGACCGGATCAAAAGGCGAAAGGGGATCAAGGCAGCCAGAGTGGCCACAGCCAGGCGATTATTGACCATTGCCTATCATATTTTGAAAGATAACAGAGAATTTGTTCCCTTCTGCCACCCCTCCCTCCGTGGAGGGAGGAGGCTGGGGAAACCAACCCAGGGACAAAAACAGACATTTGGAAATGATCGAGCTGCCCTCATTAATACTTAGTGGAATAACCTGATATATAATTCGCACTCTTATTAAGGTTAGGGGCTCGGAATCCCATAGGTATCATGTGCATGATTAGATGGCACCGATAGAAGAATGAGCAAATACTCAACAAAAGGGATGTTTAACAAGTAAAAAGATCAGAGAATATAAAAAATATCTTGCTTCTCTTTTTCATAGAAGTATTAAAACAGGCACAGTTTCTATTTTCATTATCTATTACGAAATTAGAGGATCATAATCGCTTAATTCCAATACTAACCAGGCAATTTCACAGTCAATACAGGAGAATCGACTTGACGTAGGACTTTCTCAGTATTGCTACCAAGCAGAAAACGCATAATACCCGTTAAGCCATGGGAACCCATAATTATTAGACCAATGTCATTTCTATCAGCAGACTCGACAATTCTCTTTGCTATTGGACCAGAGAT
>CAZWIP010000507.1:0-886 GCA_964634125.1 uncultured Dehalococcoidia bacterium
GCATCATTGGTGTGGTGACACTGTTTTTCGTCAAAGAGTAATACACATGTATTCAGACCGGCTGTATTTTTTTCTGTAAATTCTCTTGATTCACTTCTTGGACCGATAATAGAATATGGTAAAAAATCTTAATTAATACCAATAACGCTGAATAAACCTCAAATACAAACGGGAACTATGACTGAGAATTCGGGCAGTGGCACGAATAAGGAAGGGGATGGATTTGATATTCTGCACAGCGAAATAAAGGTTAGAACTTTTCATCCGGGTGTCCATATTCTGGGCGGAATGGGAAACAGCACCGCCATTGAAACCGACCTTGGCTTCGTGCTGATCGACACCGGCATGAACAAGAATATGGCTGCAGGGTTTATGCAAGCCATGCGGCAAATCAAAGATTTGCCCGTTCACACGATTGTCTACAGCCACGGACACGGCGGATACAATAATGCGGCCTGGTACTTTTTAGAAGTTGCCAAAGAAAATGGAGAGCCAGCACCACAAATCGTTGCCCACGAAAACCTGCCTATTCGATATCGCCGTTTTAGTGATACATGGGAACTGCAAGGGTACCTGGCGGCCATTCAGTTTCGGGTTCCACCCGGAGCAATGAGAAAGCCGACTCATACCTTTCCCACCATTACCTTCCGTGATAAACTACGATTGAACATTGGCAACCGCCCAGTTGAGGTAATCTGGGCACCATCAGAAACCGACGATTCGGTAGCGATTTGGCTGCCTGATGAGAAACTTCTCTACGGAGGTCCCTCGGTGATCAGCTCCTGTATCAATATCGGAACCCCATTGCGCACTCAGCGCGATGACGTCCGCTGGGTAAATACGCTGGAAAGACTGGCGGCTCTCCAACCAGAAATTCTCATTCCTT
>CAZWIP010000507.1:896-1633 GCA_964634125.1 uncultured Dehalococcoidia bacterium
GGAAAAATTGTTAAAGGAAAAGATGAAATTCAGTTTATGTTGAACAACATGGCCGACGGTCTGCGGTATCTCCGCCGAGAAGTGACAAAACGATTGAATCAGCGAATGACCGATGTGGAGATCCTACATGACATTGAATATCCAGCTGAATATTTTGAGCAACCATGGTCAATACCGATTTACGGTTGTCCCGACATGATCGTTCGGGACATTTACCGATCGGAGAATGGATGGTGGGACAGAAATCCAACCAATCTGCATCCAGCCCATCCGCAGGATGCGGCCAGCGCAGTTGCCAGCGCCATCAGCGATCGGAAGTCCATCCTGGATAAGGCCAATAAGCTAATGGAGGAAGGAAAAACCCAGCTGGCGCTGCACGTCATCGATATTCTGGCGCTGGCTCCGGATGACGATGAGGACGTCATAACGGCAAAAAAGATTAAATCCAAACTGCTGCATCTAAGATCAGAAGATGTTCCTTCGGTTGTATCCACCAATCTGTATCTGAGTCATGCAGATGCACTGGACAAGGAATTAGAGGATTAAACGATGAGATTAATAACCCGGGCCGATTTCGATGGAATGGCATGCGCTGCTCTTTTAGCTGACGTGGGAACAGCAGATGAGTACAAATTCGTTCACCCCAGGGAAGTTCAACATGGGCGAATTCCTGTGAGTAGTAACGATGTCCTGGCAAATGTTCCTTTTGTAGAAGGGTGTGGGCTCTGGTTTGATGT
>CAZWIP010000508.1:0-1630 GCA_964634125.1 uncultured Dehalococcoidia bacterium
AACCCCAAACACAACATGTAGTAGGTAGTCCAACGAAAGGGATAGCCCTATTTTTTTAATAGTACTATGGGATTCTGCGAGGATTTTCAACGGTACATCTTCTACTCTTCTGGTATATCAGCACCTCCCGTTTTAAAATCTTTGACCTTCGCCCAACCTATGACTGTGTATCCTGCTGGTCTTGTTATAGCGAAATTCAAACCCGTATCCTCCATGATTACTTCCCATTCCTTTGTCAAAATCATGCCTCTTTTTATCACACCGAGCAGTCTCAAGTTCTCAAGTTCCTCACCCACAGTGTTTTTCCCCACCCTAGTGTTTTCTGCAATCTCGCTCGTATCTGTAATACCATCAAGCACACATGCCAAGACGGCCAGACGAGTCATAGGTATCGAATCCGATGCGACTCTCAGCAAAGCAAGGTAATCTAGCTCATCAGGTTTAGCCTTCCTACGTAGCATTGCCATTCCCTTCGACAACCGGATTAGCACCTTCGTCAGCCGCCCACCTACTTCGGGGTCAGGCATAGCAATAACATCGTGTGTCCGGTCCCTTACTACCGGAGACCTCAGTGTTGCTGTTGCATCCCCAAGCCGAGCAATCCGCTTCCAGTATGTGGGAGCTTCAACTTCGTTGTATCTGCATTCATCAATCAACCCACAAACAACCGACCGAATCGCATTCCTCATCTCATCCGTTGCTCCCTCCACTTCTGTCTCAGCTGCCTTCAAGGCTACTTCCATCCGATCTACATTAAGCCTTACATCCACAAACCTTTCCCCAAGCTCGGCTTCAAATCCTCTGAACCTCTCAATTGCGGGGGTTGCTGCCACAATCCAATCAAACCGGAAGTCTTGTTGATCCACAATACCAGCCGTACTTCCAAACGCCGTTACAACACTACCATCATAGGCTCCACGCAACTGCGAGAATATCTGACGTCTTACATCCGCCCGCTCTCCCAAATACCTGGACATATCGAGAGTTATCACTCTTTTACCATTCAGCTTTTCGAGTATTTTCTCCCCGCCATGTTTGTCCTTGCCCATCTTCAGCCCGCTAGACAATGTGGACGGAGTAATCGCATCCAACTGTTGGGAATCCTCATGCTTGCTTATCGCACGGAGAATCTCGGTACCCCCACCACTTGGCGGCTTGATTATCATCAACCAAACAGGATCACCGGGAAGATACAAGCACAACGAAGTCGCGAGCACTATATCAATCGCTTCCCAGTCTGCTATTTGCATCCACTTGTTAATCGTGGAGCGCACCATTCCATATTGAGTTTTTACCGTCATTGAATAGACCTCTCTAATTTTGATTCTTATCCAAATGATAAATAACTATTGGGTCTGCCCTAATACGCCACTTGAACATTAGTTTTTGCGGGATATTGGTTAACTTATCTATTAAGATCATTCCAATTACCTCCCTTCACCCGTATAATGAGAGAATAGCAAAATGGGTATGCGTAATTAGGTGTGTAATTGGTCGTAATTTGAAATTGAGAGGAATACGATGGGGAAAAGGCCTGATCTTACTTATGAAGAAGCTGAATTTTATTTCGATTGCTTCGGCCGTGGTTTACCCAATTCAGAAATCGCTCTAGACCGGGAAAATACAGAAT
>CAZWIP010000509.1:0-1590 GCA_964634125.1 uncultured Dehalococcoidia bacterium
AACTACGGCAATATGTGAATTAGTTCTACAACTTGTTCACCAGGGTAAACGGATTCTCTTATGTGCTTCAACTCATGTAGCGGTTGATAACGTTCTCGAACGACTTAAAAATTTCAAGGAAGACCTCGTTCCCGTCAGGATAGGAGACAAACATAATATCTCTGAGTCGGTCCGCGAATATCAAATTGAACGTTTCGTAGATACAGAGAAAAATAGAATAAAACGCTATTTGTCGAATACTAGACAAAGGACTGAAGCACAAGATACTCTCTTGGCAGCACTTCAACGAAAAGATGATCGAACAATTGAGGAAGTGATACTAAACGCGGCAAACCTTGTCTGTGGAACGACGATCGGCATTCTGCAACATCCCGAAATAAAGCAGGAGCGTTTACAGTGCAAGGTGAGTCAGCCTCAATTTGACTATATGATTCTTGATGAGGCATCCAAGACAACCTTTCAGGAGTTCCTAGTACCTGCGATGCTTGCTAAAAGATGGATCATCGTGGGTGATCCAAGGCAGCTATCCCCGTTTGTTGATGAGGAATCAACTGCGATAAATGTTCAAACCTGCCTTCCACCTGAGCTTGAGCGAAGCGCCTGTGTGGATGTCTTTCTTGCCAACCAGGGTAATCCAAGTCGCCACAGGACTTGTCTTGTTATTTCCGATAACGAAAATATGATTGAATTATACGAGAAACAAGCTCAGAACAAAAACACATCGATTGTCACTGCAGACTCGAAGGACTTGTCAGTGGGTGATATTGTGATCACCTCTAAAAAACAGATTGAATCAATTTTGAACCAATTGCCTTTGGATATTGCAACGATCAGAGGAGATTTTTCAGAAAGCATTGCTTTGATCCGTCGTATAGAAGCCTGGCGCATTCTAAATGGCCTGGATATAGATGAAACACCCAGTTGGGAAAAAGAGGTTGGATGGAGGCTGGTTCGACTCTACGAACAGCGCATGAATAGAGACAGTGATACAGCGAGATGGTATGAAAATGCTATTCAGTCTTTACTCCCAATTAATAATGCAGATGATGTGAAGGATAAAATTGATCGGGTGAAGAGAATCGCTCTCCCATCAGTCTTGGAATCTCTTCAAGGTGGATTTGGTAAAGACTCTCGTCCAAAATCTGATCATGCACTACAAGATGGACTTCCTAGAGAATGCATCCTTGAACGCCATGTGCTGCTCAAATACCAACATAGGATGCATCCTGATATATCAGACTTTTCACGCGAATACATATACGAAGGAAAAGCTCTTCATGATCCGGATGATATGGAACAGCGGAGAGATTGGAAATACCCTAGATATGCCTTTCGAGCGGTCTGGATTGGTATTAAGGGAAATTACAGAAGGGGATCAAATTCCAACCGCCAAGAGGCATCAATTATCATCGAAGAGCTTAGGCATTTTGCAAATTGGGCACGAAACAACCCTCCAAAGGAAGGAACTGTTTGGGAGGTTGCAATCCTTACCTTCTACCGTGATCAAGATCGTGTATTGAGTCAACGACTGCGTCACCAAACGATACAATGGATTGAATTCCGACATTTCAAACTCCCAAACGTACGTAT
>CAZWIP010000510.1:0-1574 GCA_964634125.1 uncultured Dehalococcoidia bacterium
CAGGAGTGATCCCGCCTTGATTTCCATTTGGATTGGTTGTATAGTTGGGACCAATTAGGTCAAATCCTAATATTCATGCGATGATTCTAGCTCATCGAAATGAAGAGCGTTATCATGAAGGACGAACAAAGGAGATACAACAAGCCCTGGATTGCGTTGGCCTTCTTGTGTCTTGCCGTGATGATCATTGGCGTTGATGACGGTGTTCTCAACCTGGCTTTGCCAGCGATATCGGAGGAGTTCGAAGCCAATATTAGCGAACTCCAGTGGATGATCAATGCCTACCTTCTGTCATTCGGGGCACTGCTACTGACCATGGGGGCTATCGGTGACCGCTTTGGGCGCAAGCTCCTGTTCTATGCCGGTCTGGTTATGCTGGGCGTCTTCTCAGTGGCGGCGGCACTCTCAACTTCAATGGAAATGCTTATTGCTAGCCGCGGCCTTATGGGCATAGGCGGCGCCATAACACTTCCTCAGACGCTTTCAATTATTCGGGCGACCTTTGCCGATCCGAAGCAACGCGCCACGGCGATCGGCATCTGGGCCGGTATCTTCGGATTTGGTTACGGCATCGGACCGGTCATCGGGGGAATCTTGCTGGAATACTTTGAATGGTATTCTGTGTTCCTTTTCAATATCCCCATAGTGCTGATCGCGTTGGCCGGAGGATACTACTTCGTCAGGGAATCGAGGGATGAGACTGCTCCCAGGGTAGACCTGCCCGGGGTGTTACTGTCTATCGCGGGATTGTCCCTGCTGGTCTACGGCATCATCAAAGCAGGAGCAGATGAATGGACTGAAGCTTCGGCGATCGCGTTCATGGTCGTCGGAATCGCGGTATTGGCTGTCTTTGTCTGGTGGGAACGGCGCACCGACCATCCCATGTTCCCTATGAGATTCTTCAGAAACATGTCGTTCACCGGGGCCAACGTGGCGATGGTCGCGGGATCGTTTGGCACAGCCGGCATGCTTTTCTTCCTCAGTCAGTACTGGCAGACTGTACAGGGACATTCCGCCCTTGGAACGGCACTCCGTCTCTTGCCAGGTACGGTACTTATGACGATGGTGGCAATCATGGTCCCTATTGCGGTACGTGCTATTGGTGTCAAATTACCAGTCAGCCTTGGCATTTTCGTATCTGGATGCGCACTGTTTTGGCTGTCGTTCGCCACCACGGATACGTCTTACCTGGTGTTATTGGGTCCTCTCATCCTCGTCGGAATTGGCTTCGGACTGGCATGGAGTCCGGCAGCTGACTCGGTTATGGGCTCGCTGCCGGTAGATAAAGCCGGGATTGGCTCAGCGATGGACGCGACTACGCAGCAGATAGGCTACCTGCTAGGAGTAGCTGTCCTTGGTGCGGTAATGAACAGGATCTATCTAGATAGCACCGAGAGCCTGAGGGCAGTTACCTCTTTGACAGAAGAAACGTACGGAGCAATTCAGAACAGCATACAGAGTGCCCATATAGTCGCGGAGCAGTTGCCGCCGGACGTCTCGGCGTTGATCGTGGAAGAAACTAACAAGGCCTTCACGTCCGGAATGTCCGACGCTATGCTCATCGGGGCAATCGT
>CAZWIP010000511.1:0-1562 GCA_964634125.1 uncultured Dehalococcoidia bacterium
TTCACCTGGCCTTCGACGGGTGCTATCTGCGTAGGAACCATCTCATTCGCCTCCTTGAGTTGGGCGATATTCAAGGACCGCCGGATCACAACTGCCACACCCCTCTAAGAAGCATAGATACGAGCTACCTTCTCCTGGGGAATGTATCGGGTAAACCAGCCATCATCCTCAGGATGAGCGGCTCGTGCTTGCGCTATGGCCTCTTCAACCGTGGCGGCCACGAAAAGTTCTTCTCCGGCAATACAGATGCACGCACCACGGTGCGCTGCGTAGATTTCCGGTAGGTGCTGTTGCAGCCAGGTAGCATTTCGGTCAAACAGCTCCCGTTGTTTGCGGGCTTGGGCGACTTCACTAATGTCACTCACTTCCTCTATTACAATAGGGGGGCGCTTACGTTCCATTTTCGGCCTTCTTATTCATTGTGCCGGGATCCGAAACATCGCGATATCGCTTCCTATAAGCGCCGATCGGTCAGGCTGCCGCCAGAACCCATATGGATCGCGTCCTCATCTTCCATCCAGGCAGATTGCAGACCGCGATGCAGAACGTCCGGATCGATATCGGCGCCGTTTTCCCACACCAGGGTTTTCATACGGTCATCAACGCGCACTCGACGAAATAGCGCTGGATCGCGCCGTAACGGTTCGAATATCGGTCCCCGAAGAAAGGGAGCCAGATCCACATCTCGTTCCGTACCGTTGGTGAACTCCAAATGCACCCAAAACCCATCCATCGGTGCCACCGCGCGAAGGCGCACAGGAGCTGTCATAAAGAGATCATACAGCCCCTGCCGTGAGGGCCAGACGCTGATTGACGGTCCGCCAGAAGGTGACCACCGCCTCATCTTTTCCGTCGAAAAAATCTTCGAAGAAGCCAGCCCCATTCAGGTCAGGAGGGTAGGCATATCGCTCTCCCTCTTCCCCGTATTCAGCGACCCAATCACTGGGTTCATAGGAATCGACCACCGCGAAGAGATGCGAGGGATAGAGATAGGGGCAACCATGATCATTCAGCAACCGGAAATCATCTGCCTCGATCCCTATCACAACGTAGGGCGTGCCCGTTGTCAGGTCCGGGTATTCCGCGTTTTCCTGATGCAATTTGGCAATCATCGTCTGTCTACCTGCTTTTGCTTGATTTCAACCCGGCCAATACCCGTATGCTCGTACCAATGATATTCATGCGGATGGCCGTCGATCTCGAAAGGTGGGCTACTCTTCTTGACCCATTGGGATGGCTTTCCTCCATACGTCTCCACCAGACGCCGTATATCACGAATACGTTTGCCTTTGGCAATTACCCGCGACTGGGCCAGCATCCGGGGAGTCAATCGAACGATATCCATGGTTTCTGCCAAGCCCCCTGCAACGCCTCAGTCAGTTTCGTTCCAATCCGGCTCGTGAAATAGGAAATCGCCCGGTTGGGCCCCGAGGACTTCACAGAGTTTGTCGATAGTAGCAGAACCAGGACTTTGCCGCCCCTTCAGGACCTTGTTCAGGCTTTGAACCCTCATGTCACAAAGACTCGCCAGTTCAGTTTGGGTTCTGATCTGGGCGCGTTTC
>CAZWIP010000512.1:0-1544 GCA_964634125.1 uncultured Dehalococcoidia bacterium
AGTGGTGGAACCAATGTCACATCCTCCGACTATCATTGTATTTCTCCTTCAGTTACTTTAAATAGCTATGCTAAATCATCAAACAGTTCAACAGACAGGTCCCCATCCAGAACAGGTAATATCTCGGCGAACATCTCTGCCAGATAAGGTGATGAACCATGTGCCATGAAAGCGTCCATATCCTTGTATTTTTCCAGAACCATGAGTGTTGAAGGATCGCTCTGGGATCGATTCAGAAGATATTCCAGAGTTCCTTCTTCTTCACGTACTTTGGGGAGCACGTCCCTCAAGGCTTTTTCGACCTTTCCTTCTTCTCCCGCTTTGGCTTTGATCTTTGCTACCACTACTATCATTTGATTTGTATCCTCCTAAACTCATCAATATTTATGATTTGCTCTTCAGTTCGTCCAGATCCAGCGGTTCCCCCTTGGAAGGCTCTCTTCTGAGTTTGATGGCCCCATCAGGGCACTTATTTTCACATACGCCACAACCCATGCATTTATCGAGATTAATGACCGCTTTGTCGCCTTCTTCGTTCATAGTGATTGCCTTGAAATGGCAGAAATTGTCATCAACGCAAGTACCGCATCCCGCACAGTCATCGCTCACTTCAGCGACGTAGCCGGAAGGGGCCATGATTGGAACCGTGCCTTCCAGCAGATTCCACATCTTCACTCCCATGCAGCAACAGTCACAGCAGTTGCATATCATATGGAAGCTGTTACCCAACTCTTTCTTAGCCCACGCGGTGTGAACTAGGCCCTGATCTCGTGCGTACTCTATTATCCGCATCGCTTCTTCCTGTGAACACTGCCTGAATGCCTGATTGTTGGTATACAGGAACGAAGCAATAGGTTCACCGATAAAAAGACAGACCTCCATCGGTTCAGGGATACAGGGATTTTCTACAGCTGCCCTGCACGGGCACCTCCCAACAGCTACCGATTCCGGGTTCCGGAGAACGATGTCCCTGGCTATCTTGAATGGAACAACCTTCTCGGATACCGCAATATCAATATCGCCTTTCTGGGATACCAGTTTCATTGCATCTGCGAATTTAACGACTTTTGCATGATAGATACTGGTCTCTGCACTCGGTGCTGCATCCGAAACCTCTTGTATATACATATCTATCATCGCATCGATGTCCGCTGGCAATTCATGTGGAGATTCCTTTGTTGGCATTCCCAGTGATTGAAGTACCTTGTTGAGAAATACGTCAAGATACCTCAGATACAGGTATGCCGGATAAAAATCATTCTTGTCCTCTAACTCATAGAAATCATACAGTGCCTTTACTGTTTCGTCGTGCATTTAGCCTCCTTCAGTTAAGATTTTATATTTTGACATAAATAATGCCCTTTCCCTAAAAGCCAGGCCACCATTTCTACGGGTTTTATGATAAGGTATTGTCAGAATATCACCTTTCCACCTCCCAACCATAGTGTTAGCCTGATGTTGATACTACGATATGAATGTCTATATAATGACTAGGTCCTGTTAACACTAATAGTCACTTTGTGATATAGTGGCTGTATGGAGAT
>CAZWIP010000513.1:0-1533 GCA_964634125.1 uncultured Dehalococcoidia bacterium
ATTCAATTTTCAGTCAATTTCACCCACAGATTTTGGTGACGAGCCAAAAAATCAATAATCAGCTAACTGATCTGGCACTCAAACTGAAAGAAGAAAACAACGGAATGCTTCCTATATGGTGGGCTAAAGAAGAGTAATCAGCCTCAATTCAGCACCTCCTGCCACGAAAGAATTACAAACTTCATACCCTTATTCACATAGTGTTCCAAGGTATCCTTGCTATAAAGAAATGTGGCATTGCCAGCATTGAAGTCACCTTCTGTCGTACCTTTGACTGCCATACACCCCATCATCCAGAAAGATGATGAAATCTCTGTATCACCTTCCACATAAATCAGGCCCCTAAACGCCAACTTCTGGCTGTCAAAGTCACCGGTTACATACATGAGCCCCCACCCGTCGGTATTGCTCGGTGTGGAAGCCGTTAATTTTAGCACCTGCCCGCTGGCGGCATTGTCGATGTACATAATCCCCTGAGGGGCCACCCTCAGGGGACCGGATCCATCCATATCACTTTCAGTCACGTTTGCCTTCGCAAGGATGGCATCCAGTTGATCCTGGGTTATGCCAAGCAGGTCGGCCAATGGTTTCCAGGCGCCTGCGCTGTCTTTTTTCCAGGGTTCTGTATCATTTCCTCCAAATATGTCAGCGCTTGGCGAAACTGTCTGGGTAGTCCATACCCCCGGCTTATGCCCCGATGATTCCAATTTGGTTCCATACGGTATTTCCGATTCAGTACCCAACTCTTCCTCGTTGGCAGGAGCAGGAGATGTGCCGGCCAACAAATTAATATCTTGATCTGTGTAGTTGGCGCTGGTGTTTGTAGGAGGAGGAGACGGATTCGGGTAATCGAACTTCTCTGCACCTCCGTGATTATCAACCCCGTTGGTTTTAAAGGTAGCAATTGAAGGCCAGTGAGGACTACCCTCGTCGGCAGATGTCGTGGACCCATCATAGTTAAATCCGCTGACCAGGACAGACCCCGATAAAGTAGGCGACAAATCGACCATAACCGCGCCTTCCGCATGGATATCCACGGGTTGATGAACAGCCTCCACCTGTATTACGCGCGTAGATCCTTGCGATCTACCTGTAGAAGTAATCACCACTACGGGTTGTCCGGTGGCGGAAGTTGCTGCTGTCTCGACGTTGTAAGGGTTTGCCAGGCTCCCATTATAGAAGACTATCTCGCTTGTGTTGCCGTCACCATCGATGTCCAGGGAATCCTTCTTGTACTCGATAGTCAGTTCAGTTCCGTCAGCGGTTGAGGATGAATATTCGAGCCAGCTTGCTGATGGCTGAATGGTAGTGGTGTAGATGGTGGTATTAGTATCCGTGTAACCTCCCTCAAAGGTGTTCAGCATTATCTTCGTCTGCCAGTTCCTGTTGTCGTATGCGTCGTTATAATTAAGATCGCTAATGTCATCGACGGCCCCATTTAAATCATCGTCACTACCGTTGCTCAAAAGACCGTTGGGATCAATGCTTATGGCCGCATTGCTGTCGGTCAGTCCATTAATATTGATCATTGAG
>CAZWIP010000514.1:0-1531 GCA_964634125.1 uncultured Dehalococcoidia bacterium
TCCCTTCTTCTCCGGTACATCCGCGGCGATGGCGATTCATTTTCAGGAGTTTGCCAACCACGTTATGGATGATTATCTGCCGGACGATGACCCCTTTGTAGTTGAGATTGGCAGTAACGATGGTATTATGCTCGAACACTTTGCAAAAGCAGGTTTTCGCCACTTGGGCATAGAGCCTTCTTCAAACGTTGCTCAGGTAGCCAGGGATCAAGGGATAAACACAGTTACTGAGTTCTTTGATGAAGAATTAGCCAGGAAAATTGTATCACAACACGGTCAGGCCGATGCGTTTTTAGGTGCTAATGTTATGTGCCATATTCCGTATTTACATTCGATCGTCTCAGGTATTGAGATACTTCTTAAACCTGATGGAGTTGTTATGTTTGAAGATCCATATCTCGGAGATATCATTCAAAATACCATCTACGATCAGATTTACGATGAGCATGCATTCCTGTTTTCTGTTGGTTCGATTCAATATTTGTTCAAAATGTATGGGATGGAGGTAATTGACGTTGAGCCCCAGGAAACTCACGGCGGTTCAATGCGGTATGTAATTGCCCGTAAAGGAGTTCGTTCTGTTTCAGAGAATGTTCATAAGCAGTTGGAGAAGGAAAACAAGTTGGGTCTTCACAAACTCGAGACTTATGACAAGTTTCGCGGAAATTGTGAGCATTCCCGGGATAGTTTGATGACGCTTTTAGACGATATTAAAAAGCAAGGCAAAAGGATTGTCGGTTATGCCGCCACGTCAAAGAGCACGACCATTATCAACTATTGTGAAATTACCACTGATCACATTGAATTTATAAGCGATACCACCCCGATAAAGCAGGGGAAATTCAGTCCCGGTGCCCATATCCCGGTTCGTCCCCACGAAGATTTTGCAGCCAACTATCCCGACTATGCCCTTCTGTTTGCCTATAACCACGCCAGAGAAATCATGGCTAAAGAGCAAAAGTTCATGCAGTCCGGCGGTAAGTGGGTTGTTTATGTTCCGGAGGTAAAAATTCTGTAATGATACTTTGCGCCAATCCTAAAGCCCAGTATCTCACGTACAAAGACGAAATAAACGCTGCCATTTCCCGGGTTTTGGAAAAGGGTTGGTACATTCTTGGGGAGGAAGTAAAGGCCTTTGAAGGGGAATTTGCCAAATACATCGGTGTCAGTCATGGGATTGGTGTTGGCAGCGGTACGGATGCCTTACACCTTGCGTTTGTTGCCTGTGGTATCGGCAAAGGAGATGAAGTCATCACCGTTTCCCACACAGCCGTTGCAACAGTAGCGGCTATTGAACTGGCAGGAGCAACACCTGTATTTGTCGATATCGAGCCAGACTATTTCACGATAGACCCGAACCTTATAGAAAATGCTATAACCTCGAGAACAAAAGCGATCATACCTGTCCACATATATGGACAGCCTGCCGACATGGGTCTCATATTGGATATTGCCCGCAGACATAATCTCAAGGTTATTGAAGACTGTGCGCAGGCCCATGGTGCAAAATATAAAGGACAGCGCGTAGGGT
>CAZWIP010000515.1:0-1522 GCA_964634125.1 uncultured Dehalococcoidia bacterium
TCATCAATGGTTTTTAACAAAGAGTTTTTTGCATCAGGAAGTTGCCCCTCGATCTCCCACAGCAGATTGGCCATATGATCACTTATTAGATACGAATTGCAGTCCAGTTTTTCGATAAAAAGCCGAAGTTCATCAACTAATTCATCTTCAGTCAGTTGATCGAAATCACCGGATTCTAGCTTCCCGTAAAGGTCTGTCCCTTTCCTCACCACAAGACTTCGCAGTCGAATAAAATCCGGATTTATCTCATTCAACACACGCGCCGTATCCACCGCATGTTTTTCAGACCACCTGCGCCCGCCCAATCCCGGGATTACATATTCTGAAAGGGAAATACCTGATTCTACTACGTTCTTTCCTCCGGCGACATGATCCGCTGCGCTTACTCCCTTTTGAATAAAAAATAGGACTTCATCACACCCTGACTCCAAGCCCAGATGCAATCGGGAAAGGCCAGCTTCATACAGTTGTTTCAGTTCCTCCAGGGATTTCTTTGCTGCAGTCTTGGATCGGGCATAGGAAGTTATTCGTTCTATCGTAGGAAACGTTTCTTTGAGATATCGGATGATCTCAACCAATTCAGGCGTACGCATTATCAGTGTATTCGCATCCTGTAAGAAAACTGTCTTCGCGCCGGAAACCAGCCAGTTTGCCACATTCACCAGACTTTGAATCCTGTCATTTGCAGCCTCAGTACCTACCAAATCCAGACTGTAAACATCAGGGTTATTGTGCACCAGGCTGCTCACCATATCTCCATTAATGGTGCCCCCCATTCCCATCTTCCATGAAGCTTCCTTCAGTTCATCGACAATGGTCTTGGCTACATCGATATCAATCTTGATTTCCTCAACGCTTCGTAACTCAAAGCGTTTTCCTCGATACGTATGACAGAACTCACACTTGTTCCACGGACAATTACGAGTTGCCCTTATAAGTAGCGACTGATCACTACCCTCACTCGGAGGCCTTATCGGACCAATTTCGAATGAATAACGTTTATCCGGATTCATATTCTTGAAAAATTCGAATATTAGCAGAAATTTATCTGTGACCTGGCATACCTTGGTTTAAGAATCGCAGCTATTTCCTTCTGGTTATCAGCATCTCGGATGGGCTCTATAAGCGAATTTGGCTGTCCTTCATCGCCTTCTTTGTACTTCCATTTCACGATATACCCTTCAACATTGGCGCCCATGAGACTCTGTGCATAGCTTCCATCACAAAAACTGCACCCGCTAGCTTCAACTTCAACCAGCAGAACCTGTTTGCCATTGTGTTCGAATGTACTTTCGGATGCACTATAAGATCGAATCTCCCAGCCAATCTCTTCTCCCTGTTTTGCTAAATGTGTATAGTCGCGTGCCATTACCATCTCCGATCTCACAGACTACTCAAACGATTGGAAACTTCATCCTGAGTTAAACCTTCGATAACTATTCCCTTCCGCTTGCTCGTCAGTCCTTTTTCGATTATTATGCTCCCCTTGCTAATATTAAGAATATCACTAAGAAATTCGATG
>CAZWIP010000516.1:0-1517 GCA_964634125.1 uncultured Dehalococcoidia bacterium
GGATCAGAAGGTTCCGGGTTCGACTCCTGGCGGGTGTACACACGTAACCCCCTGTATATCAGGGGGTTATTCATTTATGATAATCCCCCACTTCCCATAAGAATATTCACAAAGATCAACAAATATCCACATTATCTGTGGGATATACGTGGGAAGAGTATTTGCATTATGCATGTATTGAGCTCGTAGAATCAATTTTAAGACAGAATAAGCCAATAGGCATGCTCACGTACATCTCTATACACCTAGAAACGTTTAGCGGGTAAATCTGGAGGAAATTTGAGGATATTTACAACTTGTCAGTTGATGATCACATTCAACTCTGCATCACCTAGTGTATATTCAGATTCTGATGTCGCGCTAACTAACTGTGAAACAGTGGAATATCAAATATGATCAAGGGAATCATTGTCCCTTGTTCATTATGCGCGTTTTACTGTGATCGTGTATTGGTCTGATCGCTGCTATACCATCAGTGGTATTCCTTCTGAGCAGACTTGTCGTATAACCGAATACCGAGGCCCCAAATATTGGGATTGACCACCACCCTTTCCTTAAACCTACTCCATAGACTTCGGGATTTCATTTCCAAAAAAGTCTCCCCCTCTTCATTTACGACTATAACAAGATTATCATTATCTACGTATCGATGGAATTGTTCGGGGGTTAGTGGCGACCACGTGTTTTGTAACATTTTACTTTTAGCATCAACAAGATATCTGCTTAACCAAGTAAGGTCAGGAAATGTCTCGGTAATCCTCTTTATCTCCTGATACGATTCTCTCGTTCCCAGTTCATCCAGAAATCTCAGCGTAGTATTTCGGAGGCTTCGGGCATTGTCATCTCCTGATGGTGTGTATGTCCCATCATGGTGAACATCAGTATCGTATGGATAGCGTTCAACCAGAAATATATAAAGATCAGCTATCTGTTGCGGAGTTAGTTTCGCAAGTAGGAGTTCTTCATCCCTATCAATATCTGAAGCAATCCGACGCATCAAATTGTCTCCATAGTCAGGATTGTCTAAGATTCGCTGCCATAGATAATTCCAGTCAAAATCATAATCGTATTTCACTAAAGCATATGCAGCGAGTTGTTCAATAGAGCCTGGTGTTGCAGGTAAAATCGACAGAGCAAGTGTATCCCTAATCAGACTCTTGGTGGCACTGTCTTTTCTTTGCAGTAATAGCCTGACAACCTGGTACCAAAACATTGGTTTTTCTTTGATAAAATCAAGGGATTCAAATAACACATCCCTTATATGAGCATTCCAAAAGTACTTTAGCTGATCTTCGACCTCTAGGTTATCAGAATTGGTAATTTGATATTGAATAATGGCTACATACACCTCTGACGATGCCTCGGGTGCTTGTTCATGGAGGAACTTGAATATTCCCTCTGGTCGCTGTTCAAAATGGAATAGCCGATACTGTCCAATCACACGATGTGCCAAGAGAGACTTCTTGTAGCCTTCCAGCACATGTGGCACAGAATGGGCTGATTTTTTGAGAGAGACT
>CAZWIP010000517.1:0-1516 GCA_964634125.1 uncultured Dehalococcoidia bacterium
GATCGATACATACCCCATGGCAATGGCCCATATATCGGTCCCCTCTTCTAAATCTTCCTCTGCTATTTTGGATCTCTCCGTCGTATAGCGCGCGTCATCCCCGCTTTTCTTATTGGATAATCTCTGATACGCACTTGATGCTGCCCTGGTAGCAACGACACCTTTGATCTGTTCCTTCGGAAGGTTCGGAACATTGACGTTTAAAATGGATCCAGTTGGTATCTCCGCTTCTTTGATACTCAACGCCATAGACATAGCCACCATAGCTGCAACATCAAAAAGGGGCTCTTGGCCTCGCTTTATATCAAGGGAAAAAGCTATTGACGGTATATTCCGAAAATGTCCCTGCAATGTAGCCATGACAGTCCCTGAGTAGAGGATGTCTCGGCCCAAATTAGCGCCCAAATTAATACCAGAGGCAAGAAGATCAATGTGTCCCTGGGCTAAACGACGTAAGCCTATGATGACGCAATCTGATGGTGTACCCCCAATGGCATGAGCGTGAACTCCCTTTATACGACTCGATACTTCGGATACGCTCATCCCGCTATGAAGGCTCAGTGATGTACCAACGCCACTTTGCTGACTAACGGGAGCGGCGATTAAGGTGTCACCCAATCGGCTCATGGCTTCGGCAAGAGACCAAATACCAGGGGAATCGATACCATCATCATTCGTTACTAAAATATTCATTCACCTTCCTCCTCCTTCCTCATACTTATTTTCCTGACAGGATGAACAGGATTTACTGGAATTTTTTTTCATCACTTTCCTGATGAAAGTGATGAAACCCAATCTGCCTTCGGCAGAAATCACTGCTTCAGTATATGCACAGCTCATATTCGGTTAATATAGCTTTCGCTTTCAATACGCTCGACAATTTTTAAGTCCCTCGAAGAGGGATTGAACATTTTTGCCTTTCATCCGGAAAGGCAAAAATATCCTGAAAATCCAGTAAATCCTGTCTAATGAAAATGGGCAATGGAAACATCGGAGAACACTCTCTCATTCACGTGCATTGCTTTCTCTCATGGTTTATCATGATTGAATAATATTGCAATCAGTATTGTTATATTATATCTGATGAGTGCAACAATTTCGAAATTGAATGAGGGTAAATCTAATTTGATTATTCGTCCCCCACGACCTGTTTTATTTGTAGGCATAGCAATAGCCTTTTCTCTGCTGGGAGACCAGGCTATGTATGCCATACTGCCAATCTATTATAATGAGATTGGTCTCCTACCCATTCAGGTAGGTCTCATTTTATCAATCAATCGATGGATACGCCTGCTTACAAATCACATTGCTGAACGAACGATAGTGCGACATAACATGACCATCCTCCTCACCGCTGCTCTACTCTTGGGTTCTCTGATAACGCTGACATACGCTACGTTTTCTCTTTTTGCTGTTCTTCTTATCGCCCGGATGCTGTGGGGGTTGTGCTGGTCTTTTCTACGCCAGATTGGGATGATGACGGCGGTCCATAATGCCCCGGAAAAAAATATTGCTC
>CAZWIP010000518.1:0-1503 GCA_964634125.1 uncultured Dehalococcoidia bacterium
GGCATCCGTCCATCGTCTCGTCGTGCCGGACCTGCACAATCTGATCGAGGGTGATTTTTTTACGATATGAATCTATAATCTCCTGAACGCCGCTTTCTATACCGAGGGAAACACCTTGGCAACCCGATCGCTGCATAAGCTCCAATATATCGGGGTCTCTGGTGATGGAATCAACCCTGGTATTGGCATACCACTTGAACTTCAATCCCCTCTCGACAATGCCCTGGCAGAGCTGTTTTGCCCATCGGGTGTCGATTGTCAAGGTTTCATCTCCAAACTGCACAGTAACTGAACCGTCTCTGATGCCTTTTATTCCCTCAAGCTCGCTGAGCACATCTTCAACGCTTCTCTTGCGCCAGGCTCCTCCGTACAGATTCGATGCCGAACAGAATGTACATTGAAAGGGACAGCCTCGGCTGGATAGAACATACACATTAGAAGGATTATACCGCTCTACTGCTCCGCGGTCTGGAAACGCAAGACTACTGATATCCTTAACCAGAGCCAGCGAGTCTGTGTTGTAAGTTTTATCTCCCCTTTTAAAACAGACACCATCAATCAAGATATGAGGTTGTCCCTTTTTGATATTGGTAAGCAGTGCTGGAAACACCTCCTCTCCCTCCCCCCGTATAACATAATCAACAACAGGCTCATTCAGTGTTTCCGCCGTCGTAAACGTGACGTGATGACCACCCATGACTGTAACAATCGAATTGTCATAGGCCTTAATGATTTTGAGTATTCCAATTGCATTGTTGTACGTTGAAGTAACGCTTGTCATACCCACTACATCAGGTTCGAAACTTCGGAGTAGCTCTTCCACCTCTTCGGTATTAACCATAGCCACCTTAACGGTGAAGCCCTGCTCCTTAAGAGCTGATGAGAGATAGAGCAGCCCTAGACCAACATTCTCCCACGAACTGAACTTATGGTAGGATGACTCTCTCTCCCTTGGCGATAATAGCAGTACGTTCATTTTAGCTCCCAAAGAAATATATCGGTTTGCGCGTTTTAAAACAACAGCGCGCACCACTGTTTCGGGGCCGACCCGCCCGCCCGCCGAGTTTGTGGAAATATGCGCCTTGTCGACTGCCTCAGACGCTATAGCATAGGTTCCTTATATGTATTATTAGCCCAGAATAAGCGTTAACACGCTGGCTATTCACAAAAACACTCCCAAGTGCTTGATATAGTAGTAATATATCAACCAACAAAACACCCGGGGGGTATCATTGTGATGCAAAAGCAATTGTACCACGGTCAGCGGCTATATTCGTTATAGCTAAACACTCTTTGGTTTGACTTGAGGAAAAAATGACAGAGCTTGCTCAACTACATCATGACGTCGTCTACAATCGGTCTGGCGGCAAGATTGTCTGGCAGCCCAGAATCGGATGTTGGTATGGAGATAGGATATTCCGTGGTGAAGAGCTGCCTGAACCCTATACTGGCATGACCTTGCCGGAGATCTATCGCAGCCTGGGCTGTTCCGCGCGGCTATAT